>JBJECV010000190.1:0-5816 GCA_051871435.1 Sodaliphilus sp. | reverse complement strand
AATTAGATTGAAAAAAATGGTGTTGGGGGCAGAAGTCCAACACCATGTGGATGTGAAATTAATGATTGGTGCGCATTACATCTTTCACCCCTTTTAATTTTTTGATTTTGTTCATGAGCACGGTGAGGTGTTCCAAGGAGCTGATGCCAATCACGAGTATTCCTTCAAACAATTCGCCATTGGAATTGATGGAAATGTTACGAAGAACGGCATCGCCTTCTTTGTTGATGAGCGAAGTGATGTTGCTCACGATGCCGATATCGTCCTGCCCCACCACGCGGAGAGTGGCAGCGAATTGATTACCGATTTTGCCCGACCACTGCGATTGAATGATGCGGTAAGGATATTTTTCTTTTAGGTTTTTGACATTTCCACAGTCGGTGCGGTGAATTTTGATGGCGCCGTCGCTGGCGATGAAACCGGTGATTTTGTCGCCATAGATGGGATTGCAGCATTTTGAGAACTTATAGTTGATACCCTTCACATTATTATCAATAATGAGGATGTCGGAATCGGAATTGCTATCGGGTTGATTTCTTTGCTGCAGGACAAACTTGTCGGCGGTTTCGTGTGCGATAGGTTGCTCCGTAGGTTTGGTGAAATCGATGTATTTTTCGATTATATCGTTGACATCGATGTTGCCTTGTGCAATTTCGCAGTAGAAATCGATGATAGATTTATAGCCGAGTTTGGTTACGAGTTTCGAAATGGTGGCTTCGTCGGAATCAATTTTTCTGTTTTTGAACCTTCGAGAGAGCATTTCGCGGGCGAAATCCGCTTTTTTCATTTTCTCCTCGTTGACGGCTTGCTTGATTTTATTGCGCGCCTTAGAAGTGACCACGATATTGAGCCAATCTTGGCGAGGGGTTTGTGTGGAAGCTGTGAGGATTTCGATGGTGTCGCCACTTTTCACTTTATAGTTCAGCTTCTGGTTTTTGCCATTCACCTTAGCTCCTGTGCACGTGCATCCCACTTTCGAGTGGATATGGAAGGCGAAATCGAGAATGGTGGCGCCCTGAGGGAGTTTAAACAGATCACCCTTAGGTGTGAATACGAACACCTCCTTTTCGTAGAGATTCATATTCATTTCACGGATGAGTCCCATTTGCCCGCTTTCGCCGGCTTCCAGCACTTCGCGGACATTGTTCATCCATTTATCCACATCACCTTCGCTTTTGATGCCCTTGTATTTCCAGTGAGCGGCGAGGCCTCTTTCGGCGATTTCGTCCATTCGCTTCGTGCGTATTTGAACCTCCACCCATTTGCTTTGTGGTCCCTTCACGGTGATATGGAGCGATTCGTAGCCGTTGGATTTCGGGATGGAAATCCAGTCTTTCAGTCGCGACACATTAGCCGTGTAGATGTCGGTGACGATGGAATAAGCAATCCAGCAATCCTTTTTTTCTTGTTCTTTAGGTGTGTCGAGAATGATGCGGATGGCAAAAAGGTCGTACATTTCATTGAGGTCCACGTCTTTTTTCTTCATCTTATTCCAGATGCTATTAATCGACTTGGTGCGGCCTTTGATTTCAAAGCTGATGTTTGATTCTTGTAGACGTGCGCGGATGGGTTCGATGAAATGGGTTACGTAGCTGTCGCGCACCTCCTTAGTTTCGTTAAGCTTTTTAGCTATTTGGGTGTAGATTTTGCGATTGAGATACTTCAAGGAAAGGTCCTCGAGTTCGGATTTGATGGTGTATAATCCCAATCGGTGCGCCAATGGGGCGTAGAGATATCGTGCTTCGGATGAGATGTCGCGTACGAATTTTTCGTCGGGATGATGATTGATGCGGCGCATTAATTGTAGGCGGTCGACAATCATGATGATAATCACACGGATATCTTCGGCGAAAGTGAAGAGGAGCTTGTGGAAATTGTCGTCTTCCACAGCCGCCTGCTTGGTGTAGAGCGAGGATATATTGATAAGCCCTTGCACCAATTTTGCTACATCATCGCCAAAGGATTTGCGAATATCGACGACGGAAATAAATTCTTCGCGAGCGAAATTATATATTAATGTGGCAATGGTGATATTTCTGTCGGGTGCTATGAGTTCCGACACTAAACGCGCCGTGGTTAAGCATCGCTCCACGGGGTTGATGCCGTATTTGTCGCGTTTGCAGAAATTATTGTTTACCCCGTTGGTGATAATTTCGTGCACGAGGTGGAAGTCGGGCGACTCCAATTGGTTACCCAACATCAAACGCAATGCCTTAACATGACTGATTACATTTCGTCGTTCTTCTTCCCTGAAATAGTTATTCATTTATTTTATCTTGAAAAAACTGTGTAAAATTAGAATAAAATGATTAACTTTACAAATTAGAACGACAGAAGTTGCCGTTTCGTTTTGATTAATTAACCAAATTGATAAATTCTAATCATTATGTTAACCAGTGCCGATTTGAAAAATATTGAGAAACGCGGCATCTCGAAAGAGATGATAGAAGCTCAGCTTCAGCGTTTTGAGAGCGGTTTTCCTTTTTTAAAAATTAATGCTGTAGCCACTGTGGGCAACGGTATTGTGAAACTTACGGACAAAGATTTGGCGAAAAGTCTAAATGCTTGGAAGGAATTTCGGAGCACGGGGCACGTTATTGAGAAATTTGTGCCCGCTTCCGGAGCAGCGAGCCGTATGTTTAAAAATATGTTTGCTTTTGCCACTTCGGGCAATACTGATCCAGCCACAGAATTTGAGAAGCAGTATTTCGACAATATATCGAAATTTGCTTTTTATCCGGATTTGAATAAGGCTTGCGTGAGGCTGTATAATAAGAATGTGCAAGAATTGATGGCGGATGGCAAGTATGTGGAAGTGGTGAAAGGCATGCTCGATGCTGAAGGGTTGAATTATGGATTTTTGCCGAAGGCCTTGCTCAAATTTCATAAAGCCGCCGGAGGAAAATCTCATACCCCACTGGAAGAACATTTGGAAGAAGGTGCGCAGTATGCAGCCGATAAGCAAGGAGTGGTGCATTTGCATTTCACCGTTTCGCCCGAGCATAGAGGCGCTTTTGAAAAGCTATTGGAAGAGAAGAAATCGCTCTACGAGCAAGTGTGGGGCGTGAAATACGATGTAACGATGTCGGAACAAAAAGCCTCCACCGACACCATTGCCGTGAATGTGGACAACACGCCGTATCGCGATGCAGACGGCGAACTTTTGTTCCGTCCTGCAGGACACGGCGCACTGATAGAGAATTTGAACGAAAGAGAAGCCACGGTGGTGTTTATAAAGAATATTGATAATGTGGTGCCATCGAAATTGCGTAGCATCACAGTGAAATACAAACGCGCTATAGCCGGCTATTTGGTGCAAATACAAGCTAAGGTGGCAGAAATGCTTACCCAAATTGAAGAAGGCGGGTGCACTTCGGAGCAACTTCATGATATGCTTTCCTACTTGGAAAACGAATTATCGATTCACTGCGTAGCCGCTAAGGAAATGACCGATGAACAATTGGTGGAATACCTTAAGGGCAAATTGAACAGGCCGATTCGCGTGTGTGGCGTAGTGAAAAACGAAGGCGAGCCCGGAGGTGGTCCGTACTTGGCATATAATGCTGATGGCAGCTATTCGCCTCAAATTTTGGAAGCTGCACAAATTGATTCGTCGAAACCCGAAGGTGTGGAATTGATGAATAGCGGCACGCACTTCAATCCGGTGGATTTGGTGTGCTACCTGAAAGATTTTAAGGGCAATAAATTTGATTTGAAGCAATATGTGGACCCTGAAACGGGTTTGATTAGCATGAAATCGAAAGGCGGTGTGGATATCAAAGCGCTTGAACTGCCCGGCTTGTGGAACGGCTCGATGAGCGATTGGATTACCGTGTTTGTGGAAGTGCCTATCGAGACATTTAATCCTGTGAAAACCGTGAACGATTTATTGCGCGAGCAGCATCAATAAGAATGTAAGAATTTTGATTATGAAAAAGGTAATTATTTTGCTGATGGTGTGGGTGCTTGCTATGCCTGGCTTTGCTCAGAAAGCAGGTGTGGTGAATAAAATCAACACCGAAGAGTTTGTGAACAAAATCGGGTTTATCAATCAGAATTACACCTCGTTTGTGTTTACAGGTGAGCGTCCGGCTATAGTGGATTTCTCTGCCACTTGGTGCGGACCATGCAGAGCATTGGCACCGGTGCTGGAAGAATTGGCAAAAGAATATAAGGGAAAGGTGGATTTTTATTGTATCGACGTGGATAGCAATCGTGAACTGGCTACGGCGTTGCAAATCAGGAGTATTCCCTTTTTGATATTCTTTCCTCGAAACGGCAGTCCAAAAACTTTGACAGGCAGTCAGCCCAAAGAAGTGCTTGCGGTTAAGATTAAGGAACTTTTGCTCAAGAAGTAATCTACAGAGTTTTATTTACGAGTACAACATTCGCTTTATTTTATGCGGGTTAGTTTTCCTTTGTGGCATGAAACGATAAAAAAGTCGTGCTTCCGGGGATATGAGAGCTGGCGCCCTATCGTGATCTAAGAGTGATGATAAATGACGAAAACTCGTTTCCAGTCATTTATCTTTACTCTTAGTCACGGTGGACTCCATCTGCTCGTAGGCATCGCGAGCTATCGCACGGTCATGAACAGTGAAGTTGTCATCGTCACGGAATAGCAAGTCGGCATCGTCCGCTACTGCTTGCTCTCCTGCTCTTTTAGTATTCGCAATCGTCTCGTTGCCGCTTCGTACTCGTCCTTCGTCATTATTCCGCCCTTGTACAAGTCCTCTGCTAATTTCATTTGTTTCTTCAAAGGAATTCTTAGTCTCGAGTAATGATTTGGTTCTCTTTGAATTATCGCTCTTTTTGAAGTATTTCCGAATGAAATCTCTTGTTTGTTCTGCTCCATAATTATAGTAACACAAGTTTCGGATCCGAAACTTGAGTAAGTTAAAGTACCACTTACCATTCTTTTCAAAAGCATTTTCGGGATGCTCTACACTTTCTGTCCACTTGCCAACCTCTTCGGGATTGCCAAGCTCGCCCATTTCGTCGATAGAGTTCATGGGAGGATACAGCTTCCCATCAATCAACGCCATCGAGCGATACACCTTCACAGTTGGTTGCTTTTCAAGCCATTCAATCTGCTGCTCATCATCCACCTCACGATAAGAAGCACCACCATCAGCAATATTTTCGCCGGAAATGCTTGGATTCTCAAAATTTTCAACTAAATTTGACACAGAATCAAGGTCCAAGCCGATTCGTTCAGACTCAGCGGGATTAGTCCGTAGACTGTCGATAAGGCTTAGGACCTTATCTTTTTGGTCTATCCTTATGGTTTTACCGTCCTGAATCCACTTTGTCCATTCTGCGCTTTCTTTCGGGAACAAACCCGAAACACTATTTATCTCAATGCCATTCGACTTATAATTAAGCGTTACTCCAACAAGAAAATGCTTGTCACCATGCGTGACATCAGCAATCAAATTGCGCATATTCTCCTTGCTGTATTGGAATACTGCAATAGGCTTTTGAATGGCATTGACCAGTCCTTTTAGCTCCGATGCACTAAAAGGATGTCGTTCCATACCCGCCTTGCGTTTCAGCAGCGACGAACGCATGCTAATTGGCAAATCTGGGAAACCGGCACTTCTCAACTCATTCGATGGCATACCAAGTTCTAACCGTGAACCAACCGGCAATTCATCATTCTCAAAGCGGTCCAAATCTTCGTCAAACTTTCTGTTGACTTCCTCCACACTTTGATTCTGCAATCCCTCCATACGTTTATCCACACGGCTTCCCAATTGGCTCTCGCCGATGATTTGGAATTTGGTTACCGGGCTTTTGCTGTTTGGATTCACGCC
>JBJECV010000189.1:0-24220 GCA_051871435.1 Sodaliphilus sp. | reverse complement strand
AACAGCATCCCCACAATCAGTGCGCCCATATTATTGCATAGCTGAATAGTTACGCGAAAATGGCACAGTGAAAAACCTGACTATGGCATCCGACTGCTCATTTAAGGCATATAACTATGCAGCAGGTATCGTGGCATCCAACTTCGGTAGAGTGATGAATTGCAAGAACTTTAGCTCTTGCACCAGCTCTTATAGCTACCCTGCAGGTATCGTGGCTATGAACCAAGCCTCCGGTTTAGTGGATGGCTGTTACAATGCCGGACACATTGTGGCAGGTAGCACCTACGCAGCCGGTATTGTGGCTTGGAACTATGGCACCGTGCAGTATTGCCAAAACGATGGCTTCATTCAAGGCGACAGTGTCGACGCCAGCCATAATGCCAACACGCAAGCCTCTATCGCAGGTATTGTGGCAAATAATGCCACCTCCAGTGTGGTGATAGGCAATATCAACACCGGCGCTATCTATGCCAATCGCACAGTGGGAGGTATCACCATTTCCGCACCATCGAAAGGCAAGGTGGCTTACAATCTTAATTATGGCACTGTGGAACGCCACGATGGAAATCATGCTGCACGTGGCGCTGTGTTTGCCAATGCACCAATCGCATCTTACGACGCTTCCAACAACTACTTCGACGCACAAATCGGCTACTACGGTGGCGCTGCCAATTCTTCTGTGCCTAATGCCAAGGGATTGAACACTGCCGTGCTCACCAATGGAAAGCCAATAGAAGGATTTGACGCCGACCGCTACGATTGGACCGCAGGCTTGTATCCGGTGATTAAAGCATTTAAGAATGAGCCGGCAGCTGTGGCACACCGCAAGATGGTGGTTACTTTTGCCGACGGGCAAAATGCCGATGATGTGTATACCAACGCACAGCTCTATCAAGCAGCCGACTTGCAATGGACACTCGATTCTGCCAAAAACTTTGCTGTGGAAGATGGTATGCTGAAAGTGAACCTCACTCCCGACACCACATCCCTCCGAGATGTGCTCACTGCCACAGTGGGCGCCTACACCAAAACCATCGCATTGCGCGCAATGCCGAATGTGTTTGAAGGTGAAGGCACGGCAGAAAATCCTTTCCAAATCAAAACCGTGGAGGATATGCAGAAGTTGGCTAAATTCACCAACACCGAAAATTATCCCTTCTCCGGCAGATACTTTAAGGTGCTCAACGACATCGATTTCGACACCACCGCTTATCAATGTGTGGGGGTGGATGCAGCCAGCTTTAATGGCGATTTCGATGGCAATGGCATGAAGTTCTTTAATGTGAATAATGTGGTGGCAAGCACTGAAGGTAGCCTCGGCCTCTTTGGCAACATCGGACCGCAAGGCGCCGTGCACCACCTCACTTTGATGAGCGGTACGATCACCGGTTATCGCTATAATGGCGCCTTTGCCGGAAATGTGTATGGCAAAATTTATGATTGCGAAAACCATATAACGGTCTACTCTTCCAGCAGCTCTGCTGCCGGCATTGCCGGATATGTGAAGAGCGGCGGCTCGGTAACCAACTGTAAAAACTTTGGCAAAGTGGACTCCAAGGGCAATTACCTCGGTGGTATTGCCTACACAGTGGAAAAAGACGCTGTGGTGGAAAATTGCGAAAACGATACCCTTATCGGTTCCGACACCAAGAAAACCTATGTGGCAGGTATCGCCGTTTACAATAGTGGCGTAATTCGCAACTGCGTGAACAATGGAGTGGTGTCGGGCGGCAACAATTCCGGCGGTATTGTGGCTGCTTCTAATGGCGGCGACTCTATCCTCTATTGCCACAACGAAGCCGAAATCATTACTGCTGGTAGCTCTGTGGGTGGCATTCTTGGCGGTGGTAAAAAATCGCTCAACCCCATGGTGATGATAGGATGCTACAACAATGCCAAGGTCACCGGTAAAGGTTACCTCGGAGGTGTGGCAGGCCAACTCTACGCCGGCTCGGAACTCTTCGACTGCTACAACACCGGCGATGTGGTGAGCACTTCTTCCAACAATGTGGGCGGTGTGGCAGGTAAGCACGCTTCCTCTTCTGGATATGTGGCTCGTATGATTCGCTGCTACAACACCGGCAGTGTGACCGGCACAGCGCAATACACCGGCGGTGTGGTGGGCGACAACGATAGCGAAACCTACTACGAAGACTGCTACAATATGGGCAAGGTGACCAACAAGGGTAAATTTGCCGGCGGCTTTGCCGGTGGCATGAGCGGCATCGCTTACAACTGCTACAATGCTGGTGATATGGAAGTGGCAGGCTATGGCAATAGCGGCTTCGCAGGTCTCGGCGCAGGCGAAATCCACAATTGCTTCAATCTCGGCGACCTCACTTGCTCCGGAGCTGCTAATAGCTATGGCGTGGCAGGCGGTTTGTGGGGCTACGGCCGCTGCAAAATCTACGATAGCTACAATATGGGTAAAATCTCAGGTAAAGGATATGTGGGCGGCATTGCCGGTGGCGTGTTCAGCGACTTTACGCTCGTGAATGTCTACAATGCCGGAGAAGTGGCTTCAACAGATGTTACCACCGCCGGACACATTGTGCCGTCGAAAGATGAGCAAATCAGCCTCACCAATGTGTACTTCGACACTGATGTGAATCCGGCTCTTGAGCCAAGCACTATCGATGCTAAGGCAAACGGCGTGTCGACACGTATGCTTGCGCTCTGCGATGCACTGGCTTCCGACACTGCATTCGTCATTACCCCGGGTATGTATCCCACACTCAAAGGGCAAGAACTCAATCCTCTTGCCAACTACTTTGCCGCAGTGCCCGTAGTGGCAGAGGGCGAAACCTACACCAATGTGCGCTCTGCTCTCACCATTGGCACTCCAGAAGGCACAATTTGGACCTTCAGCGACAATTTGGGTATCTACGACGGAAAGGTGTATGGCAAAGCCGATGGTGATGCTTGGATTACCAAAACACTGGGTCAACGCTCAAAGACCTACAACCTTGTGATTGAGCAGCCCACAAGCATAAACGATGTGGATGCCAACGCCGCTATCGTGAAATCTATCTACTTCTCTGTCAATGGTGTGAACCTTGGCACGCAAGCTCCCACCGATGCCGGCGTTTATATCGTGACCGACATTATGAGCAATGGCACGACCACAGCTCGCAAAATGATTGTGAAGTGATAATCCGAAGGTGCTACAAGCACCCTCCTCAATAAGCAGGGGAGGGAAACGCCCATTACAGCGTTTCCCTCCCTTTATTTTTCTGTGATTCGATGTGCTATTTTGATGGGAGAGAGCGATAGGAAATGCGAGCTTGATGCATTTGCTCTTTGATGCCACCATTTTGGATAAAATCTCTCTTTATCAGCTCTATCATCTTTTCGAGCATAGCAATGGTTTGAATAATTAAGGTGAGCATCAGATTACAATATTCTTCTTCGTTCATTTTGGGGACGAGTGAAGTGAAGAAAGAAGTGTCGTTGTGCGTTCTGCAAGTTTTGAGCAAATTTTCATATCGTTCGTGATTTTTGTTCCATCTTATCACCTTTCTCGTGCGCATATAATCCTCATAGTCGTTAAGCAGTTCGTGCAGACTGCCTTTTGCCACTCCAAAAAGTTTGATTTCGATTTCAGCAGAAGATGCGGAATCCGCTCGTCCCTCCACAATGTTTTGTTTTCCCGATCGTGCTGCTTGCAACATTTGATCGTACGTTCTGTCGGATGTTGGAATTCGATTTTGCAAGAAAAAATATGTAAGGTCGTAAATCGCTTCTGCTTTTTGGAATACAAACAGCTTGCGATAGCTACTTTTGGGTTTTGCAAAATCTATATCTTTTGGTGACATAAGCCGGTATTTAAGGAAGTGACTTGTATTTATTGTAGCTATTATAGCTAATATAGCTACTTTAGCTACTATATCGATGTTGATTCGTTAGAACATGGTGGCTACTCGGCTGACGGCTTGGGCGAAGCGGAGCACTTCGTCGGGGGTGTTGTAGGCGGCGAAGGAGGCACGCACCATGCCTTGCACGCCGTAGCGCGCCATCAAGGGTTGGGCGCAGTGGTGACCGGTGCGTACGGCAAAGCCGAGGCGGTCGAGCAAGATGCCCATATCGTAGCTATTGATGTTGCCCACCAAAAATGAAATTACACCTGCTTTTTGCGCTGCGGTTCCGAATATGCGTATGTCGGGGATGGTGAGCAATTGTTCGGTGGCAAGGTCCACGAGTGCTCGCTCGTGTGCGGCGATGCGGTCGATGCCGATGGATTGAATGTAGGCAATGGCTTTTGCGAAAGCTGCGATGCCCACATAGTCGGGGGTGCCGGCTTCAAATTTAAAAGGCAGTGCGGCGTAGGTGGTGCGTTCAAAACTCACGTTGCCAATCATTTCGCCACCGCCTTGGTAGGGTGTGAGTTGGTTGAGTTGCCATTTTTTGCCATAGAGCACGCCCACGCCGGTGGGTCCATACATTTTGTGAGCTGAGAAGGCGTAGAAATCGCAGTCTAAATCGCGTACGTCCACACCGATGTGTGGCGTGGCTTGTGCGCCGTCGATGAGCACGGGCACGCCATGGTTGTGGGCGATGGCAATCATTTCTTTCACCGGATTGATGGTACCCAACACATTCGACACGTGTGCCAGCGCCACGAAGCGCGTTTGCTCGGTGAAGAGGTCGGCATATTCGTCGATATTGATTTCGCCCTTGTCGCTCACCGGCACCACTCTGATTCGGATGCGCTTGTCTTGCCCGATGAGTTGCCAAGGCACGATATTGCTATGATGCTCCATGGCGGTGAGGATAATTTCGTCGCCATTGCAGAGGCGTCGGCCGTAGGAGGCAGCCACTAAGTTGATGGCTTCGGTGGTGCCGCGTGTGAAGATGATTTCTTCGCACGATTCGGCGTTGATGAATTGCCGCACCGTTTCGCGTGTGTTTTCCACCATGTCGGTAGCCTCTTGCGAGAGCGTGTGCACGCCGCGGTGCACGTTGGCACGATGCTGATAGTACATCTCATTGATGGCTTCCACCACGCATCGCGGTGCTTGCGAGGTGGCGGCGCTATCTAAATACACCAAGGGTGCGCCATTCACTTGGCGCTGCAAGATGGGATACTCTGCGCGAATAGATTCTAAAGTTTCGGGGGTGAATGTCATATTACTTCTATATATATAATGAGTGTGAGTGATTTCATATTTTTTCTATTTTTGCTCCGCAATGCGCGGTGGAGCAGTCGCCACACATCGTAAGCTGACCGCGGAAGCGCTTTTCCACCAAATGGTGCAGTCGGTCTTTGAGGGCGGGCAGTCGCACGCCATCAATCACATCGCTCATAAAGGCTTGCATGAGCAATTGCTTGGCTTCGTCTTTGCTCACCCCGCGCGATTGCATATAGAAGAGGGCTTCTTCGTTGAGCTGTCCGGTGGCGGAGCCGTGCGAGCATTGCACATCGTCGGTGTAGATTTCGAGCTGAGGTTTGCTGTACATTTTTGCCGAAGGCGAAGCCACGATGTTGCGATTACCTTGATATGCCACGGTGTGCGGGCAGTTTTCGCTCACCAGCACCCTGCCCGAGAAGGCGCCCACGGCTTGGTCGCGCAGCACGTATTTCATCATTTCGTTGCTGTGGCAGTTTGCCGCATGATGGCTGATGTGGGTGTGGTTGTCGATGTGCTGCTGGTCGGAGGCGATAGCCATGCCCAACAAATGCGTTTCGGCATGCTCGCCGTCGATGCTCACCACATAGTTGTTGCGGGTGAATCCGTTGAGCAGGGTAATGCTGTCGATCATCACGTTGGATTCCGCTTCTTGCTTCACAAACACCGACGCCACCCGCGTGGTGTGGCTGTTGCTTTCTTCCATATCGTAGTAGTCGAAAGTGGCGCCGTGCTTTGTCACGATTTCCACCACTTGGCTGGAGAGGTAGGTGTGGGTGCTTTCCTGCGTGTGGTCACAAGCGAGCAATTTGGCTTGCGCCCCTTCGTCGAGCACCACCAGAATGCGGCGCAGTGCCATCAGCGGCATTGAAGCATTGAAAATGCTCACCAGCTGGATGGGCTTTTCCACCACCATCCCTTTGGGCACATAAATGAGGATGCCGTCTTGCGCCAGCAGGGTGTTGAGCGCCACTTCGGGCTGGCGGATATTTGCCACTTTTCCCAAGTATTGGTTGAGGATGGCAGGATGGCGCTCTTGCGCTTGGGCAAAACTTTCAATCACCAATCCTTCGGGAGTGTTGCGCTCAGCGGTGCGCGAGGCGGCGAAGATATCATTAAAGAAGAAATACAAGCAAGTGCTCAAGTTGGGCACATCGCAGCGGAAAGCCGCCATGGCATCTGGGCTAAAGGGGTGTCGGTTGATGTTTACGCCGTAGTCGGGCGCAAAAGCGGCGTTTAGGTCGGTGGCCTCGTAGTCTTCTTGTCCCTTTTTTGGAAAGGCAGTGCTTTGCAGCACGTGCAAGGCTTCGCTGCGCAGCACATTCAGTGCTTCGGGCGCGTGCTCATTCACTGCGGAGGCATTTTGCCGATAGAGGTCGATATATTGTTGGATAGCTGTGGTCATACTCAAAAAAGCGGATTAATCTTGTTTGTCGACTTGTGCTTTAATCCAGTCGTAGCCCTTCTCTTCCAGTTCGCCCACCAATTCCGGTCCGGCACTCATCACGATGCGTCCCTTGTAGAGCACATGCACAAAGTCGGGCTTAATGTAGTCGAGCAAGCGCTGATAGTGGGTGATGACGATGGTGGCATTGTTGGCGCTTTTGAGGGTGTTCACCCCTTCCGCCACAATGCGGAGGGCGTCGATGTCGAGTCCGCTATCGGTTTCGTCAAGGATACTCAATCGGGGCTCGAGCATTGCCATCTGGAAAATTTCGTTGCGTTTTTTCTCACCGCCCGAGAAACCCTCATTCACGGCACGCGACGCCAATTTGTTGTCGAGTTGCACCACGGCGCGCTTTTCGCGCATCAGTTTCAGAAATTCTGAAGCGCTAAGGGGCTCTTGGTGGAAATATTTGCGCTTTTCATTGATGGCGGCACGCATAAAGTTCACCATCGACACGCCCGGAATTTCCACCGGGTATTGAAAACTGAGGAACAAGCCCTCGTGGGCACGGTCTTCAGGCGAAAGCGCCAACAAATCTTTGCCGTAGAATTCCACTTCGCCGCCCGTCACGGTGTAAGCCGGATTGCCGGTGAGCACAGCGCTGAGCGTACTTTTTCCCGAGCCATTGGGCCCCATAATGGCGTGCACCTCTCCCGGGCGAACGGTGAGGTTGATACCTTTCAATATTTCTTTACCCTCAATCGAGGCGCATAAATTTTTGATTTGAAGCATATATCGTAGTAAGTTTCAGTTTTCGTTTTAGTTTTAGTTTTCGTCCTCACCCCACGCTGCCTTCGAGGCTCACGCTGAGCAATTTTTGTGCCTCCACTGCAAATTCCATAGGCAATTTCGACATCACATCTTTGGCGTAGCCGTTCACGATAAGCCCCACGGCATCTTCGGTGCTGATGCCACGCTGATTGCAGTAGAATATTTGTTGCTCATTGATTTTGCTCGTTGTGGCTTCGTGTTCCACCACCGACGAATCGTTGCCCACCTCTATCACCGGGAAGGTGTGGGCGCCGCTGGTGGGCGACAGCAGCAGACTGTCGCATTGCGTATAGTTGCGGCAATTGGTGGCTTTGGGCGCAATTTTCACCATACCGCGATAGCTGTTTTGGCTAAATCCTGCCGAAATACCCTTCGACACGATGGTGCTCTTTGTGTTTTTGCCTAAATGAATCATCTTGGTGCCGGTATCGGCTTCCTGGCGATTGCGGGTGAGTGCCACCGAATAAAATTCGCCCACGGAATGGTCGCCGGCAAGGATGCAACTCGGATACTTCCAGGTGATGGCAGAGCCGGTTTCCACTTGCGTCCACGAGAGTTTGCTATGGTCGCCGCGGCAAATGCCACGTTTGGTCACCAAATTGTAGATACCGCCACGCCCATCTTTGTCGCCGGGATACCAGTTTTGCACGGTGCTGTATTTCACCTCGGCACGCTCTTCCACTATGATTTCCACAATGGCGGCGTGGAGCTGGTTTTCGTCGCGTTGCGGAGCGGTGCACCCCTCGAGATACGACACATAACTATCATCGTCGGCCACAATGAGCGTACGCTCAAACTGGCCCGTTTGGGCGGCATTGATACGGAAATACGACGACAATTCCATCGGGCATCGCACCCCCTTGGGAATGTACACAAATGAGCCGTCGCTAAACACGGCGGAATTCAGCGCCGCATAAAAATTGTCGGTGTAGGGCACCACGCTGCCCATATAGCGCTGCACCAAGTCGGGGTAATCTTTCACCGCTTCGCTGATGGAGCAGAATATCACACCCAGCTCGGCAAGGCGTTCGCGATAGGTGGTGTGCACACTCACACTGTCCACAATAGCATCCACCGCCATACCGGAAAGGCGCATTTGCTCCTCTAAGGAAATACCCAATTTGTCGAAAGTTTTTTTCAACTCGGGGTCAATCTCTTTTTGCTCATTATGCTTACGAGGTGCAGCATAGTAGCTGATATCTTGGAAATCAATGTCGGGAATGTGCACGTGTCCCCATTTGGGCTGGGGTAGGGTGAGCCAATGGCGGAAAGCCTTCAAGCGAAATTCGAGCAGCCACTCGGGCTCGCCCTTTAGCTCTGAAATTCGGCGCACCACATCTTCGTTGAGTCCTTTCGGAATCACCGTGGTGTCGATATCGGTCACAAACCCGTATTTATATTCATCGCCGGCGGCGCGGTCAATGATTTTCTTATCTTCTTCTTTCTTATTGAGCATAACAATGAGTCAATGTTTTAGGCAAGGCACCAAACCGATGCCATCCTACCAACCTACAAAGTTACAAAAAATACCGATACCCATACCCATAACCGCCCCAAAATCTCACAATCTCACAAGCCCCCCACACTGTGTCTCAACTTCCCCTCGTCAACCCATTTAACATACCTTAAATTCGGAAACATGCCCCACACGGCCCTAAACCCTAATTTTCGTACAACAGGGACAGTCCCCCTTGTACGAAAATTTAACAATTTTGTGTCGTTTCTGCCGTTTTCATTTCGCTATTGCCTCTGTCATCCCGGAATAGGGCACAACATTGCCGGCGTTAACAGAGGGATGGAGTGTTTAGCGGAGGCGGGTAAAAGAGTTTTCGTTTTCGTTTTCGTTTTCGTTATTTTTTGTACCTTTGTAGTTCGTAGTTTTTTTTGCTTATGAATTATCGAATCACTGCTCCGGAGCGCTTGGAAGGCGCTATTGAATTGCCTGCATCGAAAAGTATCAGCAATCGTGTGTTGCTGCTGCATGCTTTGAGCGGAGGTAGGGGCACTTTGCATCATTTGGCGAAGTGCGACGATACCGATGCCGTGCTCCGTGCGTTGGCGCACGACGATACGCCGGTGGTGGATATTGGTGCCGCCGGCACGGCGATGCGTTTTCTCACGGCTTATTTCGCCACGCGCGAAGGTCGCACCGTCACTCTCACGGGCACCGAAAGAATGTGTCAGCGTCCCATCAAGGTGCTGGTGGATGCTTTGCGTAGCTTGGGCGCCGACATTGCATACGCCGGCGAAGAAGGTTATCCGCCTTTGCTCATCAGAGGCAAACGCCTTCATGGCGGCGATGTGCGGATTAGCGGCAGTGTGAGTTCGCAATACATCACCGCCTTGCTGCTCATTGCTCCGGTGGTGGGCGGACTTCGCTTGGAAATAGAGGGCGAAATTATGTCGCGCCCCTACATTGATATGACGCTGGCTTTGATGCGCCGCTACGGTGTGAATGCCTCGTGGCAAGGCAATGTGGTGGCGGTGCCCGCCGGCGAATATGCCGCCGTGGATTTCACGGTGGAGGCGGATTGGAGTGCGGCGAGTTATTGGTGGGCGCTGCAAGCCCTGCTTCCGGCGTCGGACATTACGCTACTCGGATTGCATCAGCAAAGCCTTCAAGGCGACAGCCGCATGGCGGAAATTATGGCGCAAATGGGCGTGACCGGCATTTGGAACGACGATAACGTGCATTTGCAAAGCAATGGCGGCGTCGGTTGCTGTTGCACCACCTTTGCCGACCTCAGCGGCACGCCCGACATAGCCCAAACCCTCGTGGTGATGCTGTGCCTATTAGGTCGTTCCTTCCGGCTCACCGGATTGCGCACCCTGCGTATCAAAGAAACCGACCGCTTGGAAGCCCTGCGTGTGGAATTGCTCAAGTTGGGCTATGTGCTCAAGGTGGAGGGCGATGATGCGCTCAGTTGGCATTACCAAACGGTGGCGCCGGCATCCCACATCCACATTTCCACCTACCACGACCACCGCATGGCGATGGCTTTTGCTCCGGCAGCCGTTCGTTTTCCGGGCATTGTGATTGATGATGCTCAAGTGGTGAGCAAATCGTATCCTCAATTTTGGCAGCATCTGCGCGATGCGGGTTTTAGCATCGAAGAAGTATGATTCCTGCTTTCTACATATTTGTGCTGATGGTGGTGGTGGGCGTGGTGCTCTACTTGATGGACCTGCGCTCGCGCAAACACGAGCCGCCCGAAGCAAAAACGGAGGCACCTCAAGCCGATGCCTCGGAATGTGACCCCGACTGCTGCTCCACCCACGAAGTGTGTCCGTCGGACATACTCTTGGCGGGCTGCAATGCCGAAATCGTGTATTTCGACGACGAAGAATTAGACACCTTCAAAGGACGCCCCGCCACGGCTTACACTCCGGAAGAAGAGGAACAATTCCGCGATGTGCTCTACACGCTCTTGCCCACCGACCTTTTGCCGTGGGAGCAAAGCATCAAAAAGCGTGGCATTATCCTCCCGAGCGCCATCCGCGACGAATTTGTGATGCTCTATGCCGAGCAGCAAAATAAGCAGCAAACTCAACAAAAACAATAAATACCGACTTATACAAATGTGGGATATCGACATATTTAATTACACTTTTTTTCAGAATGCCATCATCGGCATCGTGTTGGTGAGCATTGCTTCCGCCATCGTGGGCACCTACGTGGTGTGCCGCCGCATGGTATTCGTTACCGGTGGCATCACCCATGCCAGTTTTGGCGGATTGGGTTTAGGCTTCTACGCCGGTATGAGTCCGGCGCTCACCGCAGGCGTGTTTGCCATCGTTTCCGCCCTTGGTGTGGAGTGGCTGTCGCGTAGTGGCCGAGTGCGCGAAGATTCCGCCATAGGCGTGGTGTGGGCATTAGGTATGGCATTAGGCACCATTTTTATTTTCCTCACACCGGGTTATGTGCCCGAATTATCGTCGTTTTTGTTTGGCAATATCCTCACCATCGGCACTTCCGACCTCATCGCTTTTGCCGTGTATTTAGTCGTGCTTTTGGCGGTGGTGATAGGACTATTTCCGGTGATACGTTCCTGCGCTTTCGATCCGAATTTCGCCGCCACGCAGGGTTTGCCTGTGCGCAGTGTGAATTTGCTGATGACCGTGCTCACTTCCGTGTGCATCGTGCTCACCATACGCCTCATCGGCATTATGCTTCTGCTGTCGCTCTTCACCATGCCGCAAATGATAGCTGAATTGCGCACCAAGCGCATGTCGGCACTCATCATCTACGCCGTGGTCATTAGCGTGGTGTGTTCACTTGTGGGCGTAGCGCTCAGTGTGATGCTGTCGGTGCCGGTGTCAGCCACCATCGTGTTGATGCTCATTGTGGTGTATGCTTTGGCGCGCCTTTCTGTGGCGGCTTCCCGCTTTTTAGGCAATAAAAAGCAAAAAACTGCGTTATAGTATAAATTTATGCAAAAGTCTGGTCGTTACATAGTGTCTTTTCTGTTGGTGGGATTTGTGGTGATTCTTCTCGGCGGGTGCAGCACCAAGAAGAATACGCCCATGTCGCGCTTTTGGCAAGCCTTCACCACACGCTACAACGTGTACTACAATGGTATGACCAACTACGAAGAGCAAATCAAAATCTTGGAAAACGACTATCAAGACGACTACACCCAATATCTCTTCATCCATCCTGCCGAGGCACGCAATTTCCCCAAATCGCCCCAGCCGTCGGGCTCTTTCGACCGCACCATCGAAAAGATGCAAAAGGCTATTGCTCTGCACTCTATCAAAAAGAAACCCGCCAAAAAATCCGGCAAAGGCAACGACCCCAAATACAAAGAATACCTCAAGCGAGAAGAATACAACCCCTTTATCCACAATGCCTGGTATATGCTGGCAAAGGCGGAGTACATGAAGGGCGATTTCTTGGCTTCTTCCGCCACTTTCCACTACATTTCGCGCCATTTCCCGTGGAAACCCGATTTGGTGTTGGAAGCCCAAATTTGGGAGGCGCTCAGCTATTGCGCCATGGAGTGGACCACCGAAGCCGACAATGTGCTCTCGCACGTGCATATCGATAAAATCACCAACGGACGCATCCGTTCGCTTGCCAATTTGGCATTCGCCAATCTCTACATCAAATCGGGCAAGCACTCAGAAGCCATTCCCTATCTGTCGGAAGCCATTCGAGGCACCGGCGGAGCGCAAAAGGTGAGGCTCAATTTCTTGTTGGGCCAACTCTATGAGGCGGCGGGCGAAAAGCAATTGGCTTACGAGGCATTTAAGCGTGCCGGCAGTAGCAGCGGCTCCACCTATCGCACCAAATTCAATGCCCGCATCAAGCAAAGCGCAGTGTTCCAAGGCACCAACATCAAGTCGGAGGTGCGTGCGCTGAAGCACATGACGCGCTACGATCGCAATAAGGAATACCTCGACCAAGTGTACTATGCCATCGGCAATCTCTATATGAGTGTGAACGATACGGTGAGCGCCATCGAAAATTATATCCTTGCCGGCGAAAAGAGCACACGCAAAGGCATTGATATGGCTATCAGCCAATTGGCGCTGGGTGCCATCTATTTCAATCAGCATAAATACGACATGGCTCAGCCGTGCTATTCGCAAGCCATTCCGCTCATTAATGAATCGTATCCGGGCTATCGCGAATTGAAAAAGCGCAGCGATGTGCTCGACGAACTCGCCGTGTATGCCGGCAATGTCACGCTCCAAGATTCGCTCCTGCGCCTGTCGAAAATGCCACTCGAGGAGCGAAAAAAGGTGATTCAAAAAATTATCGACGACCTGAAGAAGAAAGAAAAAGAGGAAGCCGATAATGCTGCGCGTGAGGAGTATCTGGCGCAACAAAGCGCAAAGGGGACCAACACCGGCAACAATAAGAACGCACCCAAAACTTTCACGCTCAACAACGATAACTCGTGGTATTTCTACAACACCACCACTAAGAATGCCGGTAAAACTGCTTTCCAACAGCAGTGGGGCAACCGTAAACTGGAGGACAACTGGCGCCGAAGAAACAAAAACACGTTCTCGTTCGACGACGATAATGCCGCTGCGGAACCGACCGATTCCACGGCAGCAGGCGCCAACGCTGCCGACACCACGCTCACCAAAGAGCAACGCGATTCGATTAAGCGCTCCGACGACCCGCATTTCGAAGAATACTATCTGAAGCAAATTCCCGTTACCGAGGAGCAAATCCAAACCTCCAACGATGTGATTCAAGAAGGGCTCTACAATATGGGCTTGATTTTGAAGGATAAACTCGAGGATATGGATGCCGCAAAGGAGGAATTTACCCGTTTGCTCGACCGTTACCCCGACAATATCTACCGCATGGATGTGTACTACAACCTCTATCTGCTTTGCAAGCGTGCCGGGCAAGATGAGGAGGCGGAACGCTGGCGGGCACTCATCCTTTCGGATTTTGCCGAGTCGAAATACGGTTTGGCGATGCAAGACCCCGATTATCTTGAAAATCTGAAACGCATGGGCGAGGTGCAAGAGCAACTCTATGCCGATACCTACCAAAATTATTTGGACAACAACAACCAAGCCGTGCACGAAGCCTATGCCGAGATGATGCGCCGCTATCCACTCTCGGAATTGATGCCGAAGTTTATGTTTATCGACGCCCTGGCCTACGTTACCGAAAAGGATTACGATAAATTTAAGGAAGTGCTCAAAGAAATGCTCGAGCGCTATCCCGAAACCGATATCACGCCCACCGCTTCTGCCATTATGAAGCAAATTAAGGCGGGTCGACAACTCGCCGGAGGTGGCTCTAATGCGCGCGGTATGCTCTGGAGCGCTGTGGCACTCACCAACGATACCACCGGCGGCAAAGCCTCCGACAAGCAATTCACCGACCTGAAGACGTCGGCGAATAAGCCACAGGTGTTTGTGCTGGTGTATAGCACCGACACCATCAACACCAACATTCTGCTCTATGAGGTGGCACGACACAATTTCCGCTCGTTTAATGTGCGCGACTACGATTTGGAGAAAATGACTTTCGGCAATATGGGATTGCTGGTGGTGAAGGGATTTGCCAACTATAATGAGTTGCAAAACTACCGTACGGTGTTCGACGCCGCTGCCGACTTTAAGCAATATGTGGGCTACATCCATCCGGTGCTTATTAGTGAGGAAAACTTCAATTTGCTGCTCAATGAGGGCCGCTCGTTTGAAGACTATTTCCGCTATTTGGACGCTGAAAATGAGAAGGATGTGGAGGCAAAGGTGCCTGAATCAGCCACCGACGATGCGGCAAAAGAACCCGCCGAACGCCCCGCTGAAAAGCCCGCCGAGCGTGCTGCCGAGAAGCCCGCTCCGAAACCTGCTACTGAGCTTGCTGTGGCCGATACCACGGCGCAAGCACAGCCTTCCGTTTCGGCATTGCAAATGCCGGAGCCGAAGAAGGAGGTGCCTGCCGTGACAGTGGTGCCGGAAAATCCGGATTTGGTGATCGACGATGGTACGAAGCCTATCGAGCCGCGTCAGCCACAGCGCAAACGTAAGCCCGCCGAAGAGAAGAAGCCGGCTCCGCAAGCTGAGCAACCGACTCCGCAAGCGCCTGCCGATTCGCCTGCCGTGACGCCCGCCCCATCGCAAAGTGAGGTGCCCGCCGAGCCGGAACCCAGTGCCGAGGGCAGAACCAAGCGCTCGGTGCGCAAAGCGGAATCCGATGCCAAAAAGGCGGAAAAGCAACGCATCGAGGCGGAGAAAAAGGCGGAAAAACAGCGCCAAAAGGAGGCTCGTGAGGCTGAAAAACGTGCCAAAGAGGCTGAAAAACGTGCGCAGGATTCTATCAAGAATGTCGCAAAATTGGAAGAACTCAAAATCAAGAATATTGAGAAATATCGTGCCGACTCTGTGAAACTCGCTGAAAAGCAAGCCAAGGAGCGCATCAAAGCGCAAGAAAAACTGGCGAAGGAGGCGGAAAAAGCACGCATCGATTCGCTCAATCAAGCCGATAAGGCGCGTAGAGATGCCGTGAAGGCGGAACAGCAGAAGCGTGAAGACGATGCCAAGGCTGCCGCAAAAGCGAAGGAAGACGCGCGCAAAAAGGTGGAACAAGACCGCAAGGATGCCGCCAAAGCGAAGGAGGAAGCACGCAAACAGAAGGAACGCGAACGCAGAGAACGTGCCAAACAGAAAGAACGCGAACGCAAGGAGCGCGCGAAGCAAAAGGAGGCGGAACGCAAGCTCCGTAAAAAGTAACCCCTCCCCGGCAATCCTTTACTACGATGAACGAGTTGGTTAGTGTGATAGTGCCTGCCTACAATGTGGCACCCTATTTGGAGCAATGCCTCGAAAGTATTGCGGCGCAAACCTACACGCATTTGGAGGTGATTGTGGTGGACGATGGCAGTACGGATGCCTCGGGCGCGATTGCCGATGAGTGGGCTGCGCGCGACCCTCGGGTGCGCGTGATTCACCAACCCAATGCCGGACTGAGCGCCGCTCGCAATAGTGCGCTCAATGTGATGCAGGGCGCCTACGTTACCTTTATCGATAGCGACGATTTTGTGGCGCCGCAATATGTGGAGCGCCTTATGCACTATGCCTCGGATGCCGACGCCGTGCTTTGCGGCTGGGTGAATTTTTCGGATGATGACACCATCCCCGCGCCATCCACCTGCGGAAAAGTGCGTACCTACACGGCTTTCCAAGCCGTGCAACACATCCTATATCAGCGCCACGGGCTCACCCACTCGGCATGGGGCAGAATCTATCGCGCGCACATTTTTAAAGACGTGCGTTTTCCCAAAGGGATGCTCTATGAAGACCTTGCCGTGCTCATGCCGGTGATGCAGCAAGTGAGCCGGCTTATCTTTCTGCCCGAGCGCCTCTACTACTATCGGCAGCGCCCGGGTAGCATCCTCGCCACCTTCAACCCTCGCCGCACCCATGTGCTCGACATTCTCGAAGATATGGAACGCCGCGCTCCGGAGCAGTGGCCCGAGCATCTGCCTGCCATCCGTAGCCGCCTGCTCAGCGCCTATTTCAATATGTTCCGCATCGTCACCGACCCTCGCGGCGCCCACGCGCCCATCATCAGCCGCGCTTGGGCAGGTATCCGCCGCCTCCGCCGCGGCTGTTTGCTCAATCGCCACGTGCGCCCCCGCAACAAAGCCGCCATCCTCCTCACCTATATTCTCCCCACCTCCCTCCTCCACAAATAACCCCACCATCTTTCTGATTTCCTCCTTTATGGCCTTCTCCTTTGTAGCATGAAACGAACAAAAAAGTCGATTGCCGGGGAGGTGAGGGCTACCGCCCCACTCACATCCCCACCGCACGACTTTTTTGTTCGTTTCATGCCACTATGGAATCCACCAAGGGAATGCCCCAAATTTGCGGCGGGAAAAGCATATACAAAAATGCCCTCGGATGGGTGAGGCCTATCCGAGGGCAAACTAACAATTATAACCACGTAAAGAATTGAATTAATGCATGATGCATAATTCATAATACATAATTCCGATAGCTGACGGCTATTCGGTTGATTTCATGTTGTAGAAGGAGCGGTACACGAAGTAGAGGGCGATGAGCACGAACACGATGCCGAAGTAGGGCGCAATTTCGCGGAAACTTTCGCTGATGGCTATCTCCATCGCCAGCACGCCAAACAGGGTGGTGAACTTGATGATGGGGTTGAGTGCCACGGAGCTGGTGTCTTTGTAGGGGTCGCCCACGGTGTCGCCCACCACGGTGGCATCGTGCAGGTCGGTGCCCTTGGCTTGCAGGTCTACTTCCACAATTTTCTTCGCATTGTCCCAAGCGCCGCCGGCGTCAGCCATAAACACGGCTTGGAACAAACCAAACACGGCAATTGAAATCAAATAGCTCACAAACAGACACACGGCTGCGTTGCCACCAATGCTTGCCGGCGACGACAGGCAGGCAAAGCCAAGCGCAAAGCAGAAGATGCTGATGAAAATGTTGAGCATACCTTTTTGCGCATACTTGGTGCAGATGTTCACCACTTCTTGGCTGTTGGCAATATCGGCTTTCTTGGGCGCGTGGGTGTCGAGTTTGATATTCTTTTTGATAAATTCCACTGCTCTGTTGGCGCCGGTGGTAACGGCTTGCATCGACGAGCCGGTGAACCAGAAAATCACGCAGCCACCGAGGATGAAGCCCAACATGGAATACGGATTCAAGAGGTTGAGCGTGTCGGTGGGGTTGATGTTGAGCGTTTTCTGAATCATAAGAATGAGCGAGAATATCATAGTGGTGGCACCTGCCACTGCAGTGCCGATGAGCACGGGTTTGGCGGTGGCTTTGAAGGTGTTGCCGGCGCCATCGTTGGCTTCCAAATAATATTTCGCTTTTTCAAAGTCGGGCGTAAAGCCGAATTCTTCTTCAATTTCTTTCTTGGCTTTCTCCTTATCGTCTTCAATGAGCGAGAGTTCGTACACGGATTGTGCATTGTCGGTCACCGGACCGTAGCTGTCCACAGCGATGGTCACCGGACCCATGCCCAGCATACCGAATGCCACCAAGCCGAAGGCAAAGATGGAGGCATATTCGCCCAAAATGTTGCCCATGCCGAAGCCATTGGATGCCATATAGGCAATGAGCATGAGGATGAAGAACACAAACCCGGTCCAGAAGCTACCGAAGTTGCCCGACACCAAACCCGAAAGAATATTGAGCGACGCACCGCCCTGGCGCGAGGTGTTCACCACTTCGTTCACGTGCGATGAGGTGGGGGAGGTGTAGAGTTTCGTAAATTCCGGTATCAAGGCTGCGCCAAGGGTGCCGCAACTGATAATCGAAGCCAACCCAATCCAGTAGCCTTCGCCCAAGTCTTGCAGCAGCCAATAGCTGGCAGCGTAGGTGGCGATAATGGAGAGAATGGAGGTGATCCACACCAATGAGGTGAGCGGTTGTTCGAAATCGATGTCGTCGGCATCACGATACCGCATTTTCGACACCACCTTGTTGATGAAATACGAAATCACGGAGGTCACCACGCCCAAAATGCGCATCATGAATATCCAAATCAGCAGGTCGATTTGATACGCTTCCGGCACGGCTAAAAGAATGAACGACACGAGTGCCACGCCGGTCACACCGTAGGTTTCAAAGCCATCGGCTGTGGGGCCAATGCTATCGCCGGCGTTGTCGCCGGTGCAGTCGGCTATCACACCCGGATTGCGCGGGTCGTCTTCGCCAATCTTAAACACCACCTTCATCAAGTCGCTACCAATGTCGGCGATTTTGGTGAAGATACCGCCCGCAATGCGCAGTGCCGAAGCACCCAGCGATTCGCCAATGGCAAAGCCAATGAAGCAGCTGCCTGCCAAGTCGGCGGGCATGAGCAGCAATATCACGAGCATCAACACCAATTCCACGCAAATGAGCAAGATGCCGATACTCATACCGGCAGTGAGCGGAATGTTGAGCAACTGAAGCGGACGGCGGCGAAGCGAGGCGAATGCCATGCGGGCATTGGCGTAGGTGTTCATTCTCACACCATACCATGCCACGGCATACGAGCCCAGCACACCAATCACCGTCCAAGCGAGAATGAGCAACACTGAGCCCCATTCCATATGGGAAAGCACTTTGAAATACAAGAGCACGGCTAATCCGATAAAGGCAAAGAGGATGGCAAGAAACCGACCCTGCTGCTTGAGATAGGTAGAGCAAGTTTTAAAAATCACGTTACCAATCTCAAGCATCGAACTGTGGGCTTTGAGTTTGCGCACCTTCACAAATTGCCAAAAACCGAATAGCATACCCATTACAATGATGAGAAATCCCCAGTAGAGGATACTTGCTTGCTCGCTGAAGCCGGCAGGCATTTTTAAGTCGGCCTCGCTCGCCTGAAGCGCAAGCGGCAGCAAGAGGGCACTTAATGCAGCATAGGTTTTTTTCATTTTGTCAGTTTGTTATTGAGGTTAATAATTAATGTATATGCACTGTATATATATCACATAATTAGGTAATGGTAATGATATCGGCCGTAAAGGTATACACTTTAGCCCTAATAACAAAATTTAAAACATAAAAAGTTTCGCAGTGCAATAATTTTTTTTCATTTCGCAACCATTTTCCGCCCGTTTGGGACAATTTTCTGCGATTTTTATTGCCTTTTTTGCGTTTCGCGGCTTTGCTTTTGAAAGGCTCGCCGAGCAGCACCCCAAAATGGTATATTTTTGCCGATGAAAAGGTTGAAATGCAAACGAATGTTAAAGATGTGTAGAAAAAATCCTCGGCGAAGCCGGGATCGGCTGCCACCGTTCCGCTTGCAGTCACATTCTTTACATCACTATATCAAGTGCTTCAGGTGCTTCCGTAGGCGAGCGTCAGCGAGCCAATTCCGATTGCTCCGAACCACTTCAAAGCCCGCCACCCACCAGAAGGGCCATCGGAGATGGCGTATTGTGGTGTCCATGCAAGCGAAGGCGCAGCCGGAGCGCAGCTTGGAGCCCGAATCGATGCTCCGCCCTCGTGCCATCGGAGATGGCGTATTGTGGTGTCCATGCAAGCGAAGGCGCAGCCGGAGCGCAGCTTGGAGATAGCAAACCGGATGATATGAGCCTCGGTAGAGGGTCGGTTGTGGCAAGTCGACACTAAGGTGTTTCACAAACCTCCCTCCCTTCCCTTCAGGGAGGGGCCCGGGGGTAGGCTTTCTCTAACCAAGCGCGAAGCTCGGCTAACCTTTAAATTTTCATGCAATCGTTTGCACACGTTGCGCTCCATTTTTCTTCCGCCGCGCTCTTTCCTACTGCGAAAAAGTTCGTAAAATTGCACTGCAAAACTTAATCAGCCGATAGAATTTTGTTAATCTATTGCCTTTTTAAGTGCTCCAAGAAAGGAAAATGTGTTGGGGTCACGGTTCTGCTTTTGCGCGCCGCCAATATAGTTCCTTCGCCATAGAAACCAACTTTTTTTTCACCTCTATCATAAACTCATTTAAATAGAAATGAAAACCAAAATTCTCAAACCTTTTCTTACTTTGTTGGCCCTCTACCTCATTGGCTCTTTGGCTATGCAAGCTGCATTCGTGGGTGGGCGAACTGATTTCCGTGACGAAAGTATCTATTTTGTAATCACCACTCGCTTCTACGACGGTGACCCCGACAACAATGTGCAATGCTGGGATGCCCCGGAATCAATGCACGGCGACCCGGCTTGGCGCGGCGACTTTAAGGGCTTGATTGAAAAGCTCGACTACATTAAGGCGCTGGGCTTCACTGCCATCTGGATTACCCCTATCGTGGAAAATGCCTCCGGCTTCGACTACCACGGCTACCACGCCAGCGATATGAGCAAGGTGGACCATCGCTACGAGAGCGAAGATGTGAGCTTCCAAACTCTTATCGATGAAGTGCACAAGCGTGGCATGAAGCTCATTCTCGACATCGTGCTCAATCACACCGGCAACTTCGGCGAAGGCACGCTCTGCAAGGAGTTTACCCGCAATTGGGACGCCAATCAATACTACATCGACGAATGTATGGTGCCCTTCACCAAAAAGGATGGCGGAAAATTGCCCGACGATTATATCGACCTCCCCGGCGGTGAGCAATACGGCCACCGATTGGCGCTGATGAAGAATACCGACAACCAAAACCACGACACTCACAACTATTGGCACCACTTCGGTAATTTCAACTGGGACGACAACACGCGCTGGTATGCACAAATTGCCGGCGACTGTGTGGACCTCAACACCGAAAACCCTGCCACTGCCGAATACCTGATCAATTGCTACGGCACATTCATTAAAATGGGTGTGGATGGCTTCCGTATCGACACCGGCGGCCACATTCCTCGCCTCACGTTCAATAAGGTGTTTGTGCCCCGATTCCACGAATTGGCAGAGCAATATAAAGACAAACGCGGCGGCACTCCCTTCTTTATGTACACCGAGGTGTGCGCTCGCTTCCAAGGCTCGGTCACTTATCGCAACCAACCCGTGCTCTCGCCCTATTTCTACACTTGGAAGGAAAATAAAGAATATCCCTGGAACTACGATGCTTCTTACTGGGACACCAAGGAGGTGTTTGATGGCACAAGCCTCTCTTCAATGGATAATATCGCGTCGTGCGAACAACACTACTCCGATAATAGCAAGGAAAATGCTTCGTCGATGCCTACTTCCAACAATGCCGTGCTCAATGGCAACGACTATCACACGCCCGACGTGAGCATGGCTTCCGGACTGAACGTAATCGACTTCCCCGTGCACTATTCGTTCCACGACATTTCCAGCGTGTGGAGCTTGGCTGTGAACGGCGATAAATACTACAACGATGCCACCTACAATGTGGTGTATGTGGATTCTCACGACTATGGCCCCGGTCCCAACGATGGTATTCGCTTCAACTCGGGTACCGCACAATGGGCGGAAAACCTCGACTTGATGTTCACTTTCCGCGGCATTCCTTGCCTCTATTATGGTAGCGAAATCGAATTCCGCAAGGGTTGCGTGATTGACCAAGGACCTAATATTGCGCTCAACAACACCGGTCGCGCCTACTATGGCGGCTACATCACCGGCGATGTGAGTGTGAACGATTTCGCCGATGTGGCAAGTGCCTCGGGCAATGTGGCTGCCACACTCAATGCGCCACTGGTGCGCCACATTCAGCGATTGCAGCAAATCCGCGCCGCTGTGCCGGCTTTGCGCAAGGGCCAATACAGTGTGGCCGGCTGTAGCGCCAACGGTGGACACGCGTTCAAGCGCCGCTACACCGATAGCTCTGTGGATAGCTACGCTTTGGTCACTATCAATGGTAGCGCCACTTTCACCGGTGTGCTCAATGGCACCTACACCGACTGCATCACCGGCGATGTGCAAACCGTAACCAACGGCACTCTCACCACCACAGCTTGCTCCGGACAAGGCAATATGCGTGTGTATGTGCTCTCTACCAATAAAACGCCGGCACCGGGTAAAATCGGTGACGATGGCAAGTTCCTCTACACTTCTTCGCCCGCTGCCGACCTCCCGCAAAACTACGACGGCCACGAAGAAGATCTCTCCACTAACGATGGCGAGGGTGGTGATCCTATCGGCGGTGGCGGCGGTAGCTCGTCAGAACCGCTCGAGCGCTACACTCCTTCGGTGGAAGAAGACGATATGAGTGTATTCTACGAAGCTCCCCTCTCTGTGCGCAAAATCACTACTTGGGTATGGAGCTCGGGTAGCAACTACACCGGCGGTAAATGGCCCGGACAAAGTATGGAACTCATGGGCGTGAATGCCGACAGCACCCGCAAAATATTTAAGTGGACCTACACCGGCGACATCACCGCTATGCCTGCCAACATTATTTTCGTGGTGGACGGCACACAAACCTCCGACCTCACTTACAAAAACCATGGCTACTACATCGATGGCGTTTGGAATAAGGAAATCACCAACTACACTGCCGGTGCACCGAAAATCACCATCGATAAGGAAAGCGGTAAATATGAGGGTAGCGTTACGGTTACCATCTCTGCTGAAGACCCCAATGCCACTATCGTGTACACCACCGACGGCTCTACCCCAACCGTGGATAGCAAGCAGGCTGTGGGCTCCGTGACGCTCACGTTCACTACCGACACCAAACTCGCTGCCGGCGTAATCTTCGAAGACAAGGTGCGCAATATCGTGACGCGTGAATACATCTTCTCTGAGGTGAAACCTGCCACCATCTATCTCAAAGACCCCACCGGCGCACCTTTCAATTGGAGCAAGGTGTACTTCTACGCATGGGACAGCTTCGGCGTAATCAACGACACTTGGCCCGGAATGACCATCACCAACACTAAGGTGGTGAAAGATGCCACTTTCTACTATCGCACATTCGACTTCCCGTCGCGCGACTATTATTTCAACATTATCTTTACCAATGGTTCACAACAAACCATCGACATCACTAAACTCACCAAAGACACCTACTATGAATTGGCGGATGGTAGCGGCAAACTCAATATTACCGACATCACCGCTATCTATGGTGCCGTGACAGGCGACCTTGATGGCAATGGTGAAGTGAATGTGACCGACGTGACTATGCTCGTGAACAAAATTCTCGGAGCAGTGCAAGTGAGCGATGAGGTGGCCGACATCAACGCCGACGGCAATGTGGACGTGAGCGACATCACTGCACTCATCAACCTCATCCTCTCCTCCAACTAAACAACCTTACACTCTACAGCAAAAGTAGGTTAGCAAACATAGTTAATAGTATTGAAGCACGGATAGCCTCGTGAGCGCCCACAAAGCCTTCACGAGGCTATCTTTCTAAATCATCAACAGCATCTATTCCGCGATACATAGCCGTGGGAACAAATAACTAAAGTTTCGGAAGTATTCATCTTTGGAAGTTAAGAAGTTAAAGAAGTTATCGCTCGCTGGAAGTTAAGACGATAGTCATTGCTGGGCGATGAGCAAAGTGATGGTTACACCGCTACAAAACCCTTCATTTACTTCCGAAACTTAAGTAAATAATGAGTTAAATTCCTGGAATTCGTGACTTAATTTAAAATTCAAAATCTTGAATTTGTGATAAATATGGCTCAGTAGAAAAAATGTGGGGGCTTCATCAAAGCCATAACCTTGAAGCGCCCTTTTAGGTGTCACCTTATTCTCATCAATACAAAAATAATCACACTACTTCTTGCCGTATTGGGATTGACCACACTCCACCTCCCACCGTATCTTTGCCCCTGAGTTCTTTGAAATTTTGAGTCAATAAGGTAAGACCTCACACGGATCTCACTCTCACTCTCACGGAATGGGTATCTGGGTGGTGAATGGGTATCCGGATGGTGGACGAGTATCCGGGTAGTGGACGAGTATCCGGATGGTGATCTGAATGTGTATCCGGATGGTGGGCATCCCGTTAGGGATGCGATGTGTGTAGGCCGGTATGAG
>JBJECV010000188.1:0-5872 GCA_051871435.1 Sodaliphilus sp. | reverse complement strand
TCATAGCCGTCTTCAATCAGTTGGGAGGCAATTTCTTGCGCCATGGCACGCGTGCGGCAAAAAATGATACCGTAGATGCGCGGCAAATAGTCGCAAATGCGCTTCAGTGCCAAATATTTATCGTTGGCTCGCACCATATAGTAGAGGTGGCGCACATTGGCAGAACCTTCGTTGCGCGTGCCTATCACATATTCCTTAGGCTCGTGCATATAGCGGTGGGCGATGTCGGCAATTTCCGGCGGCATTGTGGCAGAAAACATCAGCATTTTTCTGGTGGAAGGCACGTGTTCCAAAATGGCATTGATATCGTCCACAAAGCCCATATTGAGCATTTCGTCGGCTTCGTCGAGAATCACGGTGTTCACATTTTTGAGATTCACTTCGCCGCGATTAATCAAATCGAGCAAGCGCCCCGGCGTGGCAACAATGATTTGCACGCCTTTTCTCAATGCACGGATTTGCACCTCAATGCTGCTACCGCCATACACCGGGAGAATGCGCACCCCGTCGAGGTATTTGGCATAGTCGTTGAGGTCGTTGCACGTTTGCATACACAATTCCCGCGTAGGGTCGAGGATAATGGCTTGAGTGGCGAGCGAAAGGGTGTCCACCCGCTGCAGCGTAGGCAAACCGAAAGCAGCGGTCTTCCCGGTGCCGGTTTGTGCGAGGCCCACCACATCGGTATCCTCGTTCAGCAAATGTGGAATCACTTTTTCTTGAATCGGCATGGGTGCCACATAGCCCATTTCGGCAATCGCACGCAACAAATCCTCGCGGACTCCTAATTCTTCAAATGTAGTCATTTACGTTCAATATCTAATTTCCAATTTCTAATTTCTAATCTCTAATTTCTCTAATCGTGAATGATTTAGCGTAGAGGATATAGCCTTCCACCGGGGTGTGCCATAGGCGAGTAAGGTGGCGGCAATATGTAGCCACTTGCTTTTCGTAGGCAGCTTTTTGGCTTTTGCTTGGGGCGTCGCCGAATTTGTAGTCAATCACGAGCGCTCTACCATCAGGGGTGCGCACAATGCGGTCGGGACGCAACGTGGAAGCCGACGAGGCGGCAGTGGCGGGGGTGAAGATGGGGCGCTCGTTGTAGACCACATTGCCGGGTGCAAACCATGGCGCAGTGGCAGCATCTGTTACGAGGCGGTGAAGGAAAGCGTCGGCACGCTCAGTGTTCCAATACGGTTCGTCGGATTTGCCTAAAAGCCTTCTTTTTTTAGCATAACGCATCGCTTTATCCACATCGCCGGCATAGTGAATTTTGCTCACGATGCGGTGCATGCGTTTGCCGATATCCTGACTTTGCGACACCACTTGCTCCATCTTGATTTTTAAGCGGTCGCCAATGGGATGCACGGTGTAGACAGGCATCAGCAGTTCCTCTTGCGATGATTCTTTTTCATCTTCTTTCGGGGTGTAAGGGAGCTCTTCACCGATGGTGTAGCCTATCACCTCGTTTTGGTTTTGCTCGTTTGGAATCGGTGTGCCGTGGTCCCCCTGTTCAAAATAATTGCTCAGGAGGCTATTGAGACTGGTGTCTTTGTCGGAGGGTTGCTTGGCAAAGATATGTAAGGCATTGCGTGGTCGGGTGAAAGCCACGTAGGTCTTATTCAAGCAATCAATAAGGTCGTCCTCCTTAATTGGCGCCAAATATTCTTGGAAACGACTACATTCTTTAATCAGATTATAGGGGATGGGAATCAATGGCGGCACAATCGAATCATCGCCATTGGCAGGGACACCCAAAAAAGGCTTTGATTCGGGCGAAGTGCCCATCCAATGTTCTTTCGGCACCCAGCAGAGATCGTCGCCGCCTTTCTCCAATTCCCAATTGGCAAATGGCAGAATCACGCACTCGCGCTCCAATCCCTTGGCTGCGTGGATGGTCATCACCTCCACAGCATCGTCGGTGCCGGCTGAAGCCACGGTGAGCTTTTCTTTTTTCTGCTCCCAAAATCTGAGAAAATCGTAGATGGTGGGTATGTTCGATCGCTGGTTGCAAAAATCGAGCACCACGCCTTGAAACGTTTGCAGGAATGTGGTTTCGGCACCTTGGTTCAATCCCAAGGGCTCCACATAGTGCAAAATAATTCTGTCCACCAATCCCACAAGTCCGATTTGTTCGTCGTGTGGATTGGGGATAAGGGCTTTGAATTGCTCGGCAAATTGGCTGATTTGCTCGTGCTTCGAGAGGCGCAAAAAATCGTCATTGTTGCGAAACACCGTTTCGAGCAGACATCCCACATCCTCCATATTGGGGTTATCGGCCAAAGCCTTACCCATTTCGTGAAGAATCTTATAATAGAATTGGTCGGCCAAGTCTTTCGCAATTTTCGGCTTACCCACAGAAGCATGGGTTGGCTCACTTTCCGTGAGCTTGTCGGCAAGGAGTGCGGAATATTGGGTGGAATTGATAAAATTCAGCACACTGACAATCATTCTCACGGCGGGCGAATTTTTCAGCAACATAGATTCTGCTGACACGATATTGATGATATCATCGGGATGCGTGTGATTATGATTGAGCAGGGCGTCCACCACTTGGTCGCCATCTTTGTGCGTGTTCACCAAAATCAGGATTTTGCCAAAAGGATAGTTTAATTCGTGGTGGAGGCGAAGGATATACGCCGGCAGTTGGCTAAGCACATCGTTATTTCCATTGTTTTCGCCTTCCGCATTGCCGGATTTTTCTTTTTTGGAGGGCACCCAATTAATCCTGATAAAGCCCTTATTGCGCTTTGCTTCCTCTTGCGGGTTGCTTTTGGCGGGATATTGCTGGAAAAGTTTGCTATAAGTGGCTTGCAATTTATCGTAGGCGGAAAATTGTCCCACCACGTACTGAAAGAATTGGTTGTTGAATTCCACAATGTTTTTGGCGCTTCTCCAATTGGTGGTCAAATTCAGCGAGCCATTATATTGCTGCGGGAAATCGGCGTTTAATTGTGTGAGCAGCAAATCGGGGTCGCTATTGCGAAAGCGATAGATACTCTGCTTTTCGTCGCCGATGATAAGATTGAAATGGGCATTGGCGAGGCTATTTTCGAGCAGTGGTTTGAAATTGCGGTATTGCTTTTGACTGGTGTCTTGAAACTCATCAATCATGAAATGATGTAGCCACACGCCCATGCGCTCGTAAAGGAAAGGTACCCCGCTTTCAAGCACTTTATGAATCAGGTCGGCGGTATCGGTAAGCAAAATCACACCGTTGTCTTTGCGATATTGGTCTAAGTTCTCGCTAATTTTTCCCAGGAAGCCCAGTTTCCAAATATTTGCCATCACCTTCTTAGCCACATCAATCTCGTTGATGATGGGCAAATACTTCTTCATACTATCCAACAGCGGCGTCACATCGGGCATGCCGTGGGCTTTCACATATGCTGCCGTAAATTGACTTTTTATCTTGTCGGAATCCTCGACCCACTTCTTGATTGTATCGATTTTTCCGCTAATTGGGTCTCCAGTGTGGATGTTCTTCAAGGTGTGTTTGAGGTCGGCTACGTTGAAGGCGCAGATAAAATCTTTCATCTCGCTTTCAATCGCCTCCTTCTCTTCCTCTTTTTTCTTCACAAAGGCAGCAATTTGTTCCACAAATTGGTTGAGGCGCGACTTGCCGGAGCCGAAATCGCTCACATATTCTTGAAGCGCACTGTGATACGCCATAAATTCTTCTCTGCGAAGGGTATTGGCAAATTTCACCAATTGATCCATGCCATTGCTACCAAAAAAATTCCAATCGCTTTGGGTTCTCACATTTTCCAACACAAATTTTTTTACCCATTGCAGTAACCGGTCGGATTTTGAACTGAGGCTCATGGTTTGGAGAAGCGAGAACACCGACTGGCGCATCGCATCATCTTCTTCGAGCAGGAGCTCGTAGTCGTACTCACAATCAAGTTCAAACACAAAATGGCGCAACACCGTTTGAAAAAACGAGTCGATAGTGCTCACATTAAATTGTGTGAAATCAAACAGAAGATTGGCTAATGCAGCCTTTGCCGCCTGCTGCAATTCTTGCGCAGATGTGGAGGGGTGAGCTTTGAGAAAATCGCCCTCATAGTCGGTGCACGTGCCTTCCGATAGTTCCTGAAGCCGTGCCACAATGCGCTCCTTCATTTCGGCAGTGGCTTTGTTGGTGAATGTGATAGCCAAAATGTGGCGATGATAAAAAGAGTCGGCATGGCGCAGATTGCCTTGCGCATCCCACAGCAGTCGCTCAATATAGAGTTTGGCAAGTGTAAATGTTTTGCCCGAGCCTGCCGAAGCCTTAATCACGTGAAGATTTCGTGTGTCGATCATATCGTAAATTTTAGAAATAGGATAAATTAAATAATTCTCGCTTTAAACCCCTTGGCTTTCAAAAATTGGAGTGCTTTCTCGCGGAAATCGCCTTGCAAAAGTATTTCACCTCCGCGAGCCGAACCGCCCACACCGCAGTGCCGCTTCAGCTCGGCGGCAAGTTCCTTCAGCGCCTCTTCGTGGCAAAGGAGGTCGGTGATAAGTGTCACCTTTTTGCCGTTGCGCCCTTTTTTGTCGAGCAATACATTCACCATTTGCTTGCCTTGCTGTACGAGGGCATCGCCCTTCGGTGCTTGTTCGGCTTCCGCCTTTTGACGTAATTCTTCTTGAGAGGGCACTTCCACATTAAAAGTGGCGCCAAGCAATTCTTTCCAATCTTGCATATCAAAAAATAAGGGGTGGTTACAATTCCTACAAAAATAGTGTTTTCACGCCGAAATCACAAATTTTACGCCGGCAAATCATTCACAAAAAATCAAAATTAGCTATGGGAGAGCCCCACAGCTAATTCAGATGTTTCAGTCTTAAACCACAAGTGTGGCTTATTCCTCCATTTTGCCACGGAAAAGAATCTTTCCGTCTTTATCCAAAAAATTCACATACTTTCCATCAGGTGAGGCTTGATAGCGCACCACCTTATCGATGGCTTCCACAAATTCGTCCTCGCGCAATGCGTCGGGGCAATACATTTTGGTCATGGCGCCCATGCCAAAAGTGATAGTGCCATCGGGCTTCACGGTGTACGTCGCATTAATCATATTGCATCCCACAGTGGCACTCATCAGCTTGTCGGTAAACTTGATTTGCGGTGCTTTGCGCCCTTCTACTGGCTTCAATTTAAAGCCGTTAAGTTCGGTCAAGGCATAAGATTTGTTGGTAAGCACTGAGCTGGATTTACACGAGATCATCACACACGCCACCATAGTGGCAATCAATAATACCTTTTTCATCATTAAATGGGATTAAATTTTTAAGAAATGAATAAAACTTTTATTACTGACGTAAAATCTCGGCAATAGTTTAATGCCGAAACCTACGAATACCCCAAAAATAGGTAAAAAAACGCGCAATCTTCAAAAAAGAAACAATTTTTATACCCTTTTTATAGGATTATATCAAAATAAAGCATTACTTTTGCCGAAGATTAAATATTAATTCTAATTATTCACAAATAAATTTTTCATAACAATGGCATACGTAATTGATGACACTTGTGTAGCATGTGGAACTTGCGCATCTGTTTGCCCCACCGGCGCAATCAGCGAAGGCGACAAATACGAAATCGATCCCGATACTTGCATTAGCTGCGGTTCTTGCGCAGATGCTTGCCCCAACGGATCTATCCAAGAAGGCTAATTTGCTACACTTTTTTAGGCAAAAGTCGTGTTTTCTGCGTAGAAAACACGACTTATTTTGTTTGTTGCTCCTCGTTTTTATTCAGGCGGGGGAGATGTTTTGTTATTTAGGCTCAGTAGAAAAAGTGTGGGGGCAACCACACTAAGGCCGGCGAAAACGCTAACCCAACTTTCACCCTAAGGAAATTTTTTGAGAAGATTTTGGGCGGAAT
>JBJECV010000187.1:0-5887 GCA_051871435.1 Sodaliphilus sp. | reverse complement strand
ACAGTCGGTCCAACCTAAATTTCTATGATATTATAGCATAGCTGAATAGTTACTGGCATAGTCTCTTCTCGTGATAATTTCCATTGCATTAAATAATGATTTAATGCAATGGTAAATAAAATTTATCACTTATAAACTATAAAATTGCAAAATTCGTAATTTTATAGTTTATAGACAACAAAATTTACGCCCTAAAATTCACTGCAAGCCTAATAACTACCAGCGAACCGGTTCCTTTTAAAGCGACGCAAAAAACGAACTAAAACTGTTAAATTTTCGTACAACAGGGACAGTCCCTCCTGTCCGACAATTGCGATTGAAGTATATGTAGAGCTGATTCTTAGAATTTAAGGTGTGTTAAATTTTAAGAATTAAAAGAGGCGGTGGGAGCGATGAGGAGCCGGGTTTAAATGAAAGTGCCGTGCAGAGAGGTGGTATCTTCTGTCGTGATGCAATAAAAACGAACTAAAACTGTTAAATTTTCGTACAACAGGGACAGTCCCCCTTGTACGAAAATTGCGATTGAAGTATGTGTAGAGCTGATTCTTAGAATTTAAGGTCTGTTAAATTTTAAGAATTAAAAGAGGTGGTGGTGATGAGTAGGCAGGATTTTGTTGAAAGTGCTTGCAGAGAGGATGGTGGCGTGCAATATCCTCTCTTTTCTATTTCTCCATTCTCATTTGCTCTTCAACAATTTTGTCACCTATAAACTATAAAATTGCAAAATTCGCAATTTTATCGCTTATACACAACAAAATTTATGCCATCATCCTTCTTCTCGGCGTAAAAACACTCACCCCCTTGCCATTGTGGGGGCAGGGGGTGAGTGACGATATGAGTGTCTCTTACTGTAGCGCTGTTTTCAGGCGGTGGATAAATTCCTTGGCATCTTCCATAGTGAGCACTAACGGGGGCAAAAGGCGTATCATATTGGTGCCGGAAGCGCCGGAAAACACGTGCTGCTCGTGAATCAAGCGGCTACGCAGTTCTTTCACCGGATAGTCGAATTCCATGCCAATCATCAGTCCGCGGCCTCTCACTTCTTTGATACCCGGAATTTTCTTCAATTCCGTCATCAAGAAAGTGCCCACACTATTTGCATTTTCTATTAGATGTTCGTTTTCAAAAATTTCGAGCACTGCCAATGCGCCGGCGCAACCCAGGTGGTTGCCGCCAAAGGTGGTGCCCAGCATACCGTACACGGGTTTAAAATCGGGGCTACAAATGAGGGCGCCCATCGGGTAACCGTTGCAAATACCTTTTGCCATAGTCACGATGTCGGCTTCTATGCCACACCATTGGTGCGCGAAAAATTTGCCCGTCCGCCCGTAGCCGCTTTGTATTTCGTCGAGGATAAGCACCACGCCTGCTTCGCGGGTCACTTCGCGCAACTCTTGCATAAATTCAGTGGTAGGGATTTGTATGCCGCCCACGCCTTGAATGCCCTCAATAATCACCGCTGCCACATCACCTTTGGCAATTTCCGCACGCACTGCTTCAATGTTGCAAAAAGGCACTATCGTGACATTTGGCGTGGCATTCACGGGTGCTTGAATCTTGGGGTTGTCGGTGGCTTCTACGGCAAGCGATGTACGTCCGTGAAACGCCTTGCTGAAGGCAATGATGCGCGGTTTGCCGGTGTGAAACGATGCTAATTTCATCGCATTTTCGTTGGCTTCGGCACCCGAATTGATGAGGAATAACTGGTAGTCGGGATAGCCGCAAATGCTACCCAATTTTTCTGCCAAACGCACCTGCAAGCCGTTGACCACCGAATTGCTGTAGAACACCAAATTTTCGGCTTGGCGCTTGAGGGCTTCCACATAGTGCGGATGACTGTGACCCACCGAAATCACGGCATGGCCACCATATAGGTCGAGATATTCCGTGCCGGCGGCATCGTAGGTGCGACATCCGCGCCCTTTCACTATCTCGATATCAAACAAAGGATATACATCAAATAATTTCATTGCAAAAAAATTTTTTAGGAGCCTTTAGCCGGGAGCTTTTAGCCTTCTAAGCTAAATAGCTAACGGCTCTCAAAACGCTGATGCTTTTAGCAAAAGTCCTTCTCGCTCGGGCAAGCCGAACATGAGGTTCATATTGTGTACGGCGGTGCCCACAGCCCCTTTCAGCAGGTTGTCGATAGCCGAAGTGATGAGGATTTTGTCGTCGATTTTCTCCACGTGGAGCAGGCATTTGTTGGTGTTCACCACATCTTTCAAATCCACCGCTTTGTCGGTCACGAAAGTGAACACATGCGGCGCGTAGTAGGCTTCGTAGAGGCTTTTCACCTGCTCGGTGTTGATGTCGCTGTGGAGGTAGAGCGTGGCGAATATGCCGCGCGAAAAGCACCCGCGCACGGGAATAAACTCCAATTGCGCATCAAAATCGGGTTGCAAACCGGTGAGCGATTGCCGGATTTCTGCCAAATGCTGATGGCGGAATGCTTTGTAGATGCTCACATTGTCGTTGCGCCACGAAAAATGCTTCGTTGCGCCGGGTTTCACGCCCGCGCCGGTGCTGCCGGTGATGGCGTGGATGTGCACATCGGAGTGGAGCAAATGCTCGCTCGCCAATGGCAAGAGTGCCAATTGGATAGCCGTGGCAAAGCACCCGGGATTGGCAATGTGGAGCGTGGAGGAATCGATGCGCGAGCGATTCAGCTCAGGCAAACCGTACACGAAGTCGTGCTCGCCGTCGGCAATGCGGAAATCTTGTGCCAAATCTATGATGCGCAAGTCGCCGGGAATGTCATGCTCCTCGAGGAATGGCTTCGAGAAGCCGTGGGGTGTGCACAAAAAGAGCACATCCAAGTCGAATAAGGGCGTTTGGTCGGTAAACACCAAGTCGGTTTCGCCGATAAGTCCCTGGTGCACGCTATCCACGCGGTTGCCCGCATTGCTGGTGCTACTCATCCAACAAAGTTTCACTTCGGGGTGATAGATAAGGAGTCGTGCCAATTCGCCGGCGGTGTAGCCGGCTCCTCCTATGATGCCTGCTTTAATCATCGTAGTTATTTGTCGGCTTTGCCGTTTTTAATCTGATTATAGTGATACACTTTCAGCGGGTTGGCGTAGATTTTGGTAAAGCCTTTCACGTCGTCGGCTGTCCACGCTTTGTTCATTTCGCCATATTCGCCGAAGTTGGTTTTGCTCAAGTCGAAATCGCTCTCAATGCCCACCAGCTCGTAGCGATACGGCATCAAGTCGATAATCACCTTGCCGGTCACGTTGCGTTGCGAGCTAATCAAGTAGGCTTCAATGTCGCGCATCACCGGCTCAAGGTAGTAACTTTCGTGGAAAAACATTCCATACCAGTTGCCCAATTGCTCTTTCCAATATTGCTGCCACTTGGTGGTGGTGTGCTTTTCGAGCAATTTGTGTGCGGCAATAATCAGCAGCGGAGCCGCAGCTTCAAATCCCACACGGCCTTTGATGCCGATAATGGTGTCGCCGAGGTTGATGTCGCGCCCAATGCCGAAGGGAGCCACCATCTCTTCGAGGTCTTGAATAGCTTTCACCTTGTCGGGGTAGGGCACATCGTTGATGGCAGAAATTTCACCTTGCTCAAAGTTGATGGTGATGCGCTTTTTGCCCGATTCGGTCATTTGACGCAGGTAGGCACTTTCGGGCAAATTTTCGTTGCTATGCAAAGTTTCTTTGCCGCAAATGCTGGTGCCCCACAGGCCTTCGTTGTAGCTATATTCCAGTTTTTTGAAGTCGCCTTCAAATCCGTGGTCTTTCAAATAATTGATTTCATATTCGCGGGTGAGTGCCAAATCGCGAGTGGGCGTAATCACCTCTATTTCAGGTGCGAGCACCTGGAAAGTGAGGTCGAAGCGAATTTGGTCGTTACCGGCGCCGGTGCTACCATGTGCCACACAGTCGGCACCGATTTCCTTGGCGTAGTTAATGATGGCAATGGCTTGGAACATACGCTCCGAGCTCACCGAAATGGGGTAAGTGCCATTGCGAAGCACGTTGCCCATCACCATATATTTAATACTCTTTTCGTAGTATTCGTGGGTCACGTCAAGGTTCACGTGCTTAATGGCGCCTAAAGCCAAAGCATTTTTCTCGATGGTGCGGAGTTGCTCTGCGTTGAAGCCGCCGGTGTTGGCGGTGGCGGTGTACACGTCGTAGCCGCAATCTTCCGACAAATATTTCACGGCAAAAGAGGTGTCCAAGCCGCCACTATAGGCGAGCACCACTTTTTTGCGTTGTTTGGGGTTGGTTGTGTTCATATTGCTATTGTAAGTTATTTCTTCATTAATGTGTTCTGCCGGGTCGTAGAGTAGGGCAGTGCAGAGGCATTTCTCACCGCCGTTACGCTGAAGAATGTCGAAATTCACGCAGCTCTCACACCCTTTCCAGAATGCTTTGTCGCGGGTGAGCACTTCAAAGGTCACGGGCTTGAAGCCGAGCTTGGTGTTCATATTCAGCACCGCAGCGCCCGTGGTGAGGCTAAACACCTTGGCAAGCGGATAGCGCTCGCGCGCCAAGGCAAACACGCGGCGCTTGATGAGCGTAGCCACTCCTATGCCACGAAAATCGGGATGCACAATAAGGCCGGAATTGGTTACGAACAATTGGTGGTCCCAACTTTCAATGTAGCTAAATCCGGCGAAACGCCCATGATAGAGCGCCAACACGGCTTTGTTTTCGCGCATCACCTTTTCCATATATTCGTGCGAGCGACGCGCAATACCCGTTCCGCGAACTTTTGCCGCAGCCGCCATCGTTTCCACTATCTCGTCGATGTATTTCAGATGCGGCTCACCTGCCACCACAATTTCAATTTCTTTAATATCAATCATTTCTCCTATTTACCAATCAAAAAATCTAATCTTTTTCGCTAATCAATTTCCTGCAAAAGCCAGACATTCGTCTTAACTTCTTTAATTTCTTTAACTTCTAAAAAAATCCTTCCCTATTCCCCGTGGATGAGTTCCGCAGGAATAAAGCGCGCAAAAAACTCGTTGGATTCTTCGCGCGACACACCCTCGCGAAGCAAAATAAACACGGTGTCGGCGCCCGCAATGGTGCCCAGCACAATGTGCGAATGGCTCATATCAATATCGTACGCCAGACCCGTAGCATAGCCGTTGCGCGTCTTCACAATCGCAATATTCCCCGAGTAGTCGAACGACACAAACCCAATCTGCGAATTGTTCGACAAATGGCGCTGACCCTTCATCAGCATCGTGTCTTGCAACTCGTTGCTGTCGGGAATAATGTACATATATTTGCCAAAATCGTTTGCCACTTTCGTGATTTTCAATGATTTTAAATCACGCGAAAGTGTGGCTTGCGTCACATTCACACCCTGCTGACTCAGGATGTCGGATAGTTCACTCTGGCTTCCGATACAGTTCTTTCGGATAATATCCACGATAATCTGGAGGCGATGTCGTTTATTCTTCACAATAGTATTCCTTTCAATTGATTAAATGGTTCGTAATTAGCCGCATGTGGCAGGTCACAGTTTGGAGCAAACTTCCTTAGCCGCCCCGAGCATAGCCCTGTAAAGCCAGCCCTTCCGACACACTCCACACGCACGCAATAGCAAAATTAGTATAAATTTTTGTAATAGAAAAGAAAAATAGTATATTTTTTGAATAGTTATCCAAATCCCGCACCCACCGCCCCACCGTCCCAATCCCGCATCCTTATAATAATCCCCACAAATTTTTGCGATTAAAAGCTCGAAAAGGTACAAATTTTTGCCCTCTTTAAACTGTGCAACTGCCCACGCCCCATTCTCTCGCTATTTTGGATCAGTAGAAATAGTGTGGGGGCAACCACACTAAAGCCGGCGAAAACGCTAACTGCCATCGGAGATGGCTTATTGTGGTTAACTCCATGCAAGCGAAGGCGCAGCCGAG
>JBJECV010000186.1:0-5908 GCA_051871435.1 Sodaliphilus sp. | reverse complement strand
AACAGCATCCCCACAATCAGTGCGCCCATATTATTGCATAGCTGAATAGTTACCCAAAGGTGTTTCATTTCGCTTTTGGACCAAAAAAGAGGGTGTTTTTGTTTCGATTTAGACCAAAATCCGGGTGTTTCAGGTGTTTCAAGCGTTTCAGGTGTTTCAAGTGTTCCGCATGTTTCAAACAAAGAAGCCTCTAACCAAGCGCGCAGCGCGGCTAACCGAGCGAGCTTGTGAGCGGCTAACCAAGCGATAGCGGCTAACCTTATATTTGGTGTTTCAAGCGTTTCAAATCCTCACCCCCTTCCCTTCAGGGAGGGGCCGGGGGTAGGCTTTCCCAACTGCCATCGGAGATGGCGTATTGTGGTTAACTCCATGCAAGCGGAGGCGAAGCCGAAGCGCAGCTTGGAGAAAGCGAACCGGATGGCATGAGCCTTGGAGAGGGTCGGTTGTAACAAGTCGACACTAAGGTGTTCCACAAATGGGTTTTCGTTTTCGTTTTCGTTTTCGTTCAATTTAGTGTTTCGCATGTAGGCCGATATGACACGTACCTGAAGGGAAGGGAGTGAGAGAAAAAATGTGGGGTAAAAATTTTTTATTGCGTTAATTTTCTTTGTACTCTATGAAATTGTATTAATTTTGTAACAAATTTCACATAATAGAGATATTCTGCGGAATATGGATGCATTAATCAACGTATTTTCCCTTTTAGGTTCGCTTGCTCTATTCCTCTACGGAATGAAAATCATGAGCGAGGGCCTTGAAAAATTTGCCGGTGAACGCTTACGCGCTATTTTGGCTGCAATGACCAAAAATCGTGTTATGGGTGTTTTTACCGGTATTTTTATTACTGCGCTCATTCAATCTTCTTCTGCCACCACGGTGATGGTGGTGTCGTTCGTCAACGCCGGATTGATGTCGCTGGTTCAGTCTATCGGTGTGATTATGGGTGCGAATATCGGCACCACGGTCACTGCCTGGATTATTTCTGCCATAGGCTTTAAGGTGAATATTGCCGCCTTTGCCATTCCGCTTCTTGCCATTGGCATGCCGCTGATATTTTCGGGCAACAGCAAGCGCAAGAGCATTGGCGAATTTGTGTTTGGCTTCTCCTTCTTGTTTATGGGCCTATCGTTTTTGCAAAATTCCGCCACGGAGCTGAATATGGGCGAAATGGTGGCTTCCATGCTTGCCACCCTACCGGTGGATACGTTTGGCACCATCTTGCTCTTTGTGCTGGTGGGTGCTGTGGTAACGATGATTGTGCAGGCGTCGGCTGCCACGATGGCCATCACTTTGATGCTCTTCGATATGCACATTCCGGGCTTTGGCTTTGAGCAGGCTGCCGCGCTGGCAATGGGTCAAAACATTGGCACCACCATCACGGCTTTCATGGCTTCGCTCACTGCCAACACGCAGGCGCGCCGTGCCGCTTTGGCGCACATGTTTTTCAATGTGTTTGGCGTGGTGGTGGTGCTCTGTGTGTTCTATCCGGCGTGCGATGGCGTGCGGTGGTTTGTGAACGATGTGATGCACATCAAGAGCAACGACCTCTTCCTGCTTTCCGCCTTCCACACCGCTTTCAATGTGCTCAACACGCTGCTCCTGATTTGGTTTGTGAAGCAAATCGAGCAATTTGTGTGCCGTGTGCTGCCCGAAAAGGGAAGCGATGAAAATTTGCCGCGCTTGAAATATATTTCCGCCGGCTTGCTTTCCACTGCCGAACTTTCGCTGCTGGAGGCACGCAAGGAAATTGCGCTGATGGGCAAGCGTTGCCAGCGGGCTTTTGATTTGGTGGTGAGTATGCACGGCATTGAGAAGGACGACGATTTTAATGCCATCTTTAAGAAGGTGGAAAAATATGAGGGCATCACCGACAATATGGAGTATGAAATTGCACACTATCTGCAGCAGGTGGCGGATGGACATCTTTCCGATGAGGCAAAACGCCAAATTCAGCGTATGCTACGCGAGGTGGACGACTTGGAGAGTGTGGGCGACTGCTGCTACAATTTGGCGCGTACGCTTTCGCGCAAGCGCACCAAGTGTAAGGCGCACTTCACTCAAGAGCAAGGAATTCATATTTCGGAGATGGAGCAATTGGTGAAACTCTCGCTGATGCAAATGATCGACACCCTGGAAATGCCGGAAGGCGAGGGACACGATATCTCGAAGAGCTACGAAACCGAGCGCGAAATCAATGCCCTGCGCACCAGCCTGCGCGACAACAACCTTATCCAAATCAGTGCCGGAGCCTACGACTACGACTTGGGCGCCTTCTACATCGATTTGGTGAACGGGATGGAAAAACTCGGCGACCACGTGCTCAATGTGGTGCAAGCCAAGGCGCGACAAAAGGTGTAACCACCCCGCATCGTTGCTACAGCTGCCGCCGCTCCGATGGCTGCCGGGTGCTCACTGATAACCAAAATTTGGTAACCGCAACAATGAGGAAATTAATCAACTTTTTGAAAAACTGGACACTGCCCTCTGCCATTGTGGGCGGTGCCGGTTTGTATTTCCTCTTTGCCTCCATCACTGCCATCGACGCCTTTTCCACCACCGCCGGGCGGGTGTTCGACGAGGTACTCCCCTGGTTTTTGTTCGTGATTCTTTTCACCACCTTCCTGAAAATCGACTACAAACAATTGCGGTTCGAAAAATGGCATTTTTGGGTGAGTTTCACCCAGCTGTTTATGGTGTTCACCTTGGTGGGCTGCGTGCTATATTTCCATATCGACGGCCCCGATTTGGTGCTGATGGAGTGCGTGATTACGTGCATGATTGGCCCCTGTGCCGCTGCTTCGGCGGTGGTGACTGCCAAATTGGGCGGCAGCCTTGAATCAATGACCACCTTCACTTTCATCTCCAACATCCTCACTGCCATCCTCATTCCGCTATGCTTTCCGCTCATCGACCAAAATGTGGTGATGGATTTCGGCGCTTCGTTTTTGATGATTATGAGCAAGGTGTGCATGATTTTGGTGGTGCCTATGGCGTTGGCATACGTGGCAAAACGCCTCCTGCCACGCTTTCAGCAATGGGTGGTGGCGCAAACCGACCTCTCGTTCTTCCTGTGGGGATGCTCGCTGGCGATTGTCACCGGCATCACGTTCCGCAACATTATGCACTCCGATGCTCCGCTTTCGCTACTCGGCACCATCGCCGTGGTGAGTTTTGTGCTCTGCGTGATTCAATTTTCCGTGGGGCGTAACATCGGCCACTTCTTCGGGCGAACCGTGGAAGGCGGACAAGCATTGGGCCAGAAAAACACGGCATTCGCCATCTGGGTGGCAAGCGCCTACCTCCACCCCCTATCCGCCGTGGGCCCCGGCTGCTACATCATCTGGCAAAACGCCATCAACAGCCTCGAACTCTACCACAAAAGAACTTAGCCACCTCGCTGTCTTGAGAGTCAACAAGTCAACAAGTCAACAAGTCAACAAGTCAACAAGTGGATTGCCCCACACAAATCCCACTCACACAATTTTTTTTCAAGAAATTTCTTTGATGCCTATGGATTTTAGGTAGTGGTAGGTGGGGTCGTAGAAGTGCGGGAGGCGGGTGGCGTCTTCGGGGAAGCCTTCGGGGGTGATTCGGTGGTTTCCTTCGGGCACGCAAATCACGATTCCTTGCCTTGCCCGAGTGAGGAGCACTCGATAGGCATTGAGCATATATTTTTGATTTTCAGGATTGTTCTCCGGGTTCCATTTGGTTCTGCCATTGAATTTAAAGTATTGCCATCCATCTTCCCCACAACGCATATCGGCATCCCAGAGCACACAAGCGTAGTCGAGTTCAAGGCCTTGCACTTGAATTTCGGTGGCAGCCTCCTCAAGGTAGTTCGATGAGCGAACATCGGTTTTGTCTTCCAAAAACCAGTGAATAGCGTTTTCATCTCCTTGTGCCAACACGCTCACAGCCTGCGGCTTGAATCGTGCAGCCACCTTGGTGACCAAAATGCCCGTTTGCTGTGTGCCGCGTGCTTGTGCGCGCAGCCATGCTCGAGCTTTATTGATATCGCGGGTGAGCACCACGGGATAGCCTTTAGCCGCCACGTCGGCATAAAGCTGGGCAGCATCGGGATTAAATGAGAGGATCGAGTGGACGAACGCCGAGAGGGTTTCGGCACGAAACGAACGCAGGCTCACCGATAGGTGGAGCGCATTAGAATAGGTAACATTTGGATTATGCAGGAGCAACTCTTTCACCCGCCCTTCGGCGTATTCCGGTTCGGTGAGTTTGCCTGAAATGTACACCTTCCAATGCTTGTATTCCTCATTGAGCGCCTTGATCCATTCCGCGATGCCTGCTTCGCCGGTGTTGATTTCCTGGCCACCGCCCACCAAGCACACGATTACCGCCCAGTCGCGGCGTTGGTCGAGCGACCAAATCAGAAACGATGCCTCCGACACCGGGAAATTGGGCACCTTCAATTTGTTGCCATAGGTGCCGCCGCGCTTAAGATAGTTGGCAAGGCGCTGATGGGTCCAGGAGCGCTGGGCTTCGTCGAAGATAGCCACATGTTCCACTTCGCCGTAACCCGTTTCTTCGAGGGCGATGGCTTTTTCCGGGTCGATTTCAAGGCGGCCATTCTCCACGGGATTTTTGATTTTCGCCAGCATGTGGTCGCGGTAGCGATGGATGATTTGAAGAAATTCCTTCACCTCACGCCTGGAATCCGACATCTTTTTGCTTATGCCCTTTTCCTTACATTTATTATAATTATTGATTGCCAATGCTTCGGAAAGGACCGCCACCAGCGGGCCATTGCCCGAGAGATACACGGCGCCGTTTTCCTTATCTAATTCGCCATTTTTATACGACTGTTTGATGGCCACATCCAGCCCCACCAGCGTTTTTCCCGCACCCGGCACCCCGGTGACAAAGCAGATGCTTTTTTCGCGGTTTTGCTTGCTACGCTCAATCACAGAAAGAATTTCGCTGATAGTGGCATCGGTGGATGCCTTGTCGGCTTCGTGGCGCGTGATTTCCTCCACAGAGTGGTTTTCGTAGAGCGTGCGTGCCGCCTCTATGATGGTGGGAGTGGGCGAATAAGGGCTGATGAGCCAATTGTAGCCCCACTGCAGAGGATTATAGGCAGTGGCACCCGCTTCCAGCACATGCTGAATCACCGATTGCAAAGCCTCTTTGCCGGCAAGCAGCGGATTGAAAATGGCATCATCGTAGATGGATGGTTGCACCTGTGTGGTGGAGTGCGAATATTCGGTGGGCACGAGTATGGGTGCAATGGGACGGTCGGCACTAAAGAGATGGAAATTTTTCAAATCAAGCGCATAATCGAGCACCTGTTCCACATCGGCTTGCAAGGCATCGCGCTGACCCACCTTAAATTCCAAGCACAGTACCACACCGCAAATCAGCAACACCACATCCACACGCTTGCCCAAGCGCGGAATATCGTATTCAAAGAAAATGTAGGCTTCTTCGTGACGCCAAGGCACGAGCACGCGTTTCAAGACATCGATTTCTCCCATCCAAGCCTCGTTGGTGGACGTTTGGTCGATGCCATGATAGGATTGCACAATCTGCCCGAACACCGCTGTGGGGTCGGCATCCAAAAATTGTGCGATGGTGGACTTGTACATGCATCGAGGATGTGTGTGGCTGTTTTTCATCACTAATTGTATTTATTTCACAAAGATACACATATTTTTGATATCTCGCAGCGCCGTGCGATATTTTTTAGGTCAACAAATCAACGAGTATTTTGTGGAGAAGAAATTATTCGTGGAGTGTGATTCGTGGTCTAAAAAAAATCTGTGGAATCTGTGTGAGGCAACCCACTTGTTGATTTGTTGACTCGTTGACTTGTTGACTCGTTGACTCGTTGACTCGTCACGGCTCTTTCATTTAACTTTAGAAAAATGGCATAGATTCCCTTACCCGGTTT
>JBJECV010000185.1:0-5959 GCA_051871435.1 Sodaliphilus sp. | reverse complement strand
AGCATCCCCACAATCAGTGCGCCCATATTATTGCATAGCTGAATAGTTACACTTGAAACACCTTTGGTAGGGTTGCATACCTAACGGCATGCGGGAGGGTGGGGGCATCGGTTACCGGCATGAGATGAACCCTCCGCTGCGCTCCGTGTTCATCTCATACCGGCCTACACACATCGCATCCCTAACGGGATGCCCTGCATCCGGATACCCGTCCACCATTAGGTTGCCCATCCTCCATCCGGTTGCCCATCCTCCATCCGGTTGCCCATCCTCCATCCGGATACTCGTCCACCATCAGGATACCCATCCAGCATCAGGATACCCGTCCAGCATCAGGTTGCCCGTCCACCATCAGGATACTCATTTTGAGATCTGTGTGAGGTCTTTCCTTATTGACTCAAAAATTTCAAAGAACTCGGGGGCAAAGATACGGTGGGAGGTGTGGTGTGGTCAATCCCAATACGGCAAGATGGTGTGGGGGAGAATTTTTGTGTTGATAAGAATATGGCACCCACCTGAAGCGTGCTTCAAGAGTTATGTCTTTGGCATATTGCCCCCACACTTTTTCTACTGAGCTGATAAGGGTTCAGTAGAAAAATAGTGGGGGGGATTGGTTACACTTTTCCACAATTTTAAATAGGGAAAGGGTGCGAAGGATTGGCATCCCGTCAGGGATGGGATGTGTGTAGGCCGGTATGAGATGAACACGGAGCGCAGCGGAGGGTTTATCGAAATGCCGGTAATCGATGCCACCCACATATATGCATGCCGTAGGTATGCCACCCCACTCACGGAGGCGTTAACAAAAGTTCCCTTTGTTAACAACACGATTCAGCAGGGGCATCGTGAAACGCGTGGAACATCGTAGCGGGCAAAGTATTCCGGCCCTACGATTGGTATATAATCAATTGTGCTTTAGTGGTTTGCATCCATTACATGCCGGAGGCATGTTCCTACCGGCGGGTAAAAAGAAAGGTTGATATTGCTCAGCCTAGCAAATCATGCTCAACCTTGCTATTGTTATTTTTCGGATTCGTCGAGTTGTTGGATGATTTTTTTTACTTCTTCGTCGGTGCCTGTGAGTTTGTCTTTGCAGATTTTTAGCAATTCTGCGGAGCGCTTGGTGTATTGAGCGAGGTTGTCGATAGAGCAGTCGGGGCTTTGCATTTTTTGCACGATATCTTCCAATTCTTTTACTGCTGCAGAATAGGTGAGTTTAACTTCTTGATTTTCCATATTGTTAATTGTTTGTGTTGTTTATTTTTGTGGATAAATGTCGTGAACGGCGGCTGATGCTTTTCCGTCACGGAAATGGATGGTAACGGAGTCGTGCGGCTGAAGTTGCGCCACATTGGTTACAAATTTCCCGTTGCACATGGTGAGCGTGTAGCCTCTTTCCATCACCTTTCTGGGCGATAGCAGTTCGGCCTTATCGTGCAGTGCATCAATTCGCATCGTTTCTTTGAGCATAAGTTGTGTCACGACATTCCTCACTGCATCTTTTGTGCGCACTATTTGTGCATTTTCATTTTCAATGCGTCGCTGCACGTGGAGCGGAATGTTGGCGATATAGTGTGACAATCGCAAGGCGTTGGTTTCCAGAATGCGCTGTGCCAAAATGGGCACATTTCCGGCATAAAAAGAGAGTTGCTCCTTACCTCGAGCAATATAATCGCGCACCAAAGTCACCACTGTGTTGCTCAGTTCGCTGATGTGCGCCAAGGCATTGGCACCCTTCAAAATCAAATGTTCGGCAGCGGCGGTGGGCGTTTTTACCCTGATGCCCGCCACATAGTCGAGCACGGTGATATCGCGTTCGTGACCGATACCCACCATCACCGGAAGCGGGAAAGTGGCCACGCGGCGAGCCAAATCGTAGTTGTCAAATGAATTGAGTTCGGTGGTGGCGCCACCGCCGCGAATAATCACCACGCAGTCGAATAAATGTTTGGATTGCTCCACCTTATCGAGCGCGCTCATCACCGAGCTCACGGTGTTCACGCCTTGCATCACAGCGCTGAATAGGCAGGGATAGAATTGGAGTCCGTATTTATTGTCGGTGAGTTGCTTCATAAAATCGCCGTAGCCGGCAGCACCCTCAGCCGAAATAATGGCGATGCGTTGCATCACATCGGGCACAGGCACCGATTTATTGAGTTCAAGAATTCCTTCTTTGGTGAGCCGATTGATGATTTCCTGGCGCTGTCGCTCCATATCGCCCAAGGTAAATTCCGGGTTAATGTCGTTGATGACCACGCTCAAGCCGTATTGCGCATGAAAATTGGCGGTCACGTTTACCATCACCTTCATATTGCTGCCAAAATCCTTGCCGGTTACTTCTTTAAAGCGTTTGTTGAGGTGCTGAAACACACCGCCCCAAATGTTGGCTCTGATTTTGGCTTCCGTGGCGCCGGTGGTGGCATTTTTTTGCAGCAATTCCAAGTAGCAATGCGTTTTGAAGCGCACGTCGGTGGTTTCCGCCACCACCCAGCAGTTCATCACGCCGGGGTCGGTCAGCAGTCGCGAGATGCGTCGATTAAATTCCAGCAGCGAAATGGAAGGCTTCGATGCCGGCATAGTAGCAGAGAGTGTGTCTTGAAGATTCGACATAGCGTTAGGGTTTTGAGCGTTTGAGTTTGGTGTTGATAATATCGTAGGAGATGGCATCGAGCAGATAGGGTGCTATTTTGTTGAAATCTTCTTTGCTGAGAAATGTTTGCAATTGGTGCATCGCCACGAGTTTGCCATCAGCTTGACCGAAGGTGAGCCAAATCAGCGGAAATGGGATAGTGCGCTCTATCATCTCCACTATATGGGCAGGAGTGCCCGGCTTGATAAAGTGGCGCATATCCGGCATCTCCCCCTTGATACATTTGTTTGGGGCTACCGGCAGCCAGCGAGTGTTATAGAACGAGATTTTGCTATCCATGGCAGGCAGGCGCATGGTTTCCACCACGGCGAGCACCGTGTCGGCTTTCTCCTTGGTGAGCATTTTTATTTCCACCTGTTTTGCATCGGAGCAGTGCACAGAGATAAAGGATTCGGAGAGCGAATCAATTTGCACTGTGCCATTGTCGGTGTTTTTGCTGGCAATTTTCTGTCCTTCTTCCGCCATCGTAATCATGGCAGCCCTCACCCCTTGCGGAATGAGCACAAACACATTGCCGGGCTCGCTGATAAAGAAGTGACGCACGCTTTCAGCTTGCGCCATTGCGCCGGCGAGCAGTATCAGTAGGGAAAATATATATTTCATTCTTGTCATTCTTTCTCGTTTATTTGATGCTCATGGAGCCATCGTTGGCAATTCGGAGGGTACTATTGCTGATGTCGGCTTGTGTGAGATTTCTGATTTCTTGTATCACTTGTCCGCTTTTGTCGGCCTTAGGTCCTGCCATATATTGCTGGCGGAAAGCGTGGATGGTGCCCGATTGGAATGTGCCGTTGGCGGGATTGATTACCACGGTGATGCAAGGCGCCAGTCCGTTCAGCCCATTGATGCCCATGCCACAGGTGCAAAAATTGCCCAAACTGTAGGCAATAAAGTGACCTTTATATAGCTCAACGGCACGCACCACATGCGGCCCCGAGCCAAACACCACATCGGCGCCGGCATCGATGCACAAATGGGTAAATTCGCGAATATTGCCACGACTTTCGCCATAGAAAATTTCTTCGCCGTGGGGCAATCGTTGCACTCCTTTTCCTTCATTGCCGCCGTGAAAATTAATGAGCACCACATCGCTCTTGGCTCGCAATTCTTTGATAATGGATTTCACCAAATCGTAGTCTTGCAATCGAGCGGTGTAGTAGTCCACACTGAAGGCGGCATAGCCGTAGGTGACGCCGTTCACCGTTTTATAGGCGGTGAAAGTGTGCCCTTCTTTTTTCTGAGGGTCTTTTGCTCCGGCAAAACCGATACCGGCTTCTGTAAGCACCTTTTCGGTATAGGTGATAGGGTCGGAGAAAAAGTCGTAGATATGATTATTGGCAAGGCTGAGGAAATCGAAGCCAGCCTCCTTCAAATAATCCACATATCGCGGTGGCATTTTAAACATAAATGCCATTTTGCTTTTCGGATTTTTGCGTGGCGCGCCCATTTCCGGCGGTGCAATCACTCCTTCCAAATTGCCGCACGCAATATCCGCTTTTTGCAGAAAGGGCGCCGCATCGCTGAAAAGGTGTTTGCCATCGTCGACGGGCAAACGGTCGTGCGGCCAAGTGTTGCCCATCATAATGTCGCCCACCATAGCAATGGTCACTTGCTTTGGCATAGCTTGTGATGTGGCCGCAGCGGTGTCGGCACTTGAAGCGGAACTGTCGGCATTTTTTGCCTTTGGCGCACTACATGCAGCGGAGAGCAGCATTAGGCATAGCATCGTGTAGGACAATAGCATTTTCATACTGTGTAATAGGGTGTGATGTTGCAGTCTCACAAAGATACATAAATTTTGAAATTGGGCGCTATCTTTTTTTAGAGAATTTATCAAAATTGCCGTGGCGACGCTTTCCGGCGCCTTTTCCGGCAGATTTAAATCCTCGTTCCGCATCGCGTCGGGTGCGTCGCTCGGCTCTTTCGTCGTGGAAATTTTTGCGGGCACGTCGCTTGCCATGCTGTTCTTTTTCGCTGAATTGCAATCGGCGTCGCTCTTTGCGGTTGAGCTTGAGTTCCGTGCCTTCCGTTTGACCGGCGTAATCTTTAGTAGGCGAAGCCTCTTCGGCATAGATACGCTTGCCGAAAAAGTCGGCATTTTTCAGAGCCCTCACCACCCGCTTGGCATCGCCGGCTTTCACATCGAAAAGCGAATAATTGGTCAGCAAATCTATTCTACCCAATTCCACACGTTCGCCATGGGTGTTTTTGTTGATTAATTCAATCAAAGAAGGCGCAAAAAAGCCGTCAGCCTTACCTGCATTGATAAACACACGCTCATAGCCGGCTTCCGCCGTACGCCGGTCTTTTTCCTTAGCGCCACGGCTCTTGTCGTAGGTCACCTTCTTGCGTTTTTCCTTTTCTTTTTCCGGCACATAATCGAGTTCGGGTGCATCTTGGTAATATTCGAGCAAGCGATTAAATTCGAGCGAGAGCAAGCGCTTCAGCAGGTCCTCGCTATCGAGCCATGAGAGTTTTTTCAGCACCGGAGGCAAAAATTTGGCGATATCCGATTCTTTCACTTCCACCTTCTCCAAGCGGTCGGCAAGGTTGAACAGCTGCTTTTCGATGATGGCTTTGGGCTTGGGCACTTCGCACCGCTCAAATGGTTTGCCAATGTGCTTTTCAATGTCGCGCAGCTTGTTGCGCTCACGGCTGTGAATAATGGCAATCGACACGCCCGTTTTTCCGGCACGTCCGGTGCGCCCGCTGCGGTGGTTGTACACGGCGTTGTCGTCGGGCAAACTGTAGCTAATGATGTGAGTGAGGTCGTCCACATCTAAGCCGCGTGCCGCCACATCGGTGGCAACGAGCAGTCGCAGATTGCGCTCGCGGAATTTTTTCATCACGGCATCGCGTTGTGCTTGCGAGAGGTCGCCGTGCAGGGCATCGGCATTGTATCCGTCGCGTATCAGATTGTCGGCCACCTCCTGTGTCTCCATGCGGGTGCGGCAGAACACGATGGCATAGATGCGGGGGAAATAGTCCACCACACGCTTCAGGGCCAGATACTTGTCCTTGGCATGCACCATGTAGTAGATGTGGTTCACGTTTTCGGCGCCCTCGTTGCGGCTGCCCACTTGGATGGTGTGCGCATCGTGGAGATAATTGCCGGCGATGCGCTCGATTTCGCGGCTCATGGTGGCGCTGAAAAGCATCGTGCTGTGCGCCTGGGGGATTCCCTCCAGAATGGCGTCCAGGTCCTCCTGGAAACCCATGCTCAGCATCTCGTCGGCCTCGTCGAGCACCACGTGCTGTATATTGGTCAGGTCGGCCACTCCGCGGCGCATCAGGTCAATCAGCCGGCCG
>JBJECV010000184.1:0-24783 GCA_051871435.1 Sodaliphilus sp. | reverse complement strand
AAAAAAAGTCGGCTTCGCCGAAAAAAAACTGCGCCTATAGAAGAACCATTAGCCATTAGCCATTAGTTATGCATTGTGCATTATGAATTATGCATTGAATCAAGCATTGTGCATTACGAAGTGGGGTCGGCTTCGCCGAAAAATAATTATTTGTAGTCTACGAGTAGATGCCCTCACTTGCCTCACACAAATCTCAGAATTTTTTTAGACCAAGAATCGAATAATCCCCCCCCAAAAAAAAATACAATCTGGGATCTGTGTGAGGCAATCCACTTGTTGACTTGTTGACTCGTTGACTTGTAGGCTTGTTGACTCTAAAGTGCGAGGAGGGGGTAGATGGCTTCGCGGCCGGTGTTCATGAGCAGGTCGAGTATGCTGAGGTTGGGGATGAAGCCGTGGCGTGCTGCCCACATTTGGTGGTAGGGCGCGGTGGCGATGGTGAGTGTGTCGGGTCGTTTGCCGCCTATTATGCCGCGCAGGTCGATGGCTTCGGCTGCGATTTCGGGTGTGATTTCGGTGGTGATGATTTCGATGGGGAGGTCGAGGAAGTCGATGATGAGGGTTTGCAGTTGGGTGTTGAAATCCAGCAAGGAGGTTTGCCCGCCGTGTATGATGTCGTGCAGTTCGGGAGCGATATAGTCGAAATAGGGCGATTTGCCGTACGCCGAATAGAGTGCGCCCCAATGCAGATGGCGCCAATTGCCGTGTTCCGAGATGCGCACCGCATGCATGGGCGTGTGCATCAGGTGGGTGGCGCTTTGCAGAGCGATGGTGAGGCGTTGCGCACCGTTGGGTCCGTCGATGGTGTAGCGGTGGTGGCTATGGCGCAGAGGGAGGCGCGTTTCGGAGCGGTCGACGTACACCTTTCCTGCGTTGGTCATGGCGGCGTAGCATCTCACACTGCCCGCCGCCATACTTCCCATGATAATGGCTCGCCCCTTTTCAAGCATTATTTGTCGGGGTTAGCGCTTTTGAAAATTCTGTCCCAACGAATGCTTTGGAGCAAGGGTTTGTCGGGGTCGAAGGAAATAATCACAAACATCGGTTGGCCGATGATGTGGTCTTCGGGCACGAAACCCCAGTAGCGCGAGTCGCTCGAATTGTCGCGGTTGTCGCCCATCATCCAGTAGTAGTCCATCTTAAAGGTGTACTGCTTGGCGGGCTTGCCGTTGATATAGATGGTGGAGCCCTTCACCTCCACGGTGTTGCCTTCATAATTTTTGATGCAGCGAATGTAGTAGGGCAAGTTTTTGAGCGAGAGATTGATTTTGGCGCCTTTTTTCGGAATCCAGAGCGGACCGTAGTCGTTGTGCGTCCACGTTTTTTGCACGCCCAGCGGATAGGTGAGCAGCGAATCCATCGGATTGCTTTCGGCAATGGTGAGTGTGCGCACTTGCTTCACGTAGGGCTGCGACTCGATGTTTTTTTTAGCCTCTTTGGTGAGCGGCATCGCATACCAGAGTTCCTTGCCGTAGGGCGATTGGCCGTTGCCCAAACTGCGCGCTTCGTTGCTGATTTTCAGTTCATCGAGCAAATCCACGGGCAGGGGAGTGCCGTCGGTTTCGATGATGTAGTTGCGTTGCATATTTTTGGGTTCGGGCAATGCCTTACCGTTGATATACACCGTGCCGTTTTTCATCGAAATCGTTTCGCCTGGCAAACCGATGCAGCGCTTCACGTAGGCGTCGCGGCGGTCCACAGGGCGGTATTTCACCTTGCCGAATTGAGCGGAATTTGCCCACACGGCAGCTCTGCCCACCTCGTAGCAAAGGTTGTAGTAGTCGGGGTTAGGCACCTTGGTAGCCACAGTGTCGCCGGCGGGGAAGTTAAACACCACAATGTCGCCGCGCTCCACGCTTCTGTAGCCCTTGAGGCGATGGTAAGCCCATTGCGGTGATTCGATGTAGCTGTCGAAGCCGCCCGGCAGGGTGTTTTGCGCCAGCGGGAAGTGGAGGGGTGTTTGGGGCACGCGCGGTCCGTACACCATTTTATTCACCCAAAGGAAGTCGCCGGTGAGGAGCGTTTTCTCCAACGAGGAGGACGGAATTTGATAGTTTTGACCCACGAAGAGGAACAAAAAATACACCAGCACCAAGGCATAGACAATGGCGTCGACCCAACTCATCACCTTGCGCACGATGGCGTTGGGCGAAAATTTCCACCAGTTCCATGGAATGAATTTGGTGATATAAATGTCGAACAGCAAAAACCAAAACACCAGCACCCACCAGCTGCCAAGCCATGCCACCCATCCAAAAAAGATGGCTGATACCACGGCAAACCGAATCCAGCGCGAGCGTTGAATTCTGCCTAATCGCTCTTTCAGCGAGCCGGTTTGCTTCACCGACACCGCTTCGGCTTTCACTTTTTCCGTTTTTACTTCGGCTGATGCAGCGCCACTATTTTGCTTGTTCTCTTCAGAGTTACTCATATAGAAAATACGTTTAGCGTTCAAAAATTTTAAATCCAAAATGCAAATTTAGCACAAAAACTCCTTATATCCACCATCCCCGGCAGAAAAAACCACCTAATTCGTCGCGCTCTGCCATTATAAGATGAATACCGGGGCTTTGATTTGATGCAGGTTGCTTGCTTTTGCGGGTTTTCTTTGCGGGTTTTCTTTTGTGGGTTTCTTTTTGTGGGTTTCTTTTTGTGGGTTTCTTTTGTGGCATGAAACGGAGAAAAAAGTCGGGTGGCGGGGATGTGAGGGCTGGCGCCCTTTCGTGTGAGTGCCGGAAAAACTGACGGGAAGCAAGCTCCCCCGTCAGCTTTTCCATCACTCACACGGTGGGGAGCTACGCTCCCCACTCACATCCCCGCCACCCGAAAAAAAAAGCCGCTTCGCGGAAAAAAAAGTCGGCTTCGCCGAAAAAAAACTGCGCCTATAGAATAGCCTTTAGCCTTTAGCCTTTAGTCATTAATTATGCATTGTGCATTGTGAATTATGCATTGAATCAAGCATTGTGCATTGTGAAGTGGGGTAGGCTTCGCCGAAAAAAAACTGCGCCTTCAGCAAACGCGGGAGAATAGTGAGTGGGCGATTCTTGGCAGTTTTATTGAATGCCGGTTAGCCGCTTTTGCTCGGTTAGCCGCTCGCAAGCTCGCTCGGTCAGTCAGTCAGGGATTTCATATCCCCAAAATCTTGTATCCCCACCCCAAAAAAAAGTGGGATCTGTGTGAGGCAATCCACTCGTTGACTTGTTGACTCCCAAGGCTGCTACAGCCAGCCGGCTTGCTTGTACCAGGCGATGGCTTCTTTGATGCCTTCTTGGAGGGTGTATTTGGGGGTGAAGTGGAGGTCGCGTTGGGTGTCGGCGGTGTCGCAGAGCCAGTTGCGCTGCTTGAGGATGCGGAATTTGTCTACATTGAGCGTGGTGGGTTTGCCGGTGAATTTGGTGTAGATGGAGCAGAGCACGCACACCCATTTCACGAGCCAAATGGGGCAAGTGATGGGCAGCACGAATTTTTTGTTCAACTCCCGGCACACGATTTTCCGGAATTCTTTTTGGGTGTAGCCTTGCGGCTCGCTGATGAAGTAGGGGCGGTATTTGGGTCCGGCTTCGAGGGCTTGTATCACCGCCGTGGCAAGGTCTTTCACATAAATAAAAGTGAGCATTTGGCGGCGGAACCCCACGCTGAAGTCGAATCCGGAGGCTATGGATTTCATCATCAAGAAGTAGTCGCGCTCGTGAGGGCCATACACGCCGGTGCATCGAAAAATGGTGTAGGGGAAGTCGGCCACCATTTTCAGATAGGTTTCGGCTTTAGCTTTCGACATGCCGTAGCGAGTGTTTGGCACAGGGTCGTCGGTGATTTTGAAGGGCGTGTAGGTTCGGTCGTCGCCTTCTCCCATCACACTGAGGCTGCTCATGAGCAAAAATACTTCGGGCACGGCGTCGATGGCTTTGAGCGTGTCCACCAGCAAGCGCATATAGCCAAAGTTGATGCGTTCAAAGTCGATATAGTTGGCGGCTTTGGTGGCGCCAAGGTTGTGCACCACATAGTCCCATTTGCCGCCGCTTTCGGTGATGGCTTGCTTGAGTGTGGCTTTGAGCGCGTGGCCGTCGGTGAAATCGAGTTCGATGAACCGGATGCGCGAATCTTGCAAAAATTGGCGGTTGGTGGTTTTGCGTACGGCAGCCCACGTTTCGTAGCCGCGGCGCAATGCTTCTTCCACGATAAATCCGCCGATAAATCCGCCGGCACCGGTGATGAGTATTTTTTTAGCCATAGAGAATTTTTTTGATTTGGTTCACAATCGTTTCGGGCGCAATGCCGGTGAGGCAGCGGTAGTCGCCGTATTGGCAAGGGCGATTGCCAAACACCGAGCAAGGTCGGCACGGCAAATCGAGTTGCACGGCATGGGCTTCGCTTTGCTGCCAGCCCATAAATCCGCAGTAGGGATGCGTGGCGCCCCACACGCTCACCACCGGCACATTCACCACCGATGCGAGGTGCATGTTGGCGGAATCCATCGACAGCATCACGTCGCAGTGCTGCATCAGTGCCAATTCTTGGGCAAAGGTGTGCGGCATTTCTGCCACGGAGATGGTGTGGGGGTATTTTTCAGTGAAAGGAAGCAATGCCGCTTTTTCCTTCTCGCCGCCGCCGAACAGCATCACGGTGATGCCCTCCGTTTGTGTGAGTTGCTCCACCACCTTTTCTATCATCGGCAGGGGATACTCCTTGCCGCGATGCTGCGAGAATGGCGCCACCGCCACCCATCGCTCGCCAGGCTGCTTCGCCGGCAAGAGCGGGTCGGCTTCGATGGGCGCATAGCCGCTGAATTGAGCGGGAGCGGAAAAACCGAGTGCCTCAAACACCTGCCGATAGCGCTGCATAGAGGTGGTGAGCGGGCGCCGGATTTTGCCCTTCACCAATTGGCGTTTTTCACGTCGGCCCTTATCGATGCGCGCCACCTTCACACCGTGCAGGCGCATGAAAAAACCGATGCACCACGTGCGCATCACGCTGTGCAAATCGGCCATATGGGTGATGCCGTAGCGCCGGCGCAATTCAGCGGCCAAGCGACGCATACCCGCCACGCCCTCATATTGCGCCAAATCCACCGCCTCCACCGAGAGGTTGGCAGGACGCTGAAGCAGCGTTTGCGCAGGCCACGGGCGAGTGAGCATCACAAAGTGCACATCGGGGTGCGCGCGGCACACATCGTAGACCACGGGCACACTAATCACCACATCGCCAAGGGCGGAAAATCGGGTGATAAGCACAGTGCATCCACTCGCCTTATTTTTTGCCATAGAGCACCGGATTGGTGGCAGGGTCGTTGTAGAGCTTCATTTGGCGATACACCTTCATATACTTCTTGCCGGCTGCAATATCGTCGAGCAATTGGTCGATGGCAGCGGTGAGGTCGGCGCGTTGCTCCAGCAGCACGGCAAGTTTGCCCTGGCAGCGCTGCAAATGCTCGGCATCCACATCTTGGCGCGAAGCCTGCTCCCGCATATGGTAGATTTTCAGTGCCAAAATCGACAAGCGGTCCACCGCCCACGCCGGGCTCTCCGTGTTGATAGTGGCATCATCGCGCACCTGCACATCGGCAAACTTTTCACGGAAATACGTGTCGATATCCTCCACCAAATCCGTGCGGTCTTGGTTCGACTTATCAATTCTGCGCTTCAGCGCCAACGCCTCCACGGGGTTGATATCCGGGTCGCGAATGATGTCCTCCAAGTGCCATTGCACCGTGTCAATCCAGTTTTTGGTAAACAAGTCAGCCTCGATAGAGCCCTGTTCGTAGGGGTTATCCACCCGAGCATCCACATCATCAAAGCGGTGATACAGCTCCACCGTAGCATCAAAAAGCGTATTACATTTTTCAGCAAATTTCATAGTAGCAAAAATGATTAAAAGAGCGCGCACCTTTCGCCAAGCCGGCAAAAAATCACACCTCCAAAAATTTAATAACCTACAAAGATACAAATTTACCCGCAATTCTCCACAAATAATCCAATTATCCCCCACTTTTTCAAAAAAACTGTCCACAAGCTTGTGGAATTAATAATTTTTACGATTAGGAAAAGTTTTTTAAAAAATTATTGCTATATTTGCGGTGGCTAACTCCCCTATTAGTGCGATGATGACGCGATGATTAGTGGATGGGCTTGCTTTGCGAAAGTTGCAACATTATAAATTAATACGATATGAACCATATTTTTAAAATACACACACTTGCATTGAAGTATTTATTTGCCTTGATTTCTGTGGCGCTGACTATGGTGCCATCTATGGCGCAACGAGAAAAGAATCATATATTTTTGTTTGATTGCACGGGTTCGATGCACAAGGGTGGCTTGTGGGAAACCGCACAATCGGCTTTGGATAAGAATATTTCGCTGCGAGCATCGATTCCGGGTTCAGGTTTTACGGTGATACCGTTCGGCGATTCTCCCTACGAAGTGATTACTTTCAGCAATCAAGAGTATGCCGGCAAGCAAGGCGATATTACCGATGCTTTTGCCACATATATTAAGCAGGCCCGCTTCACGAATATTTCCGATGTGCTTCGTGCCGGCTTTGCGAAAGCGAACCCGAATAAGGAGAATGAAATATATTTGTTCACCGATGGGATGCCGAATGGTGGTGATTCGCCGGCAAAGGTGGCGAAAACCATTACGGAATGGTGTGCACACCATAAGAATGCGAAGCTCTATTATGTGGCGCTGACCAAGGGAGTGATTAATCCGGTGATTAAGCAGGCGATTGATGCGTGTGCCGATGCGTCGATTGTGCAATGCGAAAATGGTATTGTGCCGGTGATTACGCGCATCACCGAAGATGTGTCGACCAATCTCGAGGAGTTGGATAAAGAATTAGGCTTATCTTTCAGTGTTCCGGGAGATTATCCTTTAGCTGCTCAATGCTCCGATCCAAATTTTGCGGTGAGCATTGTGGGCAATAAGGCTTTGGGCGGAAAGGTAAAAATTAAGGTTTCGCCCAAGGGCAACCAATCGGTGGCGCAGTTGCACCAGCTGCTTCAGGGTGAAAAATATGAGTTCCCGGTGATGATATGCTGTGCCGACAGCCGTTACCAGATTGCTAACCCACAAGTGAATGTGCATGTGTTCGACAAAACGCCCTCGAAGCTCTCCATTGCCAAAGGTGTTGACGAAGTGCAACACGAAGGTGTGCAGTGGTACGATTCCTTCTTGTGGAGTGATGCCGCCGCCGAGCAAAAGGCGGTGTGGGATTTGGAACCGATGTTTGAAAACGAGTTGAAAAACTCCCGTATGGCGCTCAAATTTCAAGTGGGCGAGGGACAGACGAATGATTTCCAGGCGTGGTTCAACGGTCAGCCTATCAGCAACGGTAGCACAATTCAAATTGTGCCACATCAGCCGGCAGTGCTCGAGGTGCAATTCAATCACGATGCCGCCACCGGCAAGCGCTATTTCACGCTCGTTCCCGCTTCGATGGAAGGCATCAACATTATCAACGAGCAACCCTCTGAAAAATATGAAGGCACCTCGTTGCGCACGGAATATGAGGTGGACTGGAATCCGCTGTTCACTCTGCTATTTTGGCTCTTGGTGGCATTGCTGGTAGCTTTAGTGCTGTGGTTTGTGGTGCTCAAGCGCATATTTTTCCCCACCATTAAAGTGAGCAGGGTGATATTGACAGGGCCGGAGCCCTATTATGCATCGAAGAGAATAAAGGGCGCTCGCCAGGTGGTGCTCACCTCCAATAGGCGGTCGCAGAATGTGCTATCGCGCCTGTTTACCGGGAAAATCCTTTTTGTGAAAGCCGACCATTTTTCGCCCGAGCTCACCATTCTTCCGTCGGGAAGCAAGAAAAAGGTGCGCTTGCGCTCTGAAGGCAATGCTTGGGACGTGTATCCGGCAGGCATCTTTGCTTCTTACGAAAAAGGAACTGTCACCAAGCGCGATACCAAGGTGAAAACAGAACTTGAATTCAATTAAAACATAATAATAAACGAACAATCAAACACACTATGGCAAAATTAAGAAGAACGCTCCTGATAGGACTGGGAGGCACCGGTGTGAAAGCCATACTGGATGCAAAGAAAATGTTTTATGAAAATTATGGGGAGATACCACCCATGATTGGATTTTTAGGCGTAGACACCGATAAACCCGGATTAAGCAACAATTTTGTGACGGCAAACGACGGCACAAAGATAAACCTCAATACGTCGGAACAGCTGTGTATTTCGGTGGAAACTCCTGCCGACATTTATGCAAACGGCAAAGAAATCAATCTCTATGATTGGATGCCGAACAGCAATGTGCAAGGACTTTCCGCACTATCCATTGGCGCCGGTCAGATGAGAAGCAATGGCAGGTTTGCCATCACGGTCAACGAATCGAATGTGGAGGCGTTTGTCAACAATAAAATCAACGAAATCAACAATGCCCACATTATCGATAACCCGAAATATGGTTTGCTCAGTTCCGACACCGAGGTGCACATGGTGTTCTCTTTGGGAGGCGGCACCGGTAGCGGCACCTTCCTGAATATGGCATACCTGATTAAGCGACTGTTCCCCACCATCAAACTGTCGGGCTATGCCGTGCTTTCCGACGTGTTTCGCAATATGGCCACCGGAGCGATGACCGCCCGAGTGAAGCCCAATGCCATGGGCGCGATTATCGACCTCGACTATTTGGCACACCTCACCCCGAATTCCGAAAAGGTGAAAGTGAAATGGTTTAGATCTACCGATGAGGTGAACAAACGCCCGTTCGACGCCCTCTATTTTGTGGATAATAAGAATGAAAACAATGATGTGTTCGCCCATGTGGACTCGTTGTGTGAAATGATAGCCTTAGCTATCGTTACTTCGGTGGGCGAACTGGGTGTGGAATTAGCATCCGTGAGCGACAATGTGAGCAAACTCATAGCCGATGGCACGATGGATATCAAAAACAAAAGTGCTTGGGTGGCGGGCTTTGGCTGTGCCGAAATTTTCTTTAATGGAGGCAAATTGGCAAAGATTTACGAGCACAAAGCGCTGGCGCAATTGGTGAACAAAATGCTCAATGGCGGTTGCGACGACCCCGGCATTATTGCCAACAACTGGTTTGATGCCAACAAAATCAGAGAAAACCACGACAAAGATAATGTGATCGACTATTTCATGGCTCCCACGCCACCCTACATATTCAGCGACATCGACGACCTCTCCAATCCGGAACCCGAGTGCCGACATTATGTGGCAAATCAGGGCATGGATAAGCAAACCGATTTGGATGCCAAACTTGCCGCACTTCAAAATCGAGTGAAAGACTCACTGAACGCCTTGATGGCAGAGCAAGCCAACCGAGAATGTGGCATCTTCCTTTGCCAACAAATCCTTACTGCCCTTTTGCGTGAAGTGGAACTCTGCGATGGCGAAATGAAGGCAGAAAAAGAGAAACTTGATGATGAGATGCCGGGCAGAGATTCGTCGCTGAAAATGGCTTGCAAAGAGCTCGCCGATTGCATGGACTCGTTATTAAAATTTGGTAAAAAAGACAAGGCGGAAGAAGTGGTGAACCAAACCATGGTACTTGCTCGCACCAGTCGCGAAATCAAGCGCCGCGAAATGGCACGCCAATTCTATGCTTGGCTTACAGCTCAATTGAATAAGGAGATGGAAAGTGTGGATATCATTATGAAGAATTTGCAAACTATCCGCAATAAAGCCAACACCTCCGTGCAAGACATATTGCGCTCCACCGGCGGCTGCAGTTTCTTCCAATTCGACCTCTCCACCAACTATGCCACACGGGTGGATTGTCCCATCGCCGACATCGTGTTTAATGATTTCGCGAGAGCCATGGAGAATCAAGGCGGCATCATCGCACTAAAGGACCTTAACTCTTTGGAAACAGAATCCGCTTTGAGGCAATTCGTTGGCACCCTCCCACAAGGGGGCAGATATGCTGCTATGGGCGTGGATGATGCGCTCAATCATCTTTCCGATGAAGAATTGACCGATTTGATTCGCAGAGCCATTCAAAAATCACTTCCGCTTTTGCCCTACCACTACCGTGGGTATGATGCCGAGCTTCGTGAACGTCCGGTGGAATGTTACTATGTGGGCGTGGCCAACAAAGCCACCTCTCGCCTCTGTAAAGACAATTTGCTCGGAAACATTGTACCAAATGCCAAGGATATCCAATTCTCAGAAATCGGTCTCAACAATCGCGTGATTATTTATCGCCAATTGGGTGTGATTCCGGCATTCGCAGTAAAAGCCATTGATGGCTATAGAGCAGACTATGAGAGCTGGGAAGCCAACAAGCCCTTTGGCTCGCACTGGGACAAAACGCTGTGTGAGCGTATGAAGGCAGAGCGATACCGCCTTGATCCAAAGGCGATAGTCGACCAGCAGAAATGTTGGGAAACTTGGATTCATGCCATCGTATTCAATCTCATTTCCTACGATGCAGCTTCCGGTAAATATCAGATTAAAAGTCGCGGAATGGGCGGCAAGGCGCTGAAAAATTGGTTGGTGGATATGGGAGCCGACCGCAAGAAAGCCTTCCAATATATGGAAGATAACATTGATGTGCTTGAGCCGGAACTCAGAAAGGCTATTGTGGACATGGATAAGCCGGGACCGGATAATCCCGTACGCGTGTTGGTGGAAAAGGCTATCAGTGCATGTAAAGCCAACACCTATCTGCAGGAAGTGTCGCATTGCCCGATTTCGCTTGAAAACATTGAGCACTATCCTGCAGAAGAGGAGATGATAGAAAAAGAAATGGAATACATACTTGATAAATTAGGACAATAATGGCTTCCGTAACCGTATGGACTTCGGCATCTACGAATCTTGCCCAAACTCGGGTTGCCGCCTTGCTGAAGGCAACCCGAGCAGAAGGCTCCGCCCACGACTCGGTGACGCTGGCAGGACAAACCGTGGATGAAACTGCAAACAGCCTAAGCGATGCTTTTCATCGATTGGTGAATCTTGCTATGCCCGACCCGCGTTTGCACATTTTGGCGGTGATTCCCCTGTATGAAGCCGAAGCCACACAGCAATTGCAAGTGCTTTACGATGCTTGTGGTGGGCTCAATCATCAGTTCACCCTGCATATTTTGGGCTTAGCCCCGGGCATTATGCCCCTATTTGATGGCAACGCCGAGGAGAGGGTAGCCGCCGAAGAATTTGCCAACTCGGTGGCACTGCTCAAGTGGCTCAGCGAAAGTGCCACCTTCAATATGACCTTTTCGCTGGTGGATGATTACGCCGAAAACGGCTCTCCCATCAATTTCACGATGGAGAGTTTTGCGCACTATATTGCTATGATTCAGATTGCGCTGATGCAGGATTATTACCAAATTCTGTCGCCGGCACTGTGCACCAATCACCAAGGCGACAACCTTGCTATCGGAGTGGCTTCGCTGGAATTCGACCGCTCTGCCACATCGCGCCAAATGCTGGGGTTGGGATTTCTGAGTGCCCTCGATCATGTGGGTATCAACGACACCGAAGTGGATGCGCAAAAGGCAGCCAACGAAGCCGGAAAAATGTTGGCAGACATTGATATGCGCTATCCCAACTTGTTTGAGCTACGCATCCGTCCGCTCTACAAGGATAAAGGTATCGACCACGGTACTGTGGCTGCGCAAGCAGCACCGATTATCAAGGACAACTTGGAGGCGTTGAAGAAGGAAATTTTATCTTTGCTCACCAACAGAACCCTCACTCTTCCGGAAAAAGAGGCGGTGCTGGCTATGATTTTGGGTAGGGATAATGAGCGCCTGCGCGGAATGCAATATGAGCAAACCGGCACCCTGCTGGATGACGCATGTGAGGAGCCTATTAACCTCTACGTGGATGCTTTCAATAGCCACTGCGGCGAGAAATCGCATTTAATTCCGGTGAGAGGCGATTTTAAAGCGCTGAAGAAATATATCACGAACCCGGAAACGAAAAAGCGTGAGGAAAGTCCGGAAAATACCAAAGCCTTGAATCCTCTGCCCGAAATCAAGCGCCTAAAGCAAGAAATTGTGAACGATACTTCCTACATCAGAGAACGACGCGACGAACTGGCTGCTTTGGAAAAGGCAGAAAAGCAACGAAAAGATGTGGAAGAAATTAAAAGCAAATGGCACAAACCTTCGGGCAATTTGAAGGACATAGAGCACAAGGAAGATCCACTTGATGAGCAATACACCCCGTCGGTGGGGCTCACGATTAGGCAATCGGTGGATTTACGCAAATTTTTTACTCCGGTAAAAAATCAAAAAGATTTGGGCTCGTGCACCTCATTTGCTGCTGCGGCAATGTATGAAGCCATGCTCACGCAACTCTCCGATATAGAAGCGCCGCAAGATATGAGCCCGGCGTATTTGTTCTATTATTCTAATGTGGTAAAAGGTCGTCCGGGTGGAGGTAGTAACTTCCGTGAACAATTGGAAGTGCTCGGCACACAAGGTATTTGTAAGGAAGATTTATATGCCTACAATACCGAATCGCCCGATGTGATGCCTTCGGCAGAAGCCGACGCCGATGCCAAGCAACATCGCGTGCTACAAGCCAAGCAAATTCCATTGTCCATTTATCCCGAAGATAAGCCGAAAGCCATTGAAGAGAATCACAAATTGCTCACCAGTGCTCTTTCGGAAGGCTATCCTATTGGCATTTCGCTGAATGTGTACGACAACCTTGGCAAGGATGGCGCATTCGTGGTGCATCCGCAGGATGCTCCCGATGCCAAAGAAGATGGATGGCATGCCATGGTGGTGGTGGGCTACTCGGAAGAAAATGATTTCTATATCGTGCGCAATTCTTGGGGCCCGGAATTTGGCGATAAGGGATATTGCTATATGCCTTGCACCTATATCGACGACCCGGATTATATGGATTTTGCTTGCATCATCACCGAAATCAGCGATGCCGAAGCCGGGGCAAAAGGCGATGTGCCAACGGAGCTGGCTGACTTTGCCGGCACCGAACTTGAAATCAAAAAAGCAGCCATTAGAAATGCCATTGCCAAGGTGAAGGTGCGCATTGGGCATCACCAAAAACTTTATAAAGAATATTATCGCTACTATCAGCAATTGGTGATGCACCTCATTATGCCCGGCACCCAAACCGCTATTCGCGAAGCGGCGCAGATGGCGCAAGTGGAAAAATGCTCTGAAGCACAAACAAAACATAATCAATTTGTAGACGCATTTCCCGAGCAATTCAAGCAATACAAAAAGGGCTTGAAAATCAATATTTTTCTTGTATTTCTCGTGGCTTTGGGTTTGGGATTTTGGTGGTGGTGGAATCACGATTACACACTGCTTATTCTGTTTGCCATTGTTGCTACGCTGTTTGGCTTTGGGCTGCTCGGCTATAAATGGTGGAAGAAAAGTTGGCGCAAAAATTATGAATCGCAAACCAGCACTATCGCTTTAATACTGCATCATGCAAGGCAAGAGCTACTTGAAATGCAAATCAAATATCATGTGGCAGGAATGTGGCTGAACCATTTCCATCACATTTCAACTGATATTAGCGTGGTGTATGATAGGTTGGAGAGCTACAACGTTACGCTTCATGCTTGGCAAACCGATTATTCAAAAAAAATCGGGGCTCCGGAGCATTCCGAAGGTGCTATGTTTAGAACCCTCGACCCTTCCACACTGCTACAAGGCTTTTTTGATGCCAACCGAAAAGCAATTGTGAGCCAAGTGGATTTGATGCAGCTCTTTGAGAGTTTCCAAGCGAACCCCGACACTTTAGATGCTTCGCATCAGCAATTGGAAAGCGCCGTTACTTCGCAGATTGATAGCCTGATGTCAGATTTTAATATGGCAAATTTCCTTTTGGGCGACAAGGTGGATTATCTGCCGGCGGTGAATCTGCCACACGAAATGTCGACGTTGATGAATGTGGGCCAGCCCTCCTATCGCAATCCGGCTTTGAATGCTACGCCTTGTGTGCGGATGATGCTGGCTGATGTGGATGCTCAAAGAGCGGGGCAGTGGAAAACGCAGATTACGCCGCAGTTCCCCACGATGCCTACACTTTTGCCTTATCCCGACCCTACAGCGCTCGTGCTTATCACCATTCATCCGCAGGAAGTGGCGATATAAGCATAAGCCTATCCTTTTGTACTCACAGTCCTCGCCAAAACTATTCGGCGGGGGCTTCTTTTTTTGGGGGTGGGGGGGATGGTTTTTTATGCAGAAAAAGTGGGGGGGAATAAAAAAAGATTGACTGTCTCACGACAACCAATCTTAATTAACCTTAAATCTAATACCATGAAAAACACACAGCAAAGATAAGCACATTTTTGTTCATGGCAATGCTTAGTGAGGAAATTTGTGGTAGATTTAACCTACTTTAACAAATTGTTGCAATTTTCGGGCACTTTTTTGTGTTATGTGTGGAAAAAGCCGGTATGAGATAGAGGGGAATAGGTGCTATTTTCTTCATTGAAAACCCGGAAATCGCTCAAAGGGATATTTATACATTATGTTGAAAATTTATCCATTTTTTTGTAATCAGGTATGGGGTTTGAAATATTGGTGGTAGGCGGGCATGGCTGCTCGGTGGGTGTGGCCGGTGTGAGGGGGCGTTAGTAGTTTTTGCGGAAACTGGTGATAGCCCATGCGCTTGATGCCACGCCGTAGATGCAGAGGGGGATGAATTGCGGGAGCAATTGGGTGAGGTTGCTGCCTTTGAGGTAGATTTCGCGCATGGCGGTGATGATGTAGCGCATGGGGTTGAGCAGGGTGAGGTGCTGTGCCCATTCGGGCATCGACACTACGGGCGCGAGCAGTCCGCTGGTGAGGATAAAGATGACGATGAAGAAAAACATGACGATGGCTGCTTGGCGCATGTTGTCGCTATAGTTTGATACGATGAGTCCGAACGACGACATGGTGAATACGCTCACGATCATGAATAGAAACACCAATGGCACGCCGCCAGCGGGCACCACGCCGTGAATTTTCCATGCCAGCACCATCGAGAAAGCCACCACAAAGATGCCCACGGTCCAGTAGGGTATCATTTTAGAGAGGATAAATTCGATGCGCGAGATGGGGGTGACGTTGATTTGCTCAATGGTGCCGCGTTCTTTTTCGCCCACCACATTGAGAGCTGGCAGAAAGCCCACAATGAGCATCAGCGTCATGGTCATGAGTGCGGGAATCATGTAGGGTTTGTAGTCGATGGTGGGGTTGTAGAGGTAGCGTGGTTCCACGCTCACGGGCGATATGGTGGTGATGCCGCTTTCGTGCGATAATTGGCGTGCAAATTGCATCATCATTTGGGTGAGGTAGGCGTTGCCCAAACTTCCCTTCATGCCATTCACGGCGTTCACCGAGAGCATTACGTCGGCTCCCGAGGTGCGATATAATTGTCGTTCAAATTCGTTTTCTATGGTTAGAATTACGTCGACGTCGCCTTGCTGAAGCAAGTGGTAGGCACGCTGATAGTTGGGGCTGATGGCATAAAGGTTGAAATATTCCGAAGCGTTCACTTTTTGGATGAGGCGCGAGGAGAGCGTGGAATGGTCGCAATCGATGATAGCCACATTGATGTGCTTCACCTCTTGTGTGGCGATGCGCGGCACCATGTTCATCATCACGAAAGGTAGGAGCACAAACACGATGGGCAACAGCGGGTTGCGAAACATTTGTTTGAATTCTTTGCTGAGCAGATAGGGTAATGCTTTCATAGTGGTGCGGTGTGATTAAGCGAGTCGGGTTTTAAAAAATTTCCAAGCCAAAAGCATCAGCACAAAGCCTTCTATGGCGAGTGCGCGCAGTTCGGTGAGCACGTATTGGAGTCCCACGCCTTCGATCATGATTTTGCGTGATGCGGCGATAAACCATTTGGCAGGCACGATGTTCGACACCATTTGTGCGGCTGTGGGCATCGATTCGATGGCGAAAATCATGCCGGAGAGATACAGGGTGGGCACCATGAGCAGCAGCGAGATAAACATGGCAGCCAGTTGGGTGTTGACCAAGGTGGAGATGAGCAATCCGAGCATGAGCGAGGTGAAAATAAACACCACCGCCACTGCCACATAGAGCAGCAGAGAGCCCGCCATGGGGATGTGCATCATAAAATACGACATGCAGAGAATCAGGGCCATATCGATGAGGGCGATGAGCATATAGGGGATGAGTTTTGCCACCACGATGGTGAAAGGCGTGAGTGGCGAAGCGAGCAAAATTTCCATAGTTCCGGATTCGCGTTCGCGCACGATGGCGATGGACGTCATCATGCAGCAAATGAGCATAATCACCATACCCACCACCCCCGGCACGATGTTTACTTCTGAGCGTTGCTGCGGATTATAGAGGAGTCGGGAATTGACCCGGATTTGGAATTGAGGGTGTGCATTGCCGGCTTGTGCCGCTTGTTGCTCCAGTTCGGTTTGGAAAGCCGCCATCACCTGCTGTGCGTATGCCACCCGCACACTCGATTGGTTGGGTTCGCTGCCATCGGCAAGGATTTGCACGGAGGCATCGCCAGAATGAAGGATGCGATTGGCAAAAGAAGGTCCGAAAATCACCACCAAATCGATTTCACCTTTTTTGAAAAGCTCGGATGCTTCGTCGGCGGTAGCCACTTCACCTTTTGCCAAGAAATAGGGGTTGGCATAGAGGCGTTGGGTGATTTTTTCGGTGTAGATATCGTGGCTTTGGTCGAGCACCGCCACCCGAATGTCTTTCACCTCATTCTTAATCACATATCCCGGGAGCAGCACCATAATTTGGGGCATCACCAGCAGAATGAGCAGCGAGCGAACATCGCGCAGATTGTGCAGAAATTCTTTTCGAACAAAACTTATAAACTGTTTCATGTGGTATGGAAATTCGTTGTTGTTGTTACTCGCCACGCTTGGCGGTTCGTGCCAGGGCATAGAACACATCGTACATAGACTTGCCACCAAATTGCGCTTTCAATTGTGCGGGCGAGCCGAGGGCTTCGATGCGCCCGTCGACCATGATGCTCACCCGGTCGCAATATTCCGCTTCGTCCATATAATGGGTGGTGACAAACACCGTGATGCCGCGGTCGGCAGCCCGGTAGATGAGTTCCCAAAATTGTCGGCGTGTGACCGGGTCCACTCCGCCGGTAGGTTCGTCGAGAAACACGATGCTCGGTTCGTGGAAAATGGCGAGCGAAAACGCCAATTTCTGTTTCCAACCCAAAGGTAGCGACTTCACCATCGTTTTTCTTGAGGATTCAAAGCCGAGTTCGCCGAGCAATTGTGTGATTTTTTCTTTCACCATTTTGCGCGGCATCCGGTAGATACCGCCGAAAAGCACGAGGTTTTCCTCCACGGTAAGGTCGTCGTAGAGCGAGAATTTTTGCGACATATATCCGATGTGGCGCTTCACTTGCTCGTATTGCGTAGCCACATCAAATCCTGCCACGGAAGCCTTGCCATCGGAGGGCTGCGAAAGTCCGCAGAGCATGCGCATGGCGGTGGTTTTTCCGGCACCGTTAGCGCCGAGAAAGCCGAATATTTCTCCCCGATGCACTTCAAAAGAGATGTGGTCGGTGGCGGTGAAATCGCCAAAGCGCTTGGTGAGGCGTTCGGCTTTGATGACAATATCTGCGGTCATGGCTTTTGGTTTTGGAGGTTCATAAAGCAATCTTCGATGGTGGGCTTTGTCGCCTCAATCACGATATTTTGGTGTCCGAGTGCTGCCAATTGGCGGTGTAGGGCATCTTGCGAGAGCACTTTGGGATTGATGGTGGCGTGGTGACATTCGCCAAAGGCAAAAGCGGTGAGCACGCCCTCAATGCCACGCAGGTGTGCGAGCAATTGGTGCATTTGGCTCGAGCGAATAGCCCAAAGCGTTTGGTTATAGGCTTGGATAATGTGGGAGGGCGTGTCGATGGTCAGGAAGTTGCCGTCTTGAATGAGGGCAATGCGGTCGCATTGCATGGCCTCGTCCATATAGGGAGTCGACACCACGATAGAGAGTCGGAATTCGCGTTTGAGTTTTTGCAGCATTTCCCAAAATTCTTTACGGCTCACGGGGTCCACCCCGGTGGTAGGTTCGTCGAGAAAGAGCACTCGCGGGGCATGAATCAAAGCACACGAAAGTGCGAGTTTTTGCTTCATACCGCCCGAGAGCTTGCCCGCGCGTCGGTGCTTAAAAGGCTCTATTTGTCGATAAATGTCGGCCACCAAGTGGTAGTTTTCTTGAATAGCCGTATTGAATACAGTGGCAAAAAACGCCAGATTTTCCTCCACGGTTAAATCTTGGTAGAGCGAAAACTTTCCCGGCATATATCCGATGCGCTTTCTGATTTGCTTATAGTGTTTCACCACATCCAATCCATCCACGGTGGCGGAGCCGCTGTCGGGCAGCAAAAGGGTGGTGAGCACATGGAAGAGGGAAGTTTTTCCGGCACCATCGGGTCCGATGATACCGAATATTTCGCCTTCCTCCACCTCCATCGACACGCCATTCAAAGCCTGCACGCGATGGTGGTGGTACGACATTTTCAGATTGTTGACACTTACGATAGGCATAGCGAAGAAGAAGATTTAGAATTTCACATCGCCGTACATGCCGCGCTTGATAAAGCCATCGTTTTTCACTGCAATTTTGATGGCGTAGACCAAGTTGGAGCGTTCGTCGCGAGTTTGGATAGTTTTTGGAGTAAATTCTGCTTCGTTGCTAATCCAAGCAATGGTTCCCACATATTCTTTTCTGCCCTTTTCGCCTTGGTCGGCATACACTTTCACCTTTTGTCCGATTTTGATGGAGGTGAGTTGCTCAGCGCTCACGTATGCTCGCAGTTTCATATCCGCAATATCCGCCACCTTAAAGAGTGCACGGCCGGGCGAGGCGTATTCACCGGGTTCGGCATATTTAGATAGCACCACCCCCTTGATAGGGGAAAGGATTACGGCTTGTCGCATCAGGTCGTCCACTTGGCTGAGCTGGGCATCGTAGCCTGCTGATTGGCCATCGATGCTTTGATTGGAAGTGGTGATTTGCTCGTTGGTGGCAGCGAGTTGTTTTTGTAGCGTGGCGATTTGATATTGTATGTCGTCGACCTGCTTTTGAGTGGCGGCGCCATCTTCGAGTAGGCCTTGGTATCGTGCCAATTCAGCCTGTTGGTTAGCGATTTGCTGTTGTATGGCAGCCACCTGTTGGTTGGTGTTGAGTTTACGGCTATTGGAGGCATTTTTTCCGGCGTGTAGTTGTTGCTTTTTCAGCACCAATTGTGCCATATCTATTTTGCCCAAAGGCTGATTAGCCTCCACCTGTTGTCCTTCCTCCACATTCAGAGAAAGGATTTCGCCGGTTGCGCGAGCCGACACAATCACCTCGGTGGTTTCAAACACGCCCGATGCATCGTAGGGTACATCCTCGTTGCCACAAGCCGAGAGCGTCAGAGTCAAGGCTGCTAATAGTGGGATAAAGAGAGTTTTCATATTTGATTGATTTAATTATTGGTGGTGAATTTTAAGTTGTAGATTTCTTTCAGCATTTGAATATGGTGTGTAGAGAGATTGATGCGCGCTTCATTTTCGCGATTGATTTCTTGTAGCAGATTGTTGGTGTCGATAATGCCGTGTTGGAGTTTTGATTCTGCTGCACGTCGCACCTCGCTGCGGAGGTCAATCAATTGGCGGTCGGCGTCGATGAGGCGGCGGAATGTGGCGATGCCCTCGGATTGTTGCAATTCTTGCAAGCGGGTGTTGAACAAGAACGTTTCTCGATTTGTGTTCACCACATCGCGTTGGGTTTTGAGCAGCGCCAGGTCGTTTTTTCGCGTGTAGAGTGCGCCAATGTTCCAAGAGATTTTCACCCCCAGTATGCCATCCAAATGCCATTTTCTATTCCACATAGCATCGAATTGGTTGTAGCCCGGATAGCCGAAAGCGCCTTGGGCAAACACGCTCAATTTGGGCATCAGCCGCGCATCTAAGAGTTTTTCTTCGCTTTCGGTGAGCCGGATTTGGGAGTCGAACAATTGGAGTTCGGGTCGATGGCATTGCTCGGTGGGCACAGCCACATCGGGAGGCACCACAAGCGAGGTGAATTTTTGCCCCACCCACACAGCCAGCATATCCATCACGCACTTTTTCGATGCTTGTAGCTCGGTGGCTTGCTGCTGTGCCTTGAGCAGTTCTGCCTTCATTGTATTCACATCGCATGCCATAGCCACGCCATGGGCGAGCATGGCATTGAGTTTGTCGAGGTTGGATTGAAGTAGCGTTTGCAAATTGGCATTGAGGCGGATACGCTCATCGATGAGCAGAATTTGGAAAAACATATCGTTGATTCTTTGGCGGATGGCATAGAGGTCGGTGCCTGTTTGTGCCGCCTGCACATCGCCTTTGCGCCGTGCCACCTCTTTTTGCGAGCGAATCACGCCCCCTTCCCACAGAGTTTGGCTCACATCCACCCCGATGCGGTATTGCTCGCTCCGCATCCCTTTTGTTTCCATACCCTGAGCGGCAAGGATGGCGGAGAACGCATCAGGGAACGACGGCACATCGCTTTGGAGCGAGGCTTGTGCCATAGCCGACACTTGCGGTAGCCATGCTTTATCAATGACGTTGACATTGAATGCAGTGGTTTGCCGAATTAAATCGTATTGCTTAATGAGCGGATAATTGTCCTGCGCCAACTGCTGGCATTGGTCAATCGAGAGCGATTGCGCCCATGCTATGGTTGGCAAAAGCATCATCACGAAAAAGCTAAATATAGTTTTCATATCTTATGTAATTAATCATTTGGTGGAGTAATTATGTTGCAAAATTAGCACTATCTATTGGTGCCATCTTTTTCAAATCGGTAGATAATTTGTGGAAATTGTACGAAGTTAGGATTATTTATTGAAATTATTCCGAATTTATGCCTAATTTTGAACAAAAATCGTACAAATTCATTAAAATGAACTCCCACATCTTAAATGTGTTTTCGCTCAACACCGCCGATTTGAGCCTCCTCAAATCCCAATCCGAGTGTATTATCCACGACCGCTTTGGCATGGTGATGCACATCAGCACCTATATTTATCAGTTTATCAGCAAAAATCAACCCACACTATTAGTGGAAGGGCGTTTGTTTTTGGCCACTCGAGGGAGTGCCGTGTTTGAATTGATGCTCGAAGAATATCATGTGAAGCGAGGTGATATTTTTGTGCTGGCGCCGGATTCCATAGTGGAATTGAAATCGTGTACGGAAGATTTTTCCATGATAGGAGTTGTGTTTAAGGAGGATGTGCCAGTGGATGCCAATTTGCTCGTACATCCTCGGGAAAAGGATTGGAACGAGATGCTGCGCTTAGTGCATCTATTGTGGGATATTGCCAAGCAAGAGCCTTTTCGCTCCGATGTGGTGACGCATTTGCTCAACGGCATCATCAGCAATTTGCAATACATAGACCAAGCCGATCGGCAAACGCATCCACCCAAGCAAAAATCGCGACAAGAGCAAGTGTTCAGCCGATTCAAAGAGTTGGTGAAAACGCATTGCTGTAGGCATCGCAGCATCGCATTTTACGCCTCTGAATTGGCGCTCACACCACACTATCTCTCCGGGGTGATACGGAAAGTGAGTGGCCGCAGTGTGATGTATTGGGTGAACCGCGCCACCATATTGCAAGCTAAAGTGATGCTGAAAAACACCGATATGCAAATTTGCGAAGTGGCCGACCGCTTGCATTTCCCCAACCAATCCGCTTTCACCTACTATTTCAAAAGAGAAACCGGCACCACCCCCACCCAATACCAAAAGGGCAATCGGTAAGCCGGAAGACGGACCGGTTCGACAAATTTGGAATGGATGGGCAAAATCGAACCAAAATTGTTAAATTTTCGTACAACGGGGACTGTCCCTCTGTACGAAAATTGCGATTGAAGTGTGTGTGGAGCAGTGTTCGGAATTTAAGGTATGTTAATTTTTTTAGGGTGGAACGCGTGAAACACCGTGTTGCTTGTGGGATAAATGTAATACATCAAAGAACTCCGGGGGCAAAGATATGGTGGGAGGTGGAAGGTGGTCAAGCCCATACGGTAAGTTGTGATTTTTTTGTGGGTGGATGGTAGGGGAGGGGGATTAAACTTTTGGGGCTGATGAAAGTCAAAAGGGTAGGAATAAGGAAAGTGAAAAATATTGGCGGAATTGAAAATTTTCTCTTACCTTTGCACTACACTCATTTTCATTCACTAAAGTAAGAAACACTGCAATGAAGGTTTTTCGACTTTTTACACTGGTTTTGCTGATGGCATGCAGCGCAATGGGCGGCACTGAATGTGTGGCTCAAACCATTCGCGATGCCAATCACCATAATATAGGGCGCATATCGCCTAACGGCACTGTGCGCGACAATGATTCCCGACCTATCGGCTTTTTCGATCGCGATGGTGTGATACGCAATAAAGGCAATAAGCCCATCGGGCAAATCAAAGGGCTTCAAATCTATAACACGGATAATGAGCGCATTGGCTATATCCTCACCGATGGCACGGTGCGCGACGGCGAGAGCCGTGTGCTGGGCAATATCGACAAAAGTGGAAAAATCTACGATCCCAACAAGCGCATCATTGGCTACGCACAAGGAGTGCGCTATGAATGGATTGCCTGCTATTTCTTTTTCCATTTCTTTGATTGATTATGTTTCGGTATGGTGAAAATTCCGCCATTATGATGCATTTTAATTTTTTCATATTAGTATAATTATTTTGTTGCCGCATCCCATGTGAATGGGAGCGGCTTTTTTCCATTAACTTCTAATTCTACTATTTTTTTAGCAATGAAAACTAAATTACTGACCACGCTTTCCGCTATTTTGCTCTGCGCTTCGGTGGCGCACTGCCAAATTCCTACCGACGAACAATTGCGATACTATGCTGCACAAATGCTGATGGTGGGCTTTAAAGGCAACACTGTGGATGCCAACAGCGATGCCGCGCGCTATATTCGCGACTTGAAGGTGGGGAGCATTGTGCTTTTTGATGTGGACCTTACGGGTAGCGCAAAAATCGGTTCGCGCAATATCACTTCTCGAGAGCAACTTGCTCGGCTCACTGCCGACCTTCAGGCATTTGCCACCTATCCGCTTATCATTGCCGCCGACCAAGAAGGCGGACGTGTGCAGCGATTGAAACCGGCGTACGGGTTTGAACCGCTTCCCGATGCCGAACACCTTGGCACGCTCAACAACACCGACTCCACCACCCACTATGCCCGGGTGATGGCCGACCAATTGGCTTCGAGCGGGGTGAATTTGAATTTGGGTCCGGTGCTCGATGTTCACAATCCGCAATGCCCGCCTATCGGCAAATTGCATCGGAGTTTTGGCACCGATGCCGATGCTATAGTGCGCCATGCGGGTATCCAAATCAAGGAGATGCACCGGCGCCATGTGCTCAATGCGGTGAAGCATTTTCCGGGTCATGGCAATGCACTTGGCGATTCGCATTGGGGATTTGTGGATGTAACCTCCACTTGGCAGCCCGAAGAATTGGAGCCGTTTCGCCGATTGATAAAAAAGCATCAAGTGGATGTGGTGATGACGGCGCACATCATTAATGGCAATATCGACCCCGAATATCCTGCCACACTATCGCGCAAAACCATCGACGGGGTGCTTCGCAAGCAGTTGGGCTACGATGGCGTGGTGGTGAGCGACGACCTATATATGGAGGCTATTATCAATAAATACGACATTGAAAATGCGCTGGTGCTTGCCATCAATGCCGGCTGCGATTTGCTGTGTGTGGGCAATAATATTAACACCGGTTTTGAAGCCGACCGCCCCTTCCGCTTGGTGGACCTCATTGTGAAGAATGTGAAAAACGGACGCATTCCTTGGGGCCGCTTGGTGCAAAGCCACAAGAGGATAGAAAAATTACATAAAAAACTCAAATAATATTACTTTATGATGAAACGAATAATTTTGCTGACAGCCATCGCAATGGTCGCGTTTGGCTATGTTGGCGCCCAGAAAAAGAGTGCCAAGAAAGCAGCGAGAACCGCCGCTGTGGAAACTATTACCATTGGTGATGGGGCTTCTGTGGATGTAAGCACACTGATGACGGCATTTCTGATTCGCCACCCGGAAATAGCCGGCTCTGCCGATTTGCTACAAGCCATGGGCAACGCGCCAATAGCGGGTGCTACCGACACATGTGCTTTTGTGAGCGCAGGTGAGCACTATCTGCAAGGTGCCACTTGGCGGCGCACCAACGGGCATCTTTTGGTGGGCATGGTGAGCAATTTGCGCGATGTGAAATTCTACAACTACAATCCATCCACCCAAGTGATGACCGCCGACCGCGCTGTGGGTGTGCCCATCACCTCCATCCTCGGTGGCGACTGGACCATTAGTTTCAACACCGACGGCTACCATTGCTCGGTGGTGCGGCTCACCGGCTACGGCACTTATTTCAATTTCAACGGCGAAAAATTCATCGTCGCCAAACAAGACCTCGGCGAAAACCCCACCTGGTAAGCCCGCATGGGGGAGTGACGGGTGGATTCACGATAGCGAAACTATCGTGCACAGTGGGGTTGCTCATTCACTGTGCCAAGCGGTTTCGTCGCTTGGGTTGGTTAGCTGTTTTTTTTTGGATCAGTAGAAATAGTGTGGGGGCAACCACACAAAGTCGGCGAAAACGCTAACCGCCATCGGAGACGGCTTATTGTGGTTAACTCCATGCAAGCGAAGGCGTAGCCGAGCGCAGCTTGGAGATAGCAAACCGGATGATATGAGCCTCGGGAGAGGGTCGGTTGTGGCAAATTATCATCAAGCTGTGTCAAATGCTAATGCGTAGCTATCCGGATGGTGGCCGGGATGTGTGTAGGCCGGTA
>JBJECV010000183.1:0-6044 GCA_051871435.1 Sodaliphilus sp. | reverse complement strand
CGAATTACCACAGTTTTTCAATGTGTGGCGAGGGGATATGTCGATTGTAGGGCCGCGACCTCACATGGAACAGCACACCCACACCTATAGCGAACTCATCGACAAATACATGCTACGACACGTGGTAAAACCAGGGGTTACCGGTTGGGCACAAGTCAATGGCTATCGTGGTCCCACCGATGAACTCTGGAAGATGGAAAAGCGAGTGGAATACGATGTGTGGTACACTGAGAATTGGAACTTCTTCCTCGATCTCAAAATTATCGCACTCACCGTAGTCAATGCTGTGAGGGGCGAAAAAAATGCTTTTTGATATTCGCAATTTTTGATAGTTATGGCACTTGATGTTGATCGCTTAAAGGCGGAATCCCTTGGCGTTTTGCGCCGTTTTTTTGGCTATACGTCATTTTTACCCATGCAATTCGATATCATTACTTGGGTGATGAGTGGTAATGATTGCTTGGTGTTGATGCCCACCGGTGGCGGTAAATCGATGTGTTATCAAATGCCGGCGATGCTGAGCGATGGTTGCTGCATTGTGGTGTCTCCGCTGTTGGCGTTGATGAAAGACCAAGTGGATGCGCTTGTTGCAAACGGTGTGCCGGCGGCAGCTATCAATAGTATGCAAAGCGAAGCCGAAAATCGCGAGATATTGGATTTGGTGATGGATGGCAAATTGAAGTTGCTATACATTTCGCCGGAACGCTTGCTCAGCGATTTGGATACATGGGTGAAACGGGTGAATATTAGTTTTTTTGCCATTGATGAGGCGCATTGCATTTCGCAATGGGGACACGACTTCCGTCCGGAATACACCAAATTGTCGCAGCTCAAGCAGCAATTTCCTCACGTGCCCATCATCGCTCTCACTGCCACTGCCGACCAAATCACACGCTCCGACATCAAGCAGCAATTATGTATGCCCGATGCCAAGATGTTTATCTCGTCGTTCGATCGCAAAAATATTTCGCTGTCGGTGCTCTCCGGCTATGCGGGCAACGATAAATTCAATATGCTTCTGCGCTTTATTGAGCGTCATCGTGGTGAGCCGGGCATCATTTATTGCTTTAGCAGAAAGAATACGGAGTCGCTGGCAATGAAGTTGAAAAAACGTGGACTTTCGGCAGAAGCCTTCCATGCGGGTATGTCGGTAGCAGATAAAAATGCTATTCAAGCGGCTTTTCTTAACGACGACATTCAGGTGATATGCGCCACGGTGGCTTTTGGTATGGGCATCGACAAGAGTAATGTGCGCTGGGTGGTTCACTACCACATGCCGCAAAACATGGAATCCTACTATCAAGAGGTGGGGCGTGCCGGCCGTGACGGACTTGCTGCTGATGCGCTGATGTTTTATTCTTATGGCGATGTGATTTCGCAAAATAGATTTGTGGAAGAATCCGGACAGGTGAGGCTCAATACCCACAAGCTGGAATTGATGCAAAAATATGCCGAATCATCCATTTGCCGTAGGCGCATTCTGCTTAGCTATTTTAACGAGCGCATCGACCACGATTGTGGCAACTGCGATGTGTGCCTTAATCCGCCCAAGCGCTTCGATGGCACCACTTTGGTGCAGATGGCGTTGAGCGCTATCGTGCGCACCAATCAGCAAATAGGCTTATACACACTGAAAGATATTTTGCGTGGCTCGTCGAATGCCGATGTGATTCAAGCGGGTTATCATCGCCTGAAAACGTATGGGGTGGGACGCCATTTGAACAATTTGCAGTGGAATGCTTACTTGCTACAAATGCAGCAATTGGGCATTTTTGAAGTGGCTTATAATGAAGGTAATCATTTGAAAGTGACCCCTTACGGTGCTGATCTCTTGTATGGCAGAGCCACTGTGCAACTCACTGAATTTGTGAAAAAAGATTTCAATGAAAAGCCGCAGAAAAAGGTGGCATCGTTCGATTTCGACCTCAGTGTGTCGGAGCAAGAATTGTTTAATATGATGAAGGCACTGCGCTATAGCATTGCCCAACGCGAACACAAAAAGCCCTACATGGTGTTTAGCGACAAAACGCTTAAAGCCCTTGCCCACGATAAGCCCACCACCAAAATGGCTTTCAGCTACGTGTTTGGTGTGGGTGAAATGAAAACCGAAAAGTATTGGCAGCCTTTCACCGATTTAATCAAACAGCATATTTAAGCGCAATATTGAAAAAGTAAAAAAGCCTCCCGCTTTCATTGATGATTGTGGGAGGCGATTTTTATGTTATTGTTATCTCTTTTACTTGGAGTGTTCTGCTATCAAATTCTTCAAGAAGGCTGTGCACTCTTCGAAGGTTTTGAAAGTGTGTTCTTTCGGTACGAGTTCGGGGATGCAATCCATGGAGGTGAGCATCTGCATAGGTTGTGGTTGGATGATGGTCATAAGCACCATCACACCACGGTCTTTTAGTTCGCGAATAGCCGTTTCCATCGCATACAATCCTGATTGGTCCATAAAGCTCACCAATCGCATGCGAATAATCACAATTTTGGCATCTTTCGGCACTTCATTCATGATTTCTTGGAATTTCGTTACCGAGCCGAAGAAAATGGGACCATTGAGGCGCTGAATGTAAATTTTGTGTTGTGCTTCATCGGGAATGCCTTCTTCGTCGGACCAAGGGTTCTCTTTATCGAAGTTTTGGATGGGTTGCGAGCTGTAGGAGCCTTCCACCAAATCGCTGGCGCGCTTCATAAATAGCACGCAGGCAATCACCATACCCAATCCCACAGCGGTGAGCAAATCCACAAACACCGTGGTGACAAACACCACTATGAGCACGAAGGCATCGGCTTTCGGCACTTTCAGCAAATCGCGGAAGCCTTGGAAATCGATAATTCCCCATCCCACAGTGATTAGAATACCTGCCAACACTGAGAGCGGAACGTGCTTCACTAAAGAGCCCAATCCAAGCAGTATTGCCAATAGCAGTATGGAGTGGAACACACCACTGAGTTGGGTACGTCCACCGGATTTCACATTCACCACAGTACGCATTGTGGCGCCTGCACCCGACACTCCACAAAACATACCCGCCACAAAATTGCCAATGCCTTGACCGATAAGTTCGCGGTTGCTATTGTGCTTGGTTTTGGTGATATTGTCGGCCACCACCGAGGTGAGAAGCGTGTCGATAGATCCCAAACCGGCAAGGGTTAAGCCTGGAATCACAGCATGGTTGAGCATCTGTGCCCAGTTCACCCCGCTCAAGTCGAGCCCCTCCTTTGCAAAGAAAGGCATCGGAATGCCGGATGGAATTTCTCCGATTTTTAGAGAATCGTTGAGGTTACAGAACAAAGAAATCACGGTAATCACTATTAATGCCACCAAGGTGGACGGCACTTTTTGGGTGATATAAGGGAAGAACACGATCACGGCAATAGTGCCTAATCCTAGTAGCAAGGCTGTAATATCAATGGATGTGATATTCGACAATTGAGTGAGCATATCCACCACCAGCACCGGTGATTTAAGTCCCAAAAGCGGATAGATTTGTTGCAAAATGATAATCACACCGATGCCGCTCATAAATCCCGAAAGCACGGGGTAGGGGATATAGCGCACATATTTGCCGATTTTGATGATGCCGAAAAGGATTTGAAACAAGCCGCAGAATAATCCTGCGAGCGACATGGTGAGAATCACTTGGCTCATATTCCCATTGCTCGAAGCCCAAGCGCCGCTCACCAATGCGGCAGTGATAACAGTCATCGGGCCCGTGGGGCCACTGATTTGCGAGTGTGTGCCGCCAAAAATGGAGGCAAAGCAGCCGAGAAGTGTGGCGCCCACCAGGCCTGCCAATGCGCCAATCGAACTTGCTTGAGGATGGTCGATTCCACCAAATGCTTGAATACCGAATGCCAATGCAAGTGGCAGAGCCACAATGCCGGCGGTGATACCACCAAAGAGGTCACCTTTCAAGTTTTTTGTTGTAATAATTCCCATAGATAAATAAATTTTGATTATTGTGGTATCCGCTCTTGGCTTCCATGCCTTATTCGGCATAGATGAGCCGGGGAAATACCCTCTATCATTTAGTCGTAATACAATACTTTCATTATCCCAACCGGGACACAAATTTCAATACAGGCTACAAAATTATAAAATATTGCGAAGAAAAGCAGTTAAAAAAATGAATTTTCGTCAAATATTTGTAATTTTTGGTGATTCTATTGGCATTTTGATTGTGTGGGTACAATTATGGCGGCAAAAAAATGGGTTGATAAAACGATTATCAACCCATTTTTTACTACATGATTTTAAATTATTTCAAGCCCAATTTCTTTGCGATTTTTGCCGGGATGGCATCCTTGTGCAGATAGATGTTCATGGTTTTTGCTTTGAAGTAGGCTTCGCTCACATAGAAGAAACCGTGGTATAATTGGTTGGTGTCCCAGCTGTTTTGCACTTTGAAATATTTGTTGCCTTCTTGGTCCACAGCCTTACCCACAATCACCATACCGTGGTCGTCGGTGGTTTCCTTATTGTCGAACATTTCTTGGCGATTTTCTTGTGTTACCACCACTTCTTCCACCGGACCCTTAATGTCCCACTTTTCGGTTTCGCGGTCTTTGGTGCTCAATTGCGTCCACCGGTCCATATCGGTGCCTTTCAAATCGGGCACTTCGCGGTCCACGGGCAGCACGGCATAGCCCTTTCTCCATTTAAAGCAAGGCTCGCTCACGTCGGCACCCCATGCAATGGAATAACCATTATCAATAGCATAGTTGGCAATTTCCTGCAATTCATCAATAGGAACATTTTGATATTGTGCCCAAGTCCAGTTGTCTGCCACTTCGAGTGCAAAGGGTTGATAGAAAGGATGGTGTGTGAACGAAGCGATAGAAATGTAGTCGTCAGGATTCACACCCAATGATTCGGCAAACGATTTCGGGGTGTAGGTTTTGCCTTCCCAAGTGAAAGTTTCGGGAATTTTACCCATATAAGCATTCAGCACACCTTCAAAACCTTCTAACCACGACGGTGTGAGTTTTTTCAGCTTTTTAGTGTTTACCACATCAAGGAAACCGGAAAGCACAGCGGTGAGCTCGGAAGTATTGAATTTCTTAGCGCCGTGTGTCATACCGGTGTAAGCATCATTAGGCATCATGCCATAATTGCGCCACACGTATGGCACATCTTCAGCAGCACCACCTTCAGCAAAATTAATTTTGCCATCCATTCTCACGTATTTTTGCGCCTTGTCGAAATAGCAGTGCCATACCACAAAACCTTCGCTTAGGTGAACTTCCTTGCCGGTTTTGCGCAAAATTTCATTTTCAAAGAAAGTGTTGGTAGAATAGCACCAGCATGTACCCGACTTACTTTGGTCTTTCACCGGAGTGCTCTTCACCACTTTTACATCGGTGAACTTAAATCCGGTGCTGTCGGGGATTACCACTTTGTCGTCTGCCATCATGTTGAGAGCCATACCTCCAAACAAAACAGCTAATAATAAATGCTTCATAATTTTGATGTACAGTAATTAATATTGTGAATTATTTTTTTTTGCAAATTTACAAATTATCCCAAAAATATCATAATTTAATTTCATTTCTCACAGATTTAGGGGTTTTAAGTCACGAATTTAGCGAATTAAGCTGACGGCTAACAGCTGACGGCTATTTGAGATTTGATTTGTGACATGAAACGGAGAAAAAAGTCGGGCGGCGGGGATGTGAGGGCTGGCGCCCTTGCGTGTGAGTGCCGGAAAAACTGACGGGAAGCAAGCTCCCCCCCCCGTCAGATTTTTCCATCACTCACACGGTGGGTCGCTGCGCTCCCCACTCACATCCCCACCACCCGAAGAAAAAAGTCGCTTCGCGAAAAAAAATTCGGCTTCGCCGAAAAATAACACGGCTGGTGGAAACAAAGGGACGCTTCTTTCGTTCCCACCCATCCCATCTATAAAATCTATAGCATCTATAGTATCTATAGGGTCGCTTGCAGCGGCGCCGGTCAGTCCTTCAGCGGCTATAGCATCTATAGTATCTATAGTATCTATAGTATCTATAGTATCTATAGTATCTATAGTATCTATAGTATC
>JBJECV010000182.1:0-25056 GCA_051871435.1 Sodaliphilus sp. | reverse complement strand
CCCATATTATTGCATAGCTGAATAGTTACCGGGTGTTTCAAGTGTTTCAAGTGTTCCAGGTGTTTCAAACAAAGAAGCCCCTAACCAAGCGCGAAGCGCGACTAACCAAGCGAGCTTGCGAGCGACTAACCAAGTGCGAAGCACGGCTAACCTTCAATTTGGTGTTTCAGGTGTTTCAAGTGTTTCAAGTAAGCAAGAAAACCTCTAACCAAGCGCGAAGCGCGACTAACCAAGCGAGCTTGCGAGCGGCTAACCAAGTGCGAAGCACGACTAACCTTCAATTTGGTGTTTCAGGTGTTTCAAACAAAGAAGCCCCTAACCAAGCGCGAAGCGCGGCTAACCGAGCGAGCTTGCGAGCGACTAACCAAGTGCGAAGCACGGCTAACCTTCAATTTGGTGTTTCAGGTGTTCCGCATCCTTACTCCCTTCCCTTCAGGGAGGGGCCGGGGGGTAGGCTTTTCTTTTTTTTGGGGGGTGTGGGCTTTCCCGGGAGGAGCGGTTATGGCAAATACAAATATTTTGTTCATCACGAAGTTTATATCACTCCCCCACACTTTTTCTACTGACCCAATTACCCCCAAGGCAAGAAAATCATTGCCCCACATATATAGAAAGGCAGCCGCGAATGTGCGGCAGCCTTTCTATAAGATTGAAACAAAATGTAGTGGGGGATTATTTGTTGATGTAGGGGAGGAGGGCGTCGCGCCAGATGATGTAGGCGGGGCCCATAAGGTGGAGTCCGTCGTTGGTGAATTCGGGTTTCATTTTGCCGTTTTCTCCCACGAATAGGGGATAGAGGTTGATGAATGTGATGCCTAAGCGTTGGCACATTTGCTCGAGCCCTTTGTTACCGTCGACCACCACTTGTTCTCTGTCTTTGAGGAGTTTCCAGAGGCGTACGTCGTTGTTGAACGGTAGCATGCTTTGCACATAAATTTCGGTTTTGGGGCAGCGTGATTGGATGGTGGTCACCAATTGTGTCATAGCATTTACGATGCTATCGGCCGACACGCCATGCGACACATCGTTCACTCCGCCCATGATAAATATTTTGCGGGGTTGTCCTTGCAAAATGGGTTCCATTCGCTCCATAAATCCGGGGATGATGTCGCCCACAATGCCGCGGTTTTTCACGTGGCAATTGTTGAACAGTTCGTTCCATTCCGCTCCATCGGTAAGGCTATTGCCCAGCATGATGATATCGGAGGAATACACGGGTAGCAAATCGAATAAGGTGGCACGGCGGGCATAATACACATCGCTGTTGACCGGTTTTTTTTGATTTTGTGCCATACCGGAAATTGCCACGAGGGCTAAAAGAATTACGATAATGCGTTTCATAATCGATGAGTGAGAATAAAGAAGAGGGCATCACCACGATGGCCGACACCCTCATCTATTTAGTTGAAATAATTATTTTTGAGCGCGATAAGCATCGCAAGCCTTTTTCACGGAGCCGTATTTAAGGAGCCATTGCTTGGCTTCTTCGTAGGGCAACCCGAGTTCTTCCACCACCATTCGTGTACCGCGGTCCACGAGTTTGATGTTGGAGAGTTGCATATTCACCATTTTGTTGCCTTTCACGCGTCCCATCATAATCATCACACTGGTGGAAATCATGTTGCAGATGAGTTTCTGTCCGGTGCCTGATTTCATGCGTGAGGAACCGGTCACAAATTCCGGGCCCACCACCATTTCCATGGCTATTTCGGCAGCCTGGCTCATGGGAGCGTCGGGGTTGCTGGTGATAGCGCCGGTGAGGCAGCCAAATTCGCGTGCGGCCTTCAGCGCACCAATCACGTAGGGAGTGGTGCCTGATGCAGCGATACCCACCACGGTGTCGAGAGGAGAGATGTCAAATTCCTGAAGGTCTTTCCATCCCTGTTCGGTGTCGTCTTCGGCATTTTCTACGGCATTACGCAATGCGGTGTCGCCACCTGCAATGATGCCGATAATCCATCCCGGGTCCATACCAAATGTGGGCGGAATTTCACTTGCGTCGAGCACACCGAGGCGTCCGGAAGTGCCGGCTCCCATATAGAAGAGGCGGCCACCTTGCTTCATGCGCTCCACAATGCCTTCCACAAGTTTTTCAATTTGTGGAATTGCTTTCTCCACGGCGTCAGCCACTTTGTGGTCTTCCTTGTTGATGTTGACGAGCAATTCGTGAGCCGACATCTTTTCAAGGTCGTTGTAGAGCGATGGTTGTTCGCTAATTTTTACAAAAGCCATTACTATAAATTGTTTTTAAAAATTAAAAAATCATTATGAGAGAAAGAGAGCTTGCTTATGCTTGCTCGGAGTGGTATTTAATCAAGCCTTCCATGGGCGCTTGAATCACGGTGCCGATGGTGATGCCTTGACTCTTGGCAGCCTCCAAAAGGGTGGCTTTTTGTAAGAACGCGATAGAGCCTACAAAATTGCATGGCAGCTCTTTATAATTGGCATAATTTTCCACATTGCGGATAAAGAAGTCGGTGAAAGAGCGGAGCACGATGCGATGGATGGAGGGTTCTTCGATGTTCTTTTGCAAGAAGGGTGCAAATTGAGCGAGGAAACGATTGCCTGCAGGTTTGCGATACACGCGGTCGATGATTGTCATGCGGTCCACTTTGTATTCATCGTAGAATTTTTGGCAAAGATGCTCAGGGAGTTGCTTTTTCAGCACATCGCCCACGAGGAGTTTGCCGAGCACTGCACCACTACCCTCATCGCCGAGGATATAGCCAAGAGGCGACACATTGTCGACCACCTTTTCGCCATCGTAGTAGCACGAATTGGAGCCGGTGCCCATGATGCAGGCAATGCCGGGCTTGCGTCCGCAAAGTGCGCGCGCTGCTGCGAGCAAATCGCTTGCCACTTCAATCTTCTTGGCAGAAGGGATATTGGCTTTGAGGGCGTTCACCACGTGGGAGCCCACTTCATCGTTAAGAATACCTGCACCATAGTAGTAGATTTCGTCCACTTGATAGCTGCTGATATGCGGCACGAGCTCAGCCTTAATGGTGGCAGTCATTTCTTCCTCTGTCATCAAGAGAGCGTTCATACCGGTGGTGAAAATTTGTGCAACTTTTTCGCTGCCATTGAGTAGGCACCAATCAATTTTGGTTGACCCACAGTCTGCAATTAAAATCATAAATGTAAGGGTTTATAGTTTAATTATTATATTTTTCTTATAGAGTACATAGCCAAAGAGCCAATTGAAAATCACAAACAAGATGGCATAGAGGCAGGATGCCATTTTTTCGTCGACCGTGATAGTTTGATAGGCTTCATAGAGCGCGCCTTTGAGCGATTGGCGTTCGCCACTGCCTGATGCCACCTTCACGGCATCGTTGAAGGCGGTTTGCACGGCAGTGAGGCTATCGCCTTCCAACGCCTTGCATGCAAGCATATCTTTGAGCACGATATCGTCGTATTTCAAATCTGCGGTCACGCCCACAGTGTCGGCATAGCACAAATTCACGGCAGCCTTTGCACGCTTCATGCCATGCTTAGAGGCTTCCATATAGTAGTGGAGAGCCTGCTCGTGGTCGACGGGGATGCCAAATTTGCCAAAGTCGTAGCAAAGTGCCAAATTGTATTGCGCTTGCACCATAGAGGAATCGGCAGCTTCGGTGAACAAAGGCAGAATTTGCTTATCGTTGGCGGCATCATCGTCTTGCATATATGCCACAGCCAGATTGTAGCGTGCTCTCACCATTGAAGAATCGGCGGCAGCTGATTGGAGCAATTTCACAGCCTCAGCTTTATTTTCGTCCACACCCTTGCCGGTGTAGTAAGCTATGGCAAGGTTCACCTTAGCTTCGTTGCAGCTATCGGCAGCAAGCGGTGCATACATACTCACCGCCTTTTCGGCATCGCCTTTCACATAATCGTCGGAGGTGGACACGATCACCGAGCCGAATATGATGGCAAACAAACTGCCCAACACATAGAGCGAAAGCGGATTCACTCCAAAGGCATGGAAGAAAGCGCACCATTTGTTTTTGCCCTTCATATCTATCACATAAATCAGAAGGGCGAGCACACTCATTGCCAATCCGGTGGTGATGAGCACAAAGGTGCTCGACCACATCTTCTTACCGCAAGGAATGCCATAGCTAAGCAGCCATCCCACCAAAATGAAAGAAAAACCGGTGAGCAGCAATGCTGACACGCGCTGATAATTGTCTTTCAATTTCATGATTATGCCGCCTGCCATAAAGCCAATCAGCACATGAGCCACACAGGGTAGCGTGCTCAAAATGCCTTCGGGGTCGAATGCCACACTCATACCATTGTAGCCTTCGTGGTACATGTGGTTGGGACCCAACACGGCATTGTCGATAACGGCGATGATATTATCAGTGGAAAAATCGTAACCGTGTCCCAAACCCAAAATCAGGGCATACACGGTAAGAATGCCACCAATCACCCAAGGCAGCACACGGAACTTAAAGAGCACTGCACACAAGGTGCCGAAGAAATACACCAAAGCCAAGCGCTGGAACACGCCTAAATAGCGAATGGAGTCTAAATTGTTGGCTGCCTCAAGAAATGGCTTTCCATCACGGAACATACCATACATCAAGTGGCTGAACCATTGCACTGCCCATCCGATGAGGAAGAGTAACACGGTGCGCCGCACCATTTTCACCGCCAAGGTTTTGGTGAGCGTGTAATTGAATTTTTTCAGAGAGAAAAACATTGCTACACCCATACAGAACACAAAGAAAGGAAACACCAAATCGGTGGGGGTGAGCCCTATCCACTCGGCATGGCCCAGTGGCGCATAGAGTTTGCCCCAACTGCCGGGATTGTTGACCAGCAACATCCCCGCCACGGTGATTCCTCTCAATATGTCTAATGCCATGAGGCGCTTACTATTATTTGCCATATTTCGATTCTTGTTAATGATATAAAAAGGTTATTGATTTTTTGCTGTCGTACATTCATTAATTAAATACACCAGCGATTGATACGGCACGCCACTATGGGTGGTGAGTCCTATTTCGCAAGTTCGGCTATTGGAGAACCCGCGTTTCACATCTGCCTTCTCAATGGCTTCACGCAAGTGGCGCAAAGCATAGGCATTGAGTTCGGGGTGGGTAAATCCTTTATCGCCGGCAAAACCGCAACACCCTACCCCTTCGGGTAGCACCACTTTTGTGGAACACATACGTGCCAAGGCAAGCAATTTTTTATCCACCTTCATCTTGCGAGTGGAGCAAGTGAGGTGAATTGCCACCGGCTCGTCCACGGGGTGAAATTCGAGCGATTCAGCCACATAATCGTGGATAAATTCCATCAATTCGAGGGGTTGCACCTGCTTCATGTGCTCCTTCATGCGATGCAAACACGGGCTTTGGTCGCACACCACCGGATATTTGCCCTGCTCGCTGGCAGCAAAAAGGGCAGCTTCGAGTTCTGCGTTTTTTTTATCAGCAATATCGGGCATGCCCTTGCTTTCCCAAATCATACCGCAGCACATTTTCTTCATACCCTCGGGGAAAATCACTTCCCATCCGGCTTTGTTGAGCAGCGCCACCACTTCATCCACCAGCTGGGTGTGGGGTCCTTGATGCCCACGGCCCATGGTTTGGTTCAAACAACTGGGGAAATACACCACCTTCTTTTCGGAAGCACTTTGCTGATGCCGGTGTGCCGAATAGGCTTTTGGCAGCGACGGCGTCCAGAGTGGACCGCCCACTGCATGAATTGCCTTGCCCACCGCTTTCACGCCACCGTTGCGGAGCACACTGTGCGCCACATCGGCAGAGCGAAGCGCCATTTTAATGCCGGACCGAACGCCATTGAGGTGGTCGGCGCAGAAATTGCCCACCTTGTGAGTGAACGAATGAGCACCACATTGGGCATTGCGAATATCGTGAGTGAGGTCACCGGTGTTGATTTGCATCGGGCAAGAAGTGCTACACAAGCCATCGGCGGCACAAGTGGCATCGCCATAATACCGGTATTGCTTTTCGAGCCGCTTGAGGCGTGCATCGTCTTCGCCGGAGGCTTTAAGGCGCGCTATTTCGCGTTGTACCACGATGCGCTGACGCGACGACATCGTAAAGCCACAGCTCACGCAATTCACCTCACAGAAGCCACATTCCATACATTTATCAATGTGCTCGTTGGTGAGTGGCAGCGGCTTAAACGATTTCACAAAGCAATCGGGGTCGTCGTTGAAAATAACCCCCGGATTGAGGATATGCTTGGGGTCGAACAGCTGTTTCACCTCTTTCATCACGGCGAAAGCCTTAGCGCCCCACTCTCTTTCCACAAATGGAGCCATATTGCGGCCGGTGCCATGCTCCGCTTTGAGCGAGCCATCGTATTTATCCACCACGAGTTTGGTGATTTCTTCCATCAAATCGCGATATTGCTTCACATCGTCGTCGGTTTTAAACGACTGGGCGATGATGAAGTGGAAGTTGCCCTCCAAGGCGTGACCATAGATGCAGCTATCGTCGTAGCCATGCTCTTGAAGCATTTGCTCGAGGTCGCAAGTGGCATCGGGCAAGTCTTCGATATGGAAAGCAATATCTTCGATAATCACAGTGGTGCCCAACGGACGGGTGCCTGCCACCACGGGGAACACACCTGAGCGGATGGACCAATATTTGGCATTTTCCTCCGGGTCGGAAGTGAATTTAGCCGGCACATAGAGGTTGAAATTCTCCAGCACCTTCTCCATGGCAGCCACATTGGCGGCAAGGAGAGCTTCCGTGTCGGCAGAAGTTCGCACCAACACGGCAGTGAGATTCTCACCGGTGGTGTCGTGCACCGAAGCCAGCGACTTTTTGTCGAGCAATTCGGCACATTCCACAGGGCTATTCTTCAGCGCCACCACACACTCACACGCCTCACGCATAGATGAGAAATAGAGCATGGCGCTCGAAGAATGTGGATAAAGATGCCCGGTGCGCATTGTGAATTCACTACCAAAGCCAAGCGTACCTTCGCTACCCACCATCAAGTGGGTGATGATATCGAAGGGATTGGTGTGTGCCACAAACGGATGGATATTCAATCCGGTCACATTTTTGATTGCATATTTATACTTGATTCGCTTCACCAATTCCTCGTCGGCAAGCACTTTGTCGCGAATGGCTTCAATGCCCGCAATGATTTCGGGATGCGATTTTCGGAATTGCTCGCGGCTTTCTTCGCTTCCGGTGTCGAGAATGGTGCCATCGGCAAGCACAATGCGCATGGATTTCATTTCCATATCGCTATTGGCGTGGGTGCCGCAACTCATACCCGAGGCATTGTTCATCACTATGCCACCCACCATAGCGGAATTTTTGGAAGCCGGGTCGGGCGAAAAAATCTTGCCGTACGGGCGAAGAATATCGTCGACCTTCTTCCCCACCAATCCGGGCTGAAGGGTGATTTCGGAAGCATCGCTACTCACCTGATAGTTTTCCCAATGCTTGCCTGCCACTATGAGGATAGAATCGGTAACAGTTTGACCGGAAAGGCTTGTTCCTGCGGCACGGAAAGTGACGGGGAGGTTGAGGCGATTAGCTTCAGCCAAAAGCCTCGACACCTCAGTTTCGCTATTACTGCGCACCACCACTTGAGGGATGTAGCGATAAAATCCGGCATCTGTTCCCCATGCCAAGCAGCGCAAATCGTCGGTATAAATCCTATCGGAAGGGATAAACCACGAAATGTTGCGAACGAATGTTTTATATGCTTCTTTCAATGTGGTAAATTAATGATATAAATAATATTTACTTGATTTAGCTTTAAATGCGGCGGCGTCTTTGTTGAAATAATCCACAATATCCGCCACTTTATAGTTTTGCGCAAAGCGCTTGCGAATTTGGTCGGTACCCATCACCTTGTCGAACATACCATAACCACGCTTGGCATTGGCGTCGAAAATTTTGGCATCGGGATGTAATTCGTGCAGCACTTGCAAGAAATAGAATTGGCAGAGCGTGAGGTCGGCCTTATCGAGGTCGGTGATATACACTTGCACACCGTGCATTTCCTTCATTGCGTCGGCGGTTTCGGGACCCACCTTAAAGAAGGGCTTGAAATTGATGGGGCGGAAACGGAAACCCGGTAAATTGAGCGCATTCATCGCATCAGCCAATTTGTCGGCATCGAGATACGGAGTGGCAAAGCACTGGAAAGGAAGCGTGTAGCCAATACCGGTATTGAATGCATAGAGCTCGCCAATCACACCACTCATAGCATAGAATGCCGCATGGTCGGGAGTGGGAATTTGGGGCGACGGAGCCACCCAAGGCAGTCCGGTTTGAGCATAGGTCATATTCCTGCGCCATCCTTCCATCGGAATCACGGTAAGGTGAGCTTTCTTGGCAGTAACGCCTTCTTCGTTGAGGTAAGTGGCAAGTTCGCCCGGGGTGAGTCCATACACGTATGGAATGGCATATTTGCTCACCATCGAGAAGTAGCCTTTTTCCACTAAATTACCCTCCACCTTATTGCCACTCACGGCATTCGGGCGGTCGAGCACCATAAATTCCTTGCCATTTTCGGCACATGCTTCCATACACATGCCCATAGTGGCGTAGAAAGTGTAGGAACGGCACCCAATATCCTGAATATCGTAAACCAGCACGTCGATATCTTTCAGCATTTCTGCTGTAGGCTTATGGGTTTTGCCATAAAGGGAATAGGTTTTTACGCCGGTTTTGGTATCCACGGCATCACCCACGGCATCGCCGGCATGCGCATTACCGCGCACGCCATGTTCCGGCCCGTAGAGCGCCACTAACTTCACACCGGGTGCTTCATTGAGAATATCCACGGTGGATTTCAGATTGCGGTCCACGCCGCTGGGATTGGTTACCAAACCCACGCGCTTGCCTTGCAGCTGCTTAAAGCCGCCATCGCGGAGCACCTCAATGCCCGTTTTCACTTGCGCAGTGACCATCAAGGCACAAGCCACAGCCACCAGCGATAAAATATAATTTTTCATAGTCAGTTTCGATATAAATTCATAATTACTTGCGACCATAATTCGGGTCGATTCTCTTATCCACGAAGTAGGTAACGATGAAGGTGGCAAAGCAGCAAATCATCACCATCCAGAAGAACCATACATAGCCGATGGCTTCTTGAATGTAACCTGCCACGAAGCCGGGAAGCATCATCGAGAGAGCCATGAAGGCGGTGCACACTGCGTAGTGCGAAGTTTTGAATTCACCTTCGGAGAAGTACATCATATAGAGCATATAGGCGGTGAAGCCGAAGCCATAGCCAAATTGCTCAATGCAGAGCGCAATGGTGATAATCACCACATTCGAGGGCTGTGCCATAGCCAAATACACGAAAGTGAGGCAAGGCAAAGTCATAAACACAGCCATCACCCAAAGTGATTTCTTCAAACCCACGCGAGATGAATACAAACCACCCAGGATACCACCCAGGAGCAAAGCAATCACACCAAACACGCCATACACGGTGCCCACCAATTCGGTGGAAAGCCCCAAACCACCGGCTTCCAATTTGTGTACCAAGAAGGGTTGGCAAAGTTTGATTAAGAAGCCTTCGGGCAAGCGATAGAGAAGCATGAAGGCAATTGCCAACAAGCACCCGGGCTTCATAAAGAAGGTTTTGAAGGAATTTACCAGTTCGTTGAGATTGTTCGACATGGTGTTGCCTTCTGCAGAAGTAATGCGAGGTTTATCTTCCGGGCTATGGGGCAAACCGAAGGTGTGGTAAAGGGTAATCAAGCCAAACACCACTGCTGCCACGCCAAGGGTCACTTGCCACGACATAGGGATATTACCTTTTTCAATGCCCAAGAAAGGCAGACCATTACTTTCAATCAAACCGGCAATTGCCACGAGCACACCTTGTCCAAACACAGAAGCAACGCGATAGAACACGCTACGAATACCGATAAAAGCAGCTTGAGAGCTTGGACTATGTGCCAGCATATAGAAGCCATCGGCGGCAATATCATGAGTGGCAGAAGCAAATGCCGTGATAATAAACACCACCAATGTGAAAGTGAATATACTTATTGAAGTGCTTTCCGATGCTATGGTGCCGGGGTCGGGATGCGGCAAGGTGAGGGTGAGCAACACCATGGCTGCAGTCATCAAAATTTGCATACTGATAATCCACCAGCGCTTGGTTTTTACCACATCGACGATGGGACTCCACACGCCTTTCAAAAACCATGGGAAATAGAGCAAAGTGGTGAAAAACGACATATCGCCATTGGGCACACCCATTTTGGTGAACATCATCACAGAAATATTATTCACCACAAAATAAGGGATACCTTGTGCGAAATACAAGGTGGGTACCCACCACCACGGGTTGCGGAAACTTGCAACGGTTGTTTCTTTCGTATCCATGAAATTAATTTATTTATGATATGATTAATAGTTTATGTTTCGTTAGTACATTGGTTCTATGTTGGCTCCTATGAAGTAGTGTAGGAGGATTTCTTTATAGTCGTAGCCTTTGGCGCCCATCACGGCGGCACCTATCTGGCACAAGCCCACGCCATGACCCCATCCGGCACCGCGGAGCACGAATTTTGCGGGATATCCTTCAGCATCCACATCGTGTTTTTCCACCACAAATGCAGAGCTATAGAGGGCGCTTTCGCTCAGTGCATAGCGAATGGTAAGTTCCTTGCCGATGGTTTTGGTAAGTTTTTCGCCCACCACTTTGAGTTTGTAGAGACGTCCGGAAGTGCCGCGAGCCACAGGTTCGAGGCTCTTGATGCGTCCATAGTCGTCGCCGGTGCGCTTTTTAATCAGCGCGGAAATTTCGTCTTGGGTATATTCCACGGTCCAGCGATAGAAATCTTTGGTTTCTTGGTCGTAGTCGTTGAGCACCTGCGAAAGGATTTCGGGGTCGTGAGTATTGCAGAAAGCAGCCGGAGCAGAAAGAATCCATTCAGCGGCATTGTCTTCGCGAGTGAGGTCGGGGAAATCCATAGGATTTTCGCTATCGCGGCGTGCCACGAGGTAGTTGAAATGCTGAGGTTGCCAGCAGTTTTCGAATTCTTCAAACACCCCGCCGCAGGATTTAGAGAACCGTGCGTCGCACAAATTGCCGCCATACATCAGCACTTGACCCCATGTGGCTTCTATTGCCTTTTTCACGGCTTCGGTGGAAGCGCGTGTAATGCCTTGGTAGCGCTGGCAGTGGTCGTCGGCACACACGTCGAAGTTCACGTGGTCGTCGCGGTCCCACCATTTAATTTCTTCATTGTCGGCGGCAGGCGAATCCCCCATCATCACATCTATGCCGGTGCCCACTTTGTCTTTATCGATTTGAGCGAGGAGCCAGCTACGCGAAATCACGGCATGGGCTTTGAGCAATTCGAGCGATGCATGCGCACTCATTTCGCTGGAAATCACGCTCAACAGATATTCCTCAACCGAGAGGACATTCACGGTGGTGATGCGGTCGTTTTCCACAATTAAGTGGAGCGAGCCGCGAAAACTCTGCACCTCTTTTCTGCGCCAGTGAAAACTCACGCCAATGGTAACGTCCACCAAAGTGAACGAATCGGTGTCGGGATTCACGGGTTCAAACAAGAGTTCGCTGTAGGATTGATTATTCCACACAATTTTGCCATCGATGGCTTCCACGTGCTGATTGCCAGCCACCAAATTGCCGTTCACCTGATATTGATTGTTGAGCACAAAATCTACGGTGGGCTCATTCATAATGCCTACACGGACTTGAGGAACTTTAGTCATAGATAATCGTATTTTGAGTTAAATAGTTGTATGAGTTGGTCGGCAGCCTCTTCTGAAATGCACAATTCGTTAAAAATGGTGCGCACATCATTGGCTGTAAGGGTGTTGAAATCTTTTTCCACCGGCACTGCAATGGCTTGACCCATATCCACCGATGCCGGAGAAAGCAGAAATTGATTGGCTCCGGTGCCATAGTTGCTCGGCCGGTGCTTGATGCGAACAAACACTGCCAAATGATAGATGTGCTGCTCCGTCCAGCACAGCACATTCATCATGGGCTCTTGCTCGCCTTCAGCCACCGGAAGCAATGCCACCAAGCGATTGAACAATTGCTCCACTTCGTTGGCATCAGCGCTTGAAATCACAAAGGGACGCCCCGGTGCGGATTGGCAAAAGCGGATTTTATCGGCGGCAAATGCTTTCACTGCCACCTTGCCCGCTTCAAATTCTTCACAGAAGGGCATAAATCCATTGTTTCCTGCTTGGAAATGCATGTGGTCGGGTGCCGAAGCACCGCATTTAGGGCCATTGTAAAACAACACAAATTCGGGCAAATCTGCCGCCAAGCGAAGCATATCCCCCACTCTACCCAAAATGGATTGATACACATGCTGCAAATTAGCAATGGTGAGATGCCGAGGAAAGATGGGATAAGGATTTACCTGTATCTTATAAGCATCGTGCCACGAAATCATTTCTTGCTCTTGCGGCTGATTTTCGCCACACAAGAAGCATTTCCTTGCCTTGAGCGATGCGGCATCCACTTTGGCGGCCGACGAACGGATGCGCTCGGGGTTGAACTGAAGCATCACCGTGGCGTTGCCCAATTGCAAGGTGCGAGTAGACACACGGCTAAGCGCAGCATAATTATCGGCTACGGTGCGCCAATTCTGCATTTGCCGCTCTATCAAGGCATTTACTTCTTTGGAGTAGTGGGTCATTCTGATTCTATTTTGCCGAAAATTGGGTGTAAGTGTCGTTTTAAAGCTATGCCCGGGCTGAGCCGATTGCTCAGCCCGAAAGTCATAGCGTGAAAGAGATTAACACCTCTAATGAAGAGAATTACTTCTTATTCATAGCCACACGAGCTTGGAGTTCCCAAGTGCGGATGCGGTCTTTGTAGAGGTTGTTGTTGTTCATTTTCACCACGTCGAGCGAAGCATCGCTGTTGTCGTCCCAGCGGCGGCACATATACACCGGAGTGTAGACACGGCCAATTTGAAAGTGACGCGAGATGTTCAAGCCCAGCGCATAGTCTTCACCATAGCTGGTGTTAGGGATTTTCACATCGCGGAGCACCGGAGTGTAGAAAGCACGAGGAGCGCCGAGGCCATTGATGCGGAGGGCATTGTTGCGTCCGTTTTCGGGCGTCCATTCTTTGTGGTCGATGATGCCGGGTGGAATCATATTGCCATCAATGTCGGTGATCATGTAGGTGCCCACCACCATTGCCACATTTTGTTCGTAGAAAGCATTCACCATAGTGGTGAGGGTGTTTTCATCTTTGTACATGTCGTCGCTATCGAGTTGCACGATAAATTTACCGGCTTTTTCGTGATGAGCGGCAAGATTCCAGTAGCCACCGATACCCATATCGTAGTAGTCGGCAATGATGTGAATCATGCGAGGGTCGTCGGCAAATTCATCAATGGCTTCGCGAGTGCCGTCGGTAGAGAAGTTGTCCACCACCATGAGGTTGAATTTGAAGTCGGTTTTTTGGTTAAGCACACTCTTGATGGCATCACGAATGGTGCGAATACGGTTGCGCACGGGAATCATCACAGTGGCTTCCACTTCAAATTCGCCACGATTGAATTCAATGTGTTGGAAGTTGGGCGTGCCGTCAGCCTTCACGGGAGGCAGATAGCCACCGATTTCTTTGAGGTGTTCGGTGCAAGCCTGTTCCATTTCAATTTGGCGGCCACGATTTTTGGGGTCCACATAGTCGAAAATCTTTTCGCCGCTCTTGCGAGTGTCGAGTTGCACATCGCTGTAGAGGAATTCGTTGATGTGGGTGATGGAGGCAAATTGAGAGAGCTTGAGGCGGAGGTCGTAGAGTCCGGCAAATTCATACTCTGCTTTCATAGCATCAGCAGCTTTCTTGAAGCAGCAAGCGCAGAAGAAGAGCACGGAACCGAAATCGAAGTCGTCGCGTAAGCTACCATATTGGTAGTCGATCACCGGGGCCTTGTCGGCACCTTTGTCAGTGACATTGTAGTGATCGGCATAGCACATTCCGCTATGGCTATCGGTGGCGATAGTCACGAAGCGTTCAATTGCGAAAGGGGCAAATTTGAGGGTGTCGTACTTGGTGTAGAGCATCACAAATTGGGCATCGTCGGCATGAGCTGCAATTGCCTTCATTGTGGCTGTGGAAGAAAGGTTGTTGACGGGGAGCAATTCGCAACCGTCGACTGCACCTTTAGCTTCAGGGTTCGCCAAGAGGTAAATCTTGTTTACATTCTCGTTTGCCTTCAGGCTTTCAATGGTAGCCTTAGCTTGCTCAACTTCTGCAAATGGAATGAAGCAATTAATTTTAGCCATAATAAAAGATGAATTAAGAAAAAATTAATAAAGTAAATTATGAAAATGGTTGATTATTTTTTGTTGAGACGCTGCCGCGCTTTCAATTCCCATGTGCGGATGCGGTCTTTGTAGAGGTTGTTGGCATTTTCTTTGAAAATGTCGAGGTTGGCATCCGTGTTGTCGTCCCAACGTCGAGCGCAGGTCATCACTTCATACACACGGCCCATACGGTAGTGGCGTGTGATGGCGAGAGCCATGGCGTAGTCTTCGCCGTAGTTGGTGTTGGGGATATTGATGGAGCGATAAATCGGGGTGTAGAAAGCACGTGGTCCGCCGGCACCATTCACGTGGAAGAGATTGTTGCGTCCGTTGTCGGGAGTCCATTCATGATGGTCGATAATGCCGGGGGGAATTTGTTGGAGGTTCACATCGGTCACCACATAGGTGCCGCACACCATTGCTGCGTTTTCTTTGTAGAATTGTGCCACCATTTTTTCGAGAGTTTGTGGTGTGGCATACACATCGTCGCTGTCCAATCCTATGGCAAATTTTCCGCAGCGTGGGTCGTTGATAGCCAAATTCCAACAACCGCCTATGCCTAAATCATCGCGGTCGGGAATGATGTGCACCAAGCGGGAGTCGGCGGCAAATTCGTCGATGGCTTCGGTGGTGCCGTCGGTGGAATGGTTGTCGACGATAATGAGGTTGAATTTGAAGGGCGGCGTTTGCGAAAGCACACTTTTGATGGCATCGCGAATCACTCGCACGCGGTTGAGCACAGGAATTACCACGGTGCACTCCACATCGAAGGGTTCGCTATCGAAGTCGATATCCTTGAAATTGCCGGGTTGGAGATAGGCGCCCACCACTTTCAGGTGGTCGGTGCAAGCCTTTTCCATTTCTTGCTGGATGTCATTGTTTTTGGGGTCGCAATAGTCGTAGATGCGTTCACCACTGGCGCGATTATCTGATTCCATATCGGTGTAAAGATATTCCGGAATATGGTCAATGGAATAGCGTTGCGCAATTTTCAATCGCAGGTCGTAGCGTCCGGCGGCCTCGTAAGGCTCACTCATGCGCATAGCGGCATCTTTAAGGGCGGCGGTGCTGTAGAGCATCACCGAACCAAAATCAAAATCGTCGCGAAGCGAACCTTCTTGGTAATCGATAACGGGAGCCTTACGCAATTCGCCTTCGCAATAATGATAATGGTCGGCATACACCATGCCGGAACCCAAATCGCGTGCCACTTTCACCATACGCTGAAGCGCCTTATAGCCGAAAAGTAGCATTTCATGCTTGGTATACACGAGGGCAAATTCGCTTTCGGCATGCTTCGCAATTAATTGCATAGTGGCTGATGAAGTGTAGTTGGGCACCACCAGCATTTGGCATCCGTCCACATTTTGCGCCACGGCATTGGTGGTGAGCAAATACACATTTGCTACCTCTTCCTCGGTGAGCAATCCCTCCACAGTGCGAAGGGTTTGAATTTCACCGCTATAAGGAATAAAACAATCAATACACTTTTTCATATCAATATCTTATTTGGATAAGAAATTCAAAATATCATTCATTAACCGACGACGGCTTTCCGCCTTTTCGATGGTTTCAAACGGGAATCCTGCCACCACTGTGCGATAGGTGCCTTTGTCGACAGCCACAGCTGCAGGCTTGGTGTTTTCGCTATAGCGCATAATCGTTACGCCGGCTTTGTCGGCAGGCTTCACGGCGTCGGGCGATTCCACAGCGTAAGTTTTGTGGTTGAGTGTGGTGGAGAAATTGAATTCGCTTCCGGTGGTAAATGCGTAGTGTGGCGATGCCACAATGCTCACGCCACCTTGCTGAGCGGCGCGGCAAGCGCGATATTCAAAGCCCAACACATTTTTGGCGAAATTGATTTCTTCATCGGCAGGTTTTTCCTTTTTCCAGATGTCGCTACCCACATAGGCGCCTGTGAGCATCACACTGCCCTTGGCGGCGGTGTAAGCTGTGAGGGCTTGCATAAATTCCGGGGTGTAGATCTTGTAGCGGTTGGGGAATGCGCCGCGGCCATTGAGGGTTTCTTTTTGTTTGCCCAAAATAATGTCGAGCACGGGATAAGTGGCGGCATCCACTGCACCGGCTTTGAAGGCAGCTTCGCTCATCGACACGAAAGAATAGCCGGCATTCAAAATGGCATCACCATGGATGGCGGTGTAGTCGAAATTGTTGCCCGCCACCACTTGGGTGCCGTTTTCATAATTGCTGCGGCAAGCGCCGAAGCCCGGTTCATCGTCATCCACCCAAGGCAAGCAACGCTCAAATTCGTATTGCTCGCCAATGTAGTTGTTTTGCTGCATGTAGGGCACGCCGTGGTCTTTATTATTGTCGAAACCTGCCATTTTACCGGAATCGAACCAATCGGGTCCGCACACGCGGGTGAAATTGTTCACTACCGCCACTGTGGCTTTGCTATTGGGCGCCACACCAAGCGAAAGCACTTCGGATGGGAAGCTGCGGCCGCCATCGTTGATAGCCACAATTTTGTAGCTATGAATCAGATTGTCGGAAATGCGGAGCGTGTAGTTGGGCTGGTCCACGATAGCAATTTGCTTGAATCCGCCATCCAATCCCACGCGTTCGAGCACGGCATAGCGCTTGGCATCGGCTTGGCTGCATTGCGGGTCGGGCGTAGGTTGCCAAGTGAGGACGAATTGCTGATTGTCTTTGGCATTGATGGCAAAGGCTTGCACGGGGAGCGGTTGCACCACGTAGGGGCGATGGTCGCGCTTGGCAATAAATTTCAAGATACCTTTATAAATGGCACGACTCACATCGAAACGGAAGTTGGGGTCGAGCCCGTACTTCATATCGGCAAAATTTTGATGCGAGAGCAATTCCATAAGCAATGCCGGCACTTCGGGCACACGGGCTTCGTAGTACGATTTATCCCACATACCGCGGCGCGTCCAGTTGGGCTCATATTTGGCACGAATCACATCGCACACTTCAGTGGACACCATGTCGGCAAATTCGCGTGAAAGGATACGCGGAGTGCCATCGGCATAGTTGGCAAATTTGTTTTCGCCATCGCTGGTGGAATAGATGAGCAGAGTGCCGATAATGTCGTCGTTGAGGGTGGTACCGGCATCGGTGTGGAGGGCGAAAGATGCGTCGATGGGCACATTCAAACCTTCCTTATCGGGGAGCACTTGCGAGCCACCTGCCAAATAGTTCACCCACAGTCCGCGGCTGCGGTAGTCGTCGTTGTAGTCGTTGATGCCATTCGATGACGAATACACACTTTTCGGAAATCCCGCCCACTGCAAATAGTAGCGTGAGCCGAGCACAAACCAAGGATGGTCGCCGGGCGACACATAGTCGTAGACCACGCCTTCTTTGCCGAGGAATTGCTCAGCGCGCTGACTTGCGGCAAGAGCTTTATTTTCTTCGGTGGGGAGAGGCACACGGCGCACGATATTGGCTTTGCCACCGCCCACCTTAATGGCATCGGTGGTGATTACGCTGTTGGCATTGGCGGAATAGTTGGAAATCACCACCACGTCTTCGTTGAGCCCTTCTTTCAATTGGAAGGTGCCGAGATACACCCACACACCGCCGGCCATAGTTTGGTCCACAGTGTAGGTTTTGGTGTTACCTAAGCTATTGACCGTGTAAGTGGCATCGGTAGCGCTATTGGGAAGTGATTTATAGGAGATATAGAGGGCATATTCACCTGCCTCCGGCATAAGCACATTGTAGCGAGCAAAGGAGAGGTTTTTCTTGTCTTTGGTGGCTTGCACCATGCGGTAGGAGCCTTCGGTGAAGGGGTTTTCGTAGTCGCAATAGGTGGGCTTATTGAAGGCGAAACCTGAGCCTGTGCCTTGCGTCCACGCCAACTTGCCATTGGTTTCGGTGTAGGAATGTTGGGCATAGGCGCCATCAGCATCCACAATGGAAGAGAAATTGTGGGTATCGCGCTCGCGTGCATCCCACACATAGGCGCCGGCATTCTCGAGCATTGGAATCAAGAACGGGGTGATGTAGCTTTGTGTGTACATATCTTCCACGGTTTGGAACATGCGTGCGCGTTGCCATTCCCAGCGATTGAGGCGAGGCTCGAAATACCAGCCGTGGCTCTGCCAAGTGGCGATGATATTGCCCGACAAACCGGATTTATAGTTAAAATCCTTATCCTTGTCGGTGATGAACGCCGAGTGCTTGCGAGCATATTTCTTATCGAATGAAGGATAGTATTTTTCCACTTCATGGCCGGCGATGAGCACATTCACTTTTGCGCTTTTGTAAGTGTCGCCCAAAGTGGATTTCACATTGCTTTTGAAAGATTCAATTGTGGAAGGGGTGAAAGGAATATCGGCAAAACTCTCCGAGAGGTTCACCTCAATGGTGTCGGACTTCAACGCCAACGCCTTAACTTTCACTTTACCAATGCCCATGTGAGCGGGTACTTGAGCATCAACGATTTGTTGCACTTTTTGAAGTTCTACATCAGAAAATTGGGCTCCAATAGCACCCACACCAAGCACCATGGTGGCAACAGCAGTTAATACCAATCTCTTTTGCACGTTCATCATTTTGTACTTTTTTAGTTTATATCCGTATCGTTATGGTTTATCAGATTAATTATTCTACAAAAATAAACAAAACATTCAACTTTAGTCACTTTTTTTATCTCCTTTTTTTGGTGTTTTAGGTTTTTTAATGATTAAACACGGTTTTTTAGATTAGAAACGGGGATTTATAGCTGATTGTAAGTAAAAATTGGTGGGATTGGTGTTGAGGAGAATGAAAAAAAGTCTACCCCCGGCCCCTCCCTGAAGGGAAGGAAGTTCATAGACACTTGAAACACCAAATTGAAGGTTAGTCGTGCTTCGCACTTGGTTAGTCGCTCGCAAGCTCGCTCGGTTAGCCGCGCTTCGCGCTTGGTTAGGGGCTTCTTTGTTTGAAACACTTGAAACACTTGAAAACACCTGAAACACCCGAAAACACTTGAAACACTTGAAACACTTGAAACACCGAAGGTGGGGATTGTGGGGCGGGCGCAAAGTATTGCGCCCCTACGGTGTGCGACGTAAGTTACTATGGATTAGTGATTTGCGCTCATTACATGCCAAAGGCATATCCCTACCGGTGGGTGGAGCCTACCCCCTGCCCCCTCCCCTAATCGGAACGGAGTTCTTGAAACACGTGAAACACCGTGCTACTTGTTGACTTGTTGACTCCCAAAAGGAATTTGGTGAATCTAATCGCCGGTGTGGTAAGTGACTAAGCCGGGCATAGAAGCGCGCACAATTTTTTTGATGTTGGCGCCATATTTTGCTGCCACCGATAGGAGCACTTCGCTGAATTGGCAAGCCACGGAGCCCACGAAACTGATAGGATAATTTTGATAGTCGTACTGAAGGATAGTGCGCTCAAAAAAGCGCGAAATTTCGTTAAAAACCAGGTGGTAGACGTAGTCGTTTTGGAGATGTTCGGAGAGAAACACGCCATAGTTGCGGAGGTTGCGATTGGCGTGGGGATTATTGTAGACTTCGTCCATGAGGAGGTCGACAGTGAGATTGAATTTATCTACAAAACTGTTACGGATATCCATCGGCACGAAGCCTTTAAGCAAATCACCGATAAACAACCGACCCATGGCAGCCCCGCTACCCTCGTCGCCAAGGATGTAACCGCCCGAGCGAACCCGCTTGATGATTTGATGGCCATCGTAGAGGCAGGAGTTGGAGCCGGTGCCGAGAATGCACGCCAATCCCGGTTCGTGCACCAGCAATCCACGGGTGGCGCCCACCAAATCGGAGTCGACCGTAACGGGTGTTTTGAATTGCGCCACGAGCGAACTTTCCACGATTTTATTTTTTTCGGGGCTAGAACATCCTGCGCCATAATAGTAGACATGGCTCCAGCGCCGCTTAAAAAATTCAGGGGGCAACCCCAAGCGGATGATATGGCTAATTTCTCGGCGAGTTTGAAAGAAAGGGTTCAAACCTTCTGTGTAGGCATGCTCAATGATTTTATCTCCTTGCACAAGTGCCCACTCCGTGCGAGTGGAACTACTCTCTGCTATCACCTTAATCGTGTCGGTTGGCATAAAAAATAAATTATTCTCAAAGTTCGTATTTACAAAATTAATACTATTTCAATTTGTAAGCGAGCGATAAGAGTACACATTAACACGATATTAACATACTATAATAAATATTAACCACAAAGGGATTAAAACAAGGATGTGTAATGAGGCGGATTTACAACATTACACATCCTTTAACATTAGTTAGCATCAAAATTCATTCAATCGATGGTGCTTATAGCGAAGCGAGATAATTAGTGCTTTACCACCACCTTATGATTTGAAACTTGTCCGGACACATACACCTTCATCACATACACACCGGAAGCCACGTCAGCCACATTGATAAAGTTCGACGCATTGCTTGCCACCATCTGCCCGTTGGTGTTGAAGAGTTCCACCTTAGAGATAAGCGCATCGGCAGAAGCCACGAGATAGTCGGAAGCCGGGTTCGGTCCCACTTGCACATGACCCACTTGCTTCAAATCGCCGATAGCCGAGGGAGTAAGTTTAATCACATTGTCGAACTTCACAGTGCCGGTCAAGCCGAATGGCGTGTTGGCATCGGGACCTTTTCGGAGGTTGTAACCCACAAATTTGTAGGATTTGTCGGCTTCAAGCGATGCGAGCTGTTTGCTGATATACTTCCATCCATGGAAATTGATGGTGCCGAGAGGTTCTGCCACTTCATTGCCGGTTTCATCGACAAATACGGCATCGATATAGTTGTAAGCCATATCACCCCACAGGTGAACACCCACATTCGAGCCTGCTTCAAACTTCACATCAGCGGGCGATGCCACGCGGAAAGCGATGGCTCCGGCTGGGTCATAGTTAGTGAAAGTGTAGGCCAGCTGCACCGCCTTGCTATCGAAGAGTTTGTCAGTCACGGAAGTGAGTTTGGCAGTAGCCACATTGTCGGTTTCAGCAGGTGTGGCAGTGTAGGCGGTAAGGTCCTCGAAATCAGCCACCACCGTACCTTCTTTTGCTTCAGAGGGGTCGACTGCGGTAAACTTATATTCTTTACCTTCCACCAATTGCAAGCCAATGGTGTCAGCCAAGTTTTTATCCACCACAAAGCGGTATTCTTCGCCCGGAGTGAGGGCTTTGAGCAGTGGCAAGCGGCAGTAGCCATAGGGGTCGCCGGCTTTATTATTTTTGATAGAACGCTTAGAATATTCCAATTCGTTGCCATCCTTGTCGTAAACGTGGAAGTGAGTCGACAAATTGTAGCCATCGAGCAAAGCAGCCGTGCGGAATTCCATCAGAGCACCTGCCTTATAGTTCACTTGGTCGCCATCGGCGGGGAACACAGCCAAAGGATAGATATGATTGCGCTCGTCGGTGCGGAATTTGAGCGTAAAGTCGTTGGCCATTTCCACACCGCCACCGTGCATAGCGCTCTTGCTAAGCGTAACGGTGTAGTCGGTATTCACCTCGTAGGCATCCTTGGGAGTAAACACCATGCGATAGTTGAGGTCTTCCCAAGTGATGGTACCCTCCACAGCCGGAGTGATGCTAAATGCAGCCGCAGTGGCATCGATATCCATATCCCAATTGAATTGGAACACGATGGGTGCATTACATTTCACCGGAGCATCGCCATCATTCCACACGGGAGAATAAGAAATCACTTCTGGCGGGGTGTTGCGAATGCGTTTCAGGTCGATATTGGCGTAAGTCACATCGTCGGCATTCACAGAGAGTTCAGTCACCTTCTCCTCGTAGTCGGGATGCGAGATTTTCACCGTGTAGGTGCCCGGCTCCACATATTTAAACACGAAGATACCATTGAAATCATTGTCGGTGGTGTAGGTTTGTACGGTTTCGCCGGCGGCATTCAGCAATTGCACGGTGGCGCCTTTCACAGGTTGGCGTTTATCGGCGCCATACATCTCGAGGATGCCCTCGCGAGGAAGGCGGTCGTCACGCAAATTACCCATCACCACGCCGGTGGAGAGGTTGCCGCTACGTCCGAAGAAAGCGTCGGCACCACGCGAGAAATTGAAGCCTTCCACCCAGCAATATTCCTTATTGAGCAGGCGGTAGGTTTCGGGATAATAGTCGTGGAACGAGCCTTCATCGAGCATGGCATTCGATTTATTGCCACGAAGCACGCCGTAGCCTTGAGTGCCCCAAGAGGGTTGGAAACTCCAGTCGCCCCACACTTGGTAGTTGCTGCTACTCCACACGGTGCATTGGTTGCCAATGATGAAAGGAGCCAATTTTTCGACCAAAATTTTGCACCACGGATTTTCAGGCGAGTCGGTGTAGCCGCGGAAGAAGCCCATGGGAAAATTCACGCGTGCACCCTCGCCGCCACCGGTGGCATTACTGTGGATGGAATAGAACACATCGGCACCGCTATTGTTGCAGAGGCTCACGATGGTGGAGAGCCCGAGGTCGTCGTCTTCGGTGTTGGTTTCACGCGACACGGTCACTTTATAGCCCTTTTTCCAAAGCACTTCGCGCAAAGCAAAGCACTTATACATATTGGAATTTGATTCCCAGAAGCCCATAGTGTCGCCCTGCACGTAGGGTGCCACCACCACATTGCGGTCGTTGCTGGTGTGGCCACCATGACCGGGGTTGATGTACACATGCGGCTGGTCGTCAGCGCGCATAAAATTGTGGGTCAACGCTGCCACAAACAGCAGCATGAGAGAAATAATGGAAAACTTTTTCATTGTTGCTTACTGTTTAATGGGGTTATTCGTTGATGTTGATTGTCATTTGATAGAGCAGTCCGTCGATGGTGGTGTACACAATCTTGCCGGCAGCCGAAGTGGGTTGCATTGCCATAGAAGTGGCTGAGGTGAGGTTGGTTTTGAAACTTCCGTCAGCCTTCAGCAGCATAATTTGGGAAGAAGTGAATTGGTGTCCATCGTCGGTGGCATTTTGCGCCACGAGATAGTTGTTGTCGTACCAGCAAGGCATTTCAAAATTGCCGGGCATAGAGAGCACCTTGCCTTCGAGGTCGGTAACCACAATACCTTTACCGGCAGCAAAGAAAGCCACCTTTTTGCCATCGGGCGAGAGAGAGGGCCACAAATAGCCGGCATAAGAAGGCACGGGGGTGTATTCTTTCGTCACCCCATTGGTGGTGATGTAGAGCGTGGAACCCTGCACACACACCGAAGTGCCCATTCCCTTAGCGGGCGCATACGATTTTTTCGCACCGCGGAAGCCGTTGTCGGTAGTGCCCAATTCAGGGCGCACATAGCCGTGCTGCGCTTGAAGCACCACTTCGCTTTTAGCGTTGGCCACCGAATAGCGCATACCGGTGCGATACACCAAATTGTTGGAATTCACTTTTTGTGTCACAAAATACACATCGCCCTCGGCATTGAAGCGCGCATCGATGCCGGCGCCTTGCTCGTCGGAAATGCGAGTAACCACATTGTCGGCAAAATCATAGATTTTCAAGCCATAGGACTCGCCGGCAGCAAAGAGGAGCTGCGTGGCGGTGTTGTTGAGCTGCGGATAGTAGGCGGGACCTTCCACACCATTGAGCAACCGTGAATGTGAAGTAACGGTCACCTGCTGGGCGTTTGCCACCAAAGCAAAACCGCATAACAAGGTTAGTAAACTTTTTTTCATATTGTTAATTAGTTAATGGATATATCAAGGTTGTATCTAATCTGCAAAGATAATGCATTTTGAACGAAAACAAAAGCGAAAACGATTTTTTTGAAGATTAGTTGCGCTTTGCGCTTGGTTAGAGCTCCCGCTTTGCATGTAACAGGTAAAACACCGGAAACACCGGCTGTGGATGTGTGGAGGATGGCGAAAAGGATTTCGGCCCCACAGTGAATGAGTATTTATCTGTGTTTTAACGAATTGCGCCCATCACATGCCAAAGGCATGTCCCGGTGGGTGGAATTTTCAAAGATAAAAAAATTAGGGTTGCAAATGTAACCCCGATAAACTTGGATGTTAGATATTGGAAATTAGAAGTATCAACCGATGATTTAAAATCGGTAACCGATGCCGATGTGGGCGGCGTGCATTTGCTTTTTTGCCGGGAGTGATAAGGGTATGCCGGCAATGGACAGCCGTCGCACAGAGCTGTAGGCGTCGAAATTGCTCCAGGTGTAGCCTGCCCAAAACAGCCAGCGATCGGATTGCAGCGCTAATGAAGTTTTGAAATGAACGAAGCAGGATTTTCCGCCTACGTTTTTGGCATGATATTTTTTCCGACACCAGATAGGTACCGGGGGAACCGGGCATCATTGTATATTCCAAATTTTGGTTTGCCGGGATAGGCAAAGTAAGCCCGCAATCTTCTTTCACGAATAGCATCAGGGAGCCATCACTCTTGCGCCAAATGGCAGGGCTTTGCAACTGTAGGGAAGTGCGCAGCGAAAGCTCATTGTTCACATTTTCCGTTTGATAAAAGAAATCATTATGGATAAAAGAACGACTCGTACCGCCAAAATCACCGGCAGCATAAATACTCACGCCCACACCCACATATTGGATAGGATAATAATCAATGCCATATTCCATGCCTCAATCCAGCACATTCGCAGTAGATAGTTCGCATCTACCCATCCAATGGCGTGTGGGTTCATCCGCATCATCTGCAAAGGATTGCACATTCACAGAGAAACAGAAAAGCAAGGCAATGAAGATTTGTAATTTCGTTTTCATTTTGTGAATTTTAGTTATAATTTAATAGAGTGATTGCTATTATAATATAGTAACTATTCAGCTATGCAATAATATGGGCGCACTGATTGTGGGGATGCTGTT
>JBJECV010000181.1:0-6183 GCA_051871435.1 Sodaliphilus sp. | reverse complement strand
AAATTCCGCCCAAAATCTTCTCAAAAAATTTCCTTAGGGTGAAAGTTGGGATAGGATCCCAGAGTTTTTGTTTCACGCCAAACAGGAATGATTTTTCCATACCCAATCGCATATCGTAGATGGCAGCCTCTTCTTGGTCGCTCATATTCCAGGGCACCTCTTTGTTTGCCATTTTCATGAGCGTGCTTTGCTCGATTTGGCATTTGAAGATTTGGCAAAAGTTGCGGGCCTTTTGCGGTAGTGCTTCGAATTGCGGCGACATCACATCGAGTTCGCTGGCAGCGCGTCCCATTCGGATGAGCGTGGTGCCGGCGTCGATGCCAGGCACGCAGTTGTCCACACTGCCCACTTTCATGCCATTCACCGCCATCACCCAGATTTCGCCCGTGTCGGCATCCTTTTTCACCACATAGAGCACCAAATCGTTGATTGATTCAGTAGTGCCATCGGCTTCATATCCGTATATGCCTTGCACCAAGATAGTGTCGCTCACGTCGAAAATTTCATTGTTGAGGGTTTTGATTTTCACCTTGGTGAGGCTATCGGGGTCGCCGTCCTCCACAGGTTCGGGCACGGCGTCTTTGAGGTAGGTGGAAGTGGGCTTGGTGTCCACATTGTAGTAGTCCACCGTCATACTTCCGGCGTGTTTGGCGCCGGCGCATCTTGAGAGTTGGTCCACCGGGGTGGCCATCGGTCGAATCTTCACGATTTGGCTATCGATTTCGTTGAGCAGCAGTTCGGGCGTTGCTTCACGCGCCACATCGGTGGAAAGCGGTCCGTCCACCACATGTTTACCACCTGCCACACCGGCAATCAGCGCCATAGCGAGGGTAGTTTGTCCGTCGCTCACCGAGCAAGAAATCAGCAGCAAAGCGAAAGTGAAGAGCATAATGAGGATGAGTTTGAAATTGCTTTTCATCCATTTGAGTTTTTGCATAAGTTTGTTTTTCATCGTACGTGTAGTTAAAAAAATGAATATAAAAATAAAGGGTTGAAAAAAGGGTTGATTAATCAAATCACCTGTCCCATACACTTCTTCGGTGGTAGCGTGGAAAGGTGGCGGGCTTCACCTCGGCGTCCTCCTCTGGCACGCCGGTGGCGGTGGCAATTTTTTCGTTACGTCCGCGAAGATAGCCTTCGGTTTCGGCATTTTTCACGTCTTCGTCGTGGGTGATACCTTGCGAAAGAATTTGGATGGCATCGGCGCTCACTTCGCCGGTTTTGATTTGGCTGATGAGTGCGTCCACCCGCTCTTGGGTGGTATGGCTTTCAGCGGCAGTTGGTGTGATGTCGTTCATGATTGATGTTTTGATTTTAGAGTTAATAATTACATTTATTCTCAATTGCTGATGCAAAGTTAATGGTGCGAAAGGCACAATCACAACCCCAAAACGGCAATATCTTTATTTGGCGCAAAAACCACTGTGGGTTAAAGAATTAGGGAAGCATAGCCCGAAGGCATGCTTCCCTAATTGTGGTATGGAGATGCGCTACAGATGCCTCAGCGGCAATTTGGTAGCGCACTTATTGGGCATTATTGATTCAGCACTTTTGTAGCCACTTTCGATCCATCGCTCATGGTAGCCACCTTGATGCACACGCCCGGGGCAGTGCCGCTCACTTTGCGTCCCATCAAGTCGAAGTACTCAGCCGCCACTTCGGTGCGAGCATTGAGCGAAGCATCGGCCAATCCGGATTCCACATCGTAATCGAGCGCCACATTCAGCACATCAATTTCAAATGCCTTCATGCTGGTGTCTACCTTGTTGCTCTTAAAGCCGAAATAGTAGTCGCCGGTTTCGGGCACGGTAAATTCGTAGACGGCGGTAGTGAATTTGTTCAGGCTGTCGGCAGGTTGTGTGATTGCTCCGAAGGCTTCAGCGTCGGCGCAAATCACCTCATCGTCGGCAAAGGTGGCTTTCAGCGTCATCGAATCTTGATTATTGATGGTGCCGCTATAGAGTTCCATCTTCAGCGTGTCGATATTGGTGCGGTCGAGATAGTAAGCCACAGCGAGGCGCACCTTCTTGCCGGCTTCGATGCGAAGTTTGGGCGATTGCAGCAATCCTTGGTCGGAAGGCGTGCTGGCATAGTAAGCCGTTTTCTTCAAAGCCATATAGGTTTGGTCGTCGGCAGTGGTGAGTGCCCAGTTTTTGCGGCCGGGGTCGTTGAGCGTCCATTCGTCGGCATTTTCTACGAAATTGCTGGCGTAAGGAAGGGGTTGACCATCGGATTGTGGTGTGATGATAATTTCATCAATGTAAGTGAAGCTATAGTTGTACGGGCTATTGCTGTAGAAGCCAAGGTAGTATTTGCCGTCTTTGGCAATATTGAGTGTGAGATTGGCTTTCGCATAGCGATAGCGGCCCACGGTAAAGTTTTCTTTTTCAAACAGCGTGGTGGTCATAGCCTCTGCGTTGGCATCCTCGCCGATAGCCACTTTCAAGTTTTGCTGATAAGCATCGGTGTCGAAATTGAGATAGGTGCGATAGCGGAAGGTGAAATCGTAGGTGCCGGCAGGAATTTCGATGCAATCGCTAAACACCCAGTCGTCGGATTGCTCCACGCCTGAAGGCACGGTGTGTGCCAACACATATTTGCCATCGTAGGGTTGCGACACACTGCCGATATACCACTTGTTGGCGGCAGTGTTGGTGCCTGTCCATCGGCCGGCGTAGTCCACAGAAGTGTCGTCGAAGTTGCAGAGGTAGGGTACGGTGGCATTCGCATACGAAGTGATGCTTTCACCATAAATCAAGTCGTTCATTTGGTCGTCGCCCACAGTGGTGAAAATGCCGCCCACCAGGGTGTAGGTGCTGTCCACGGCAGAGATGTCGAAGGGGCGCTCAAAGGTGTAGAACAAGGTGTCGCCAGGCGCCACCGGTGTGGTCACCACAGCAGAATCGGCAAATTCGGTGCTATTCACCGCATATTTCACGGTGATGTTGCTTTGCTCGGTCATACCATAGTTGATGTAGCTGAGTGTCACCTTGGCAGTGGTTTTGTTGAAGCCGCTTTTTTCGCTCCAGGTGATGGCGTTCATACACAAGTCTTCGCCGCGGTCGATGTGCAGATTATCGATATACAATTCATCGGTGCCATCCGCCACAAAGGCAAAGTAGTAGATGCCCTCAGTGGGGATATCGAGCACTTGGTAATGCTCAATCCATCCAGTGTTTTTCACATCGTTGTCCATCACGGGCGTCATCTCGTCGATGTCGGGGGTGGTACCATAGTAGGCGCGCAAGTGGCCGTTGCCTTTGCCGCTGGCGTAATAGAAGGTGAAACGGCTCTTACCTGCCGGCATATTCACTGCCGGGAGGATGAGGTAGTCGTTGTGACCCACCGTGCTTGCGGCGATTTTAGCCACGGTGTACATGGATGCGGTTCCGCATTGCCAGGTCACGCCATCGCCGTTGGCGTCAATCACATTGTAGCGTTCATCGAGGCTATCATAGTTGTCGATGTAGGGGAACGATGCAGCTTCGTAGGGCTCGAGAGTGATAGAGCAAGAGTCGTTGGCGGTGTTGGCGTCGGAGCTATGGCTACAGAACACTGTGAGCGGCCCGGCTTTTTCCGCCGTTACGTTGAGGGGTGAAAAACTGTAAGTGTAGTCCACCTCTTCGCCTCCGGCAATGGTACCGGCATACATTTTCGAACCATCGCCCTCGGCGGTTTTGAAGCCGAAGGTGGGATAGGCAATGTCGAACGAGCTCACGTTGCGGAACTTTGCCTTGATGGGCATCACGGTACCAATGGCGAGTTTGGTGGCAATGGGAGAAAGAATGCTCACAGCCTTTAAGTCGGGCACATCTTCTTCCACATTCACGTTGCGAATCACGCACGAGCCATAGCCGTAGGTGGTCATGGCTGCCGAAATGGTGATGCTAAAGTCTTTGGTGGCTTCAAAAGTGAAGGCTTTGTTGGTGTAGTCCACGGTTGATGCCGGCTCGGTTTCCACAAATTGCACAATGCTTTCCGTGCCCAATCCATAGTTCACTTTCACGGTGAATTTCACCTCAGTGCTGGTGAGGTAGTCGAAACTGAGTTTCACCTTCTGTCCGGCACTCACTTGAATCACGTCGGAGGTGATGGAACCGCTCCAGTTGGTGCTCTTGCCGGTGAGCAAGTAGCCATTTTGGGAGCTTTCCCAAGTGAATTTGCCACCTGCGGTTAAGCCTGCCGGCACAGTGTCGCCAGCCCATTTCAGCGGGAAAGCCACGGTGGAAGGCATGGTAATCACCTTCTCCAAAGTGTCGTTGGTGGCTTTGGCGTCGGTGCAGCCTTCAGCAGCGCGCACGTAGGCCTTGATGGTGTAGGTTTTGCCCAACTCAAACGCGTAGTCGTCGAAAGCAATGGTGTCGTTTCGGAACCCGCTCACGGTTTTATCGGTCGACTTTTCACCCATAAACACGCCATCAATCCACAGCCCGCAGGTGTAGCCGGTGGCAGCGGCGCTTTTGGTGTTACGAATCAAAATTTGGGGCTTCTGAACGGCGAAGTCCGTGGCCGATGGGGAAACCACGCCCCACACAGCCCAATCCACACTCACATCTTGCGCAAATGCGGATACTGCGCAAAGCAACGCAGCAAAAAGGAATAATTTTCGTCTTCTCATTTCAGTAATAGTATATTTGTTTAAAATCTTTAGAATTCCCAGCACAAAGTTATAAATAATTGTTAGTAAATCAAAATTGTTTGTAATATACTGTAGGGCTTAGCTTCTTTGAATGTGTATTTGCCAGGTTGATAAAAAATGTGTAACTTTGTGGTCGATAATTTATTAACACCAATCAATCATTCTATTATATTTTTATGGAGAAATTAGTGATAAATTCCTACGAAGAATTTGAATCTTATCTTGGCAAAGAATTGGGCATCTCGGAATGGCTCGAAATCGACCAAGACCGTATCAATAAATTTGCCGACGCCACGCTCGACCACCAATGGATTCATGTGGATGTGGAGCGCGCCAAGGAGGAAAGCCCCTTTAAGAGCACCATCGCTCACGGCTACCTTACCCTCTCGGTGCTGCCCTACCTTTGGCAACAAATCATTCAAGTGAATAATATCTCTATGCTGGTGAATTATGGTATGGACAAAATGAAGTTCGGGCAAGCTGTGATTACCGGTAGCCGCGTGCGCATGAGCGCAAAATTGCACAATATCCAAAACCTGCGCGGCATCGCTAAAGTGGAAATCGATTTCAAAATCGAAATCGAAGGACAACGCAAACCCGCCCTCCAAGGCATCTCTTCCTTCCTCTACCACTTCAATCAATAGCAACCCACACTAAATCATATAGAAATGATGGCATCGGTTCATTAAAGCCGATGCCATCATTGTTTTGTTGGAGCCACCACCTTCCGCCAAAAATAGAATCAGTAGAATAATAGTGGGGCACCCACACTAAAGCCCACCTTGAGTAGTATTAACTAAAGTAGCTGAAACGCTTTGAAGTCGAGCACTTCTCTGTGGGCGATGGTGCTTTATTGTGCGAGGATGAGGCTGACGAGTTCGGTAACGTCAGACACATTGGTTATGTCGTCGGCATTAACGTCGGCAGTGAAGGGGGGGACCGATTGCACATTCAGCAAGTGATTGACTAAGGTAGTTAAATCGGTAGTATTCACTTCTTCATCAAGGTTTACATCACCGTTCTTAAACGACGATTCCACAATATTGGAAAAATGCCCCCAATCTTTGTGCTTGGAGAAGGCGTTATAGCAGCCTTTGGGCACATAGAGGGTACCTTGTGAGTAAACCGTTTCTTCGAACACCAAAGAATAATTTTTGTGCAAAGTTAGTGGAAAAATAATGGTATTTGTGCACTTTTTAGGCAAGTTGATGTTACACTTTTTGCATTTTGAAACATCTTTCTTGAAAAATGTCGGATTTTTCGGTGGGAAATGGGAGATTTTTAGAGATAGAATCCAAATAAATAGATTTGGCTCTTGAATTTTCCAACGCCTCTTCATCCCAAATTGTAGATAGCAAACGAACCGCCACTTTGCCTTGCCCCCCCAAAAAAAAGCCCGGCACAGGCGCAACAATTGGAATGATACGGAATAAAAAGTTAATAAATGTCAAAAAATCAGACAGGGGGACTGTCCCTCCTGTCCGATTTTTTTAGGTTTATTTATAAAGTATAGTTGTGTGTTAATGAATGTCAATAAATTGTAC
>JBJECV010000180.1:0-1580 GCA_051871435.1 Sodaliphilus sp. | reverse complement strand
TCACACTTGGGCACAAAATCGCCGCCACAGCACCATGTAGCCCCATCCGAAAGTTTACATAGAGTTCACCCGAAAGTTCACACCCGTCACTTTGAGCACGCTTTAATGGTTTATATTTTCACCACCCATTGGCCGTGGTTTTTCCTGCCGGCGTATTCCAGGATTCCCATTTCTTTAAGGCTTCGGATGATTTTGTAGATTGACGTTCGGCCCACACCCATCATTTCGCCCATTTCTTTCATCGACATCGTGGGATTGCGCTTCACTATTTCAATCAGCTTGGCTTGCATCTCAGAAAGTGGCTGAGCATTGACCTTGGACGTACGACTCAACACGATGGTAAACATACCTTCTGTTTCAAAAACGGGTTCAGGCAATCCGGCATCAAGCATCTCTTTACGCATTCTCGGGATGCCAGAGCCAATGTGCTCCACCAAATGCATACGTGTGAACAGTCCGAAAATCAAAGGATTGCGCGACAGACTTTTCTTTCCAAAATTTTTTGCCACCACCGGCAGCAGAGTTCCGGGATTACTGATTTCCACACGGTCGTCGAACAGCTCTATCGTGATGCTTGCGCCCTGCTCGTCGTAATCACGATGGGCGAGAGCATTGATAATTGCTTCCTTAAACACTCCCAACGGAATTTCCCAGACCTCTTTTCTTGGACCAGCACCTTCTATGATATACGACACTTGGAGTTTGTCCTTCAGCCATTCCATGGCCTTCTTATACTGCTGGAGAAGGGGACCTCCAAAGGTTTTGTCGTCGAGCAAATACACTTTCTCCGTGCCCTTAAACATCACACAGCGAATCACGGCATGGAAAAAATAGTTTTCGGGATGCTTGGCAAAAAACAGCACACCACCACATTTTACCACATTGTTCTCATCAAAAATCTGCAAACTGTCGAGCACTTGAAGGGGGGCAACCTCCGACACGATATGTGATTCGTGCTTAAATTCCAGAAAGTTGGCATCGTCTAATTGTTCCGCAATATCCACCTTTGGGAAAGGAATAGTGTCGAAATAGATACGCTCATTGCGCTGAAACACCTGGCGGATTTCATCCACATTCGTCAATTTCTGGCTATTGGCACCTTCGCGCAGATAGGTGCAACCTCCATAAAAATACGGTTTATTCTTCCCCGAAGGCACTTCTATCACCCACACCTGCTTGCCATTCACATCCACATCATACATATTATAATGACACATTGGCGAAATTTCTCCAATAGAGCCTTGTATGGCAGAGCGTTTGCTATTGTTGATCTCGGCTCCCACTATTTCATTGTTGTCGTTCACCCCAATCAACAAATAACCACCAGCCGCATTCAGAAAGCTGCAAACCTCCTCAGTGAGTTCACGCACTTTCGATGGCACACTACGCTTGAAATCAAGGTTATAACCCTCGCCTCTTTTCACTAAATTTAGTATATCTTCTGCGCTTAACATACGGATATGAATTTAAAAAAACTATCGGATTTCACAGCAAAGATACAACTTTTTTTGAAAGTTCACCCGAAAGTTCACCCGAAAGTTCACATAGAGTTCACTGAAAGTTCACACTTGGGCACAAAA
>JBJECV010000179.1:10825-25551 GCA_051871435.1 Sodaliphilus sp. | reverse complement strand
AGGGAGGGGCCGGGGGTAGGCTTCCCTCTAACCGAGCGCGAGGCACGACTAACCCTTAAATTGGTATTTCGATGCCACAAAAAAGCCTACTGCTTTACACTGTAGCAGTAGGCACGATATGCGATAGAATGAGTTGTTATTTTTGGAGTAATTGCTGCGCCATATTTTGGGCGGCCTTGCGTCCATCGCCCATAGCGAGAATCACGGTAGCACCTCCGCGCACAATGTCGCCGCCGGCATAGAGGTCAGAAATGTTGGATTGCATCGATTCGTCGTTCACCACAATGGTGCCACGGCGACTCACTTCCAATCCCTCGATGGAACGAGGTACGAGCGAATTGGGCGACACGCCCACAGCCACAATCACCACATCCACGGGAATTTCTTCAATGGCGCCTTCCACCGGAATAGGGGAGCGGCGTCCGGATGCGTCGGGTTCGCCAAGGGTCATGCGCTGCACTTTCATCGCGCATACACGTCCTTTTTCATTGCCCACATATTCCACGGGATTGTGAAGGGTAAGCAATTCCACACCTTCTTCTTTGGCATGGCCAATTTCTTCCAAGCGGGCGGGCATTTCTTCTTCGCTACGGCGATACACCAAAATCACGCGCTTGGCACCCATGCGAAGGGCGGTGCGGGTGGAGTCCATAGCGGTGTTGCCGCCACCAATCACTGCCACGGTGTCGCCTTGAATCACCGGTGTGTCGCCTCCGCGACCGGCTTGCATTAAGTTGATACGGGTGAGGTATTCGTTGCTCGACATCACGCCGTTGAGGTTCTCCCCAGGAATGTTCATAAAGCGTGGAAATCCGGCGCCTGAGCCCACAAACACGCCTTTGAAGCCCATCTCGTGCAAGTCGTCGTAAGAAATGGTGCGGCCCACGAGCACATCGGTTTCAAATTTTACGCCCATCCGGCGTAGCCCATCAATTTCGTGGTCGACCACGGCATTGGGCAGGCGAAATTCGGGAATGCCATATTTCAGCACGCCGCCTATTTCGTGAAGCGCTTCAAACACGGTTACGTCAAACCCTTTCTTTGCCATATCGCCGGCAAATGAAAGTCCCGACGGACCGCTACCAATCACTGCCACCTTGATGCCGTTGGCAGGTGCCATCTCCACGTGTTCTTCTTCGCCGCAGTTGCGTTGCCAATCGGCGGCAAAGCGTTCCAAATAGCCGATTGCCACAGCCGGCTGTTTCATTTTTAAGCGAATACATTTGCTTTCGCACTGCTTTTCTTGCGGGCACACGCGGCCGCACACGGCGGGCAGCGAACTGGTTTCTTTCAGTGCAGCTGCTGCGTCGGCAAAGTGTCGGCGTTCTATGTTTTTGATGAATTTGGGAATGTTGATGCCCACCGGACATCCGGTTACGCACTGCGGATTCACACAGTCGAGGCAGCGAGTGGCTTCTCTCACGGCTTGCTCTTCGGTGATGCCTTGGTTCACTTCTTCATTACAAGTGATGCGATATCCGGCATCGAGTTGAGGCATTTCCACGCGCTCTATGCCGGCACGCTCTTTGGGCGAAATGCTGTTGCGCAATTCCACGCGCCATTGCTCAAGGCGGGAATCGTTGTAGTTATTTTCCATTTTGTGAATGATGTTCTGAGTTAGTGAGTAGTTAAGTGAAATAAATAATGACGAAAGGCGCAATCGGCGGCGCTTTTATCCGCGCAAGCGCATCAGCAATTCGTCGAAATCAATTTCGTGGGCGTTAAATTCCGGACCTTCCACACACACGAAGCGGGTGCGTCCGCCCACCGTCACGCGGCATGCACCGCACATACCGGTGCCGTCCACCATAATGGCATTGAGCGAGGCTTCGGTGGGTATGCCGTATTTCTTGGTAAGGAGCGACACAAATTTCATCATAATGGCAGGACCGATGGTCACGCAATAGTCCACCTTTTCGCGCAGAATCACTTCTTCCACGCCCGCTGTGGAGATACCTTTTTTGCCGTAAGAACCGTCGTCGGTCATAATGATTACGTCGTCGCTACTTTCGCGAATTTCTTTTTCAAGGATAATCAATTCTTTGGTGCGGCCGCAAAGCACACTCACCACTCTGTTGCCGGCGGCTTTCAAAGCGCGAACAATGGGCAACAAGGGTGCCACACCCACGCCACCACCGCAGCACACCACAGTGCCATAGTTTTTAATGGTGGTGGCTTGACCTAACGGGCCTACCACATCGGTGAGATAATCGCCCGGCTCAAGAGCACAGATTTTGCGGGTGGAATCGCCCACTGCTTGAATCACTAAGGTGATGGTGCCTGCCTTTACATCGCTTTCGGCAATGGTGAGCGGAATGCGCTCGCCTTTTTCGCCACAGCGCACAATCACAAAGTGACCCGCGCGGCGGGCTTTAGCAATTAAAGGGGCTTCTACCACGAATTTGGTTACGTTTTCAGAGAATTTCTCTTTGCTGATAATTTTATTCATTACAATAATTGAATTGTATGGTTGGTTTCTTTTCGTTTACAAAATTAATCATTCTTTCCCACACACCAAGCCATTTCCGCCAAAAAAAGCGGGGAGCCATTAGCCATTAGCCTGATCATCTCTCTATCCCTCTAACCAAGCGCAAAGCGCGGCTAACCGAGCGAGCTTGCGAGCGACTAACCGAGGGCTCCGCCCGACTAACCGAATGAAATGACTAACCGAGGGCTCCGCCCGACTAACCGAATGAAATGGCTAACCGAGGGCTTCGCCCGACTAACCGAATGAAATGACTAACCGAGGGCTCCGCCCGACTAACCTCATCTTCCCGAATATGCCACACCGCAACCCACAAAGCGGTCGTAGCGTTCGCCCATAGGGTGGTAGTAGATTTTTACCACATACTCGTTGATGGTTTGGTATTTATCGCCTTCTATGTAGGAAGTGAGTCCAACCGAGGTCCCGTCGGGCACAAAGAGGTATTGGTAATTGTAGTGCCCTTGCTTGAGGAGCATACTGCAAGTGTAGGTGCCGCTCTGCGGGTCGTAGCTCATTTGCGTAACACTTTGCGGCTGTCCTTGGGTAAATTCGCCTTGCAGATAGATTTTGCCTTTAGGCAACAACTCGCCGGGCTCAAGGGTGAAATGCGTCACAATGTAGTCGGCTTGGTAGTCACTACTGCTTGGTGCTTCGGCATTTCTGATAGTGAACCGCCCGAATTGGGTTTGGTCGTAGAGATACTGCGATTGCGTGCGCGGTTGGTCCACATTCACCGTGGCATGGTAGTAAGGCTCAAAGAAGTCAATTTTGCCCACGTTCATATTGAGCGAATTCACGTTCACCGTTTCCATGCGGCGGTATTCGTTGCCGGCATTGAAAATGAGTGCGGGATTATGGTCATACACCACATGGTTGCCCGCCACCATCATGGGGCGAGTGAGTGTTACAGCATTATCTGTGCGCGAATTTTGGCTCACCACAGCCGTGAGTTCTTCGTAAGGATTGCGGATGGCGCCTTGCTTATACACAAGTTCGATGCTCACCTGCTGATGCGCATCATTGTAGTCCACATCGGTGCGAGTGGTGATGCCCACCGCCACGTCCACCATTTGCTCGCACACGCTGAAGCGAGTTTGAAACAGCACCGCCTCCGGGTCGTCTTGCTCATACACGCTCAGCAGATAGTTGCCCGATTTCAGAATTTGCATTTCCTCGTTGGGAAACGTGAAATCGTAGTGAAAATAGTGCACCATAGTGCCTTCGCTTTGGGTGAAATCGGTGATGTCGGCTTGATTGAATCCGCTCACATATTCGTGTTCTATCAGCTGCGATGGTTGCCAATCGGCATTGCAATGGCGGATGCTATAGCGCAGATAGTGGGCATCGTAGTCGAGCACATCGAAGTTCACATTCAATTGCTCGTCGCTCCCCAACCCGATAATGGGCACCCCGTAAGCATTGCCCACGGGAGCAATTTTCAGCGAACGCACATTCTGATTGAAGATGCGCACTTCGGTGTCGGTTTTCTGCGTAAATGCCGGCAGAGCAAATCTTAAAAGCAGGCACGCGATGGCTATTATTCTACTGTGGCGCATAGGCAATGATGAATTTGAGTTTCGCAAATAAATAAATGGTTGATGCAGATTGTAATCACCGCTTCGTTTATCCACAAGCAATCACTATCGTCTTAACTTCTAACGAGCGAAACGAATGATAACTTCTTTAACTTCTTAATTTCCAAAGATGGATACTTTCGATACTTAAAGATGAATTTTATGGGCAAGGAAGCCCGGGTGAAAAAATTAAAGCGCCAAAATTTGGTTGGCAGCATCTTTGGTGTTCACTTTGGTGATGATGTGCTCCACCACACCTTGCTCATTCACCACAAAGGTGGTGCGCACCGTGCCCATATAGGTGCGGCCCGCCATCTTCTTTTCGCGCCACACGCCAAAGGCTTGGTTCAGCCGCAAGTCGGTGTCGGCTATCAAGGTGAAGGGTAGGGCATATTTTGCTGCAAACTTTTGGTGCGAAGCGGCGCTATCTTTGCTCACACCCACTATTTCGTAGCCCTGCTTGCGCAATGCCGCATAGCCCTCGCTCAGGCTACAAGCCTCAGCAGTGCACCCCGGCGTATTGTCTTTCGGATAAAAATAAATCACCAATTTTTTGCCCGCAAAATCTGCGGCTTTCACTTCCTTGCCTTGAGCATCCAAGCCCAAAATCTCCGGAATTCGGTCTCCAATATTCATATCGTTGAAATTTAAGTATGATTAATATTCAAAACTTCTCGCCAATCGATTCCATAAATTAAAACCAACAGGCCACCACCATCGTCTTAACTTCTTTAACTTCTTAACTTCTTTAACTTCTTATCTTCTTAATAATCTTCTGTTTCAGCGCATCAGCAAATACACCGTGTAGCCCACATAGGCAAGCAAGAAAATTACACCCTCCGCGCGGTCAAACATTTTTTTCTTAAAACTATAGGTCACCACGTAGGTGCCCACGGCAGCGCCAATCATCACCGCAAAATCCACATAGCTGATATGCGTCACACTAATGGGATGAATCGACGATGTTACACCCAATATCATCAAAATATTGAACACATTGCTGCCCAACACGTTGCCCAACGCCAATTGCGAATTTTTCTTCACCGAAGCCATCACTGTGGTCACCAATTCGGGCAGCGAAGTGCCCACCGCCACAATGGTGATAGAAATCACCGCCTCGGTCATGCCCCACGCCTTGGCAAGGCTGATGGCTGCGTCGAGAAACAGCTGGCCACCGCACAGCAACGCAGCCAGCGACGTCACCGCTATCGCCCACAGCCACAGCGGTCGTTTTCCCTCTAAGCTCGACTTGGCATCCGCATCCATATCTTCCTTCGCCTGCTGCGGATTGCGCGCCTTTAAAAACAGTGTGTACACCATATAGGTGATGAAAATAATCAGCAACACCGCCCCATCCAAGCGCGAAAGCACATTCTCCTCAATGCCCGGATTCCAGCTGTCGAACACAAACAGCATCAGCAGCACCGAAGCAAAAATCCCAAACGGAATGTCCGACCGATGCGTTTGACGCTCAATCGTGAAAGGACAAATCACAGCCGCCACGCCCAGAATAAGCAAAATGTTGGTGATATTGCTACCCACCACATTGCCCATCGCAATGTCGCCATGACCAATCAACGTGGAACGCAGCGACACAAACAATTCCGGCGCACTCGTGCCAATGCCCACAATCGTAAGCCCGATAATAAAATTCGAAACCTTGGCACGCTTAGCAATAGCCACCGAAGCATCCACCAAATAATTGGCACCCATCAGCAGCATCGCCAATCCCACAAAAAGCAGTAAATAATCCATATCAATTTCGCAATATTTCGTTTCAAACCACAAATTTAGAAAAAATTTTTCGTCCCGAAAACATTTTTTAGGGTTAGCCGCTCGCAAGCTCGCTTGGTTAGTCGCCCTCCGGGCTTGGTTAGCCGCTCGCAAGCTCGCTTGGTTAGCCGCCCTTCGGGCTTGGTTAGCCGCTCGCAAGCTCGCTTGGTTAGGGAGGCTGTTGGCTGTCGGCTAATGGCTGTCGGCTAATGGCTAAAGGCTAACGTCTCAATTTTTTTTCGGCGAAGCCGACTTTTTTTCTTCGCGAAGCGACTTTTTTTCGAGGAGGCAGGGATGTGAGTGGGGAGCGCAGCGACCCACCGTGACTAAGAGTGGAAATAAACGGCGAAAACTTGTTTTCAAGCGTTTATTTCCACTCTTAGTCACGAAAGGGCGTCAGCCCTCACATCCCCGCCGCATCGACTTTTTTTTCCGTTTCATGCCACAAAGGACCTCCCCCCGGTCCCTAACCGAACAAAGTGTCTAACCGAGCGCGAAGCGCCACTAACCAAATTCAACCAAATTTTGCAATATCCAAAAAAATGTGTAATTTTACACCTTAATAATAGCACCAATCTCTCGCACCAATCCTACAGCACTCACTATCAGGATGCTGCGCAGAAATTAGGAGCAACAAGGTAGCATGACACCGCAAGCAAAATGCATCTCGGCTCATAGAAGCCAACTTTTAGTCATAACCAACGTAACTGCTTATCCGTCAGCCAAAAACTCAAGTAAGCAGGACTAAAAGCAATGTGCCCACACCAAAAATTGGCACCATTTGGCACCAAAATTTTGCAAACAATTTTCTTAAGTTTTAGAAGTAAACAAAGAGCTTTGAAGCGGTGCAATCACCACTTTCTTCATCACCGAGCAATAACTATCGTCCTAACTTCTTGAATAGCCGTTAGCCTATAGCTACTTAGTGGTTGGAAGCAAACAGACTATCGTCCTAACTTCTTGAATAGCCGTTAGCCATCAGCCTATAGCTGTTTAATAGTTAGAAGCAAACAGGCTATCGTCTTAACTTCTTTAACTTCTTCAACTTCTTTAACTTCTAAAAATATTTTCCCCACCCACTGCCATGCCACAATCCCCATGGTACGTGCTCCGCGATTTAGCACGACCCAACGCCAAGCAGCCCGCCTACAAGCTCCTACAATCCATGCCCAAGCTCAGCGGACGCATCTTCATACCCATGAAGCAACGCGAATACGTGGAATTTGGCAAAAGAGTGGTCCGCACAGTGCCCTACATGACCGACCTCATTTTCGTGCACCTCACCCGACAAGAGCTCGACCCCATAGTGGCACGCATCCCCCTGCTTCAATATCGCTACCTCAAAGGCGGACACCAATTCCAGGCAATGACAGTGCCACACACCGACATGCTCGCATTCATACAAGCAGTGCAGCAAGCACCCACAGTGGAATACTACAGCCTCGAACAAGTCACACCACAAATGTACGGCAAAACCATACGCATCATCGGAGGAAACCTCAACGGCACCACCGGACGCCTCATCACCCAGCGAGGCTCCAAAACCAAACGCCTACTCATCACCCTCCCCGCCTGCAACCTCGCCGCCGCCATCCAAATAGAACCCCAATACATCCAACTACTCGACTAAAAAATTGGTTAGCCGCCCTTCGGGCTTGGTTAGCCGCTCCCAAGCTCGCTCGACATTTGTAACCTTTCCATCCTTTTAGGAAAGGGGATAGTAGAGTGGAGAAGATAGGAAAAGTAAGCCCCTAACCGAGGGCTCCGCCCGCCTAACCGAACAAAGTGCCTAACCAAGCAAAGGCGCCTAACCGAATAAAATGGCTAACCGAGCGCGAAGCGCGACTAACCGAACAAAGTGTCTAACCGAGCGCGAAGCGCGCCTAACCGAGCGCAGTGCCTAACCAAGCAAAGGCGCCTAACCGAACGAAGTGCCTAACCGAGGGCTCCGCCCGACTAACCCTATGACTTCCAACAAACGCATAGCTAAGAATACACTGATGCTCTACATCCGCATGTTTCTTGCGACTCTTGTTGGTTTATATACTACAAGGGTTATTATTCAAACACTTGGTGTAGAAGATTATGGTATTTATAGTGTTGTTGGAAGTGTTACTGCAATGCTCAGTTTCCTAAAGTCTTCTATGAGTAGTTCTACAAGTCGCTTCCTATCATATGATTTAGGTAAAGGAAACCAAATTAAACTTCAAGAGACGTTCTCTTCAGCAATGATTATACACATTTTGTTTGCTGTTGGAGTCATATTAATTGGAGAAACGATTGGTATGTGGTTTCTTGAGAATAAATTAGTTATACCAGATGGAAGAATGGAAGCTGCAAAATGGGTACTTCATATGTCGGTCATTTCATCTGCAGTGACCTTTACTCAAGTACCTTACGATTCATGTATTATAGCGCACGAGCGCATGGGAGTTTATGCTTATGTAGAAATTTTAAATGTTACTCTGAAACTTGTAGTCGTTTATCTATTGTTAATAGGAAGCGTTGATAAGCTGAAGTTATATTCATCTTTACTCCTTTTGGTTGCCATCATTATTTCTATAATTTATAGGGTGTATTGTGTTAGGAATTTTAAAGAAACTGTTATAATTTGGAGTTTAAGAAGTAATGTTGTTAAGAGATTAATGGGTTTTTCAATATGGCAAATGTTTTCCAGTCTTTGTATGACCCTTAAGCAACAAGGGCAGAGTTTCATTGTAAATATTTACCATGGCGTTACCCTCAATGCCTCATTAGGTATTTCTGATATGTTATATGGTACTCTAACCAGTCTCTCCTATAATATGTTGACCGCATTTAATCCTCCTATTATTAAAGCATACGCATCGGGGAATTATGTGGAAATGACTAAACTATTATCAAATGCTGCAAAAATGTCATTTTTGCTCTTGTCTTTTGTTTCTGTACCACTTATAGTAAATGTTCGGTACATACTTGAATTGTGGTTAGGAAAAGTCCCTGAATACGTGTGTGAAATTTGTACGATTGCTTTAATATTTAATTGTTTTGGTGTTGCTAATTCGGTTGTCAGTTATTCAATAAATGCGACTGGAAAGAATAGGAACAAATCTATTATCATAGGCTCGTCAATGTTGATGGCTCTTATAGCTCTTTTGTTGACATTTATGGCAAAATTGCCAATTATTTATTCGTTCTGTGCTTTCTATGTGGGAACACCGCTCATGCTTATTGGATGCCTAATAGAAGCAAAACGTAAGATGCCTTTCTTTCCTATTATTTCTTTCTGTAAAGAGGGAATTCTGAAGCCTTGTATTCTTTCAGTTGCTGTATATGCAACGGTCGTATTATTATCATCCGTTTTAGAGAAAGGATTTTTCCAACTTCTTGCCACAACATTTGTTTCTAGTATACTTTTCTTTTTATTGATATATATATTCATGTTGGATACAAGCCAAAGAGCTGTTGTAAGCAATAAAATAAAACGATTTAAAAATAAATGATATGGATCTATTAAATAGAATTAAATCATCATTTTTCTTTAGAACAAAGGACATTTTTCTTAAGTTTATGAAGCGGACGGCTTCGTTATGGCCTAATGAACTGTATCTCAAAATTCGCTATTATATTTATTTTGGTCATAAACTTAATCTGAAAAACCCTAAAACTTATAATGAAAAAATTCAGTGGTTGAAATTGAATTATTGTCCTCCGATATATGCAATGTTAGTAGACAAATATTTAGTAAAAAACTATGTTGCAGGTCTTATAGGTGAAAAGTATATTATTCCAACAATAGGAGTATGGGATGATGCTGATAAAGTTGACTTTGACTCACTACCGGAAAAATTCGTTATAAAATGTAACCATAACTCTGGACTTGGTATGTTTATTTGCAAGGATAAATTAAAGATTGACGAGAATAAAGTAAGAAAAGGATTGAGAGAAGGGTTGAATGAGAGGTATTATAAAATGGCCCATGAGATGCAATATAAGGGTGTAAAGCCTCTAATTATTGCAGAAGAATATATTGAGGATAAAAGTGGAGAAGGACTTACTGATTACAAGTTTTTTTGTTTTGATGGAGTTGTGAAGATGTGTGGAGTATTTTCGAATAGATTTAACAAAGGGAAATTTTCCGTTAATTATTACGACACGAAATGGAAAGTGCTTCCAATAAGTAGCCAAAAATTGCCATCTAATCCGAATAAATTTGTTGAGAAACCGCAGAATTTTGAAAAAATGATAGAAATCGCTTCAGTCCTATCTAAGGGATTCCCACATGTTAGAGTTGACTTATATAATGTTGAAGGTCAGATTTATTTTGGAGAGTTGACATTTACACATAATGGAGGTATGGATCCGTTTATTCCAGAAGAATGGGATTATACAATTGGTTCCTGGATTAAATTACCGAATCTTATACATAAATAATGAAAAAGAAAGTTTTAATTCTTAGTGACAGTCTTGGCTGTGGGGGCTCAGAACAGAGCTTAGTTTCAATGCTTTCTACTCTTGATTACTCAAAAGTAGATGTTGATCTTTGGTTACGTGATAGGAATGGGATCTTTGAGCGCTATTTACCTAATAATGTGAATGTCATTACATTCAATCCAATTCCAAATAACAGATTAGGGTATTGGTTTGCCCAAAAATTATATTCTTTAGATTTGCGAGTGTTTGGTAGCAAGAAACATACTGCGGAAATGCTTTGGAGTAGAGTAGAGAAATATGTTTCTCCTTTGGAAAAGGTGTATGATGTGGCCATCTCCTTTCAGCAAGGATACCCAACCTTCTATCTTGCTACAAAGGTCAATGCAAAGAAAAAAGCAACACGTGTGAATATTGATATGGAGAAAGCTAATTATAATCAAGACTTTTGCCGAAAGTATTATGATATGTGTGATACTGTGGTAGCTATCTCTGATGCGATTAAGAATCAGTTGTATTCATCAGACTATGTTTCAGATAAGAGTAAGGTTAAAGTCATATATAATGTATTTAGTGTTTCGTTCATTCAACGTATGGCCGAGGAGCCTGGATTTTGTGATGATTATAAAGGCTTGCGCATAGTAACAACTGGGCGTTTGGTAGAACAAAAAGGATACGGGCTTGCAGTAAAGGCTGCAGAAATATTGAAGAAACAAGGGCTCTACTTCCGTTGGTATTTTATAGGAGAGGGAGAAAAACGTGTGGAATTAGAGTCTATGATAGCTGAAAGAAAATTACAAGATGACGTTATTTTGCTTGGTATGCAGCCCAACCCATACCCTTTTATGAAAAATTGCGATATCTATGTGCAAACATCACTATTTGAAGGATTTGGTCGTACTGTAACAGAAGCGAAAATTAATCATTGCCCTATCGTTAGCACCAATTTTCCTTCAATTTATGATCAAATGGAAGATGGAAAAAATGGCTTAATCGTAGAAATGGATGCTGATAAGATTGCAGAGAAGATATTGCTTATAGCCAAAAATGAGACTTTACGCAATTCTTTAATTAAAGCAGTTTCTGAAGAAAAATATACCACATCTATCACTGAAAGTGCTAAATGGATGGATTATATGTTGTCGTAGGCAGAAATCCATACTATAGGGTGTTACATTATAATTATATAAAGAGTTCTTTTTAGATGAGCCTACGCACTATCACATGCCATGATGTGTATAATCATGGGGCTTCGCTTCAGGCTTATGCTTTGCAGCGCTATTTGCAAGGCGAGGGGCACGATGTGAAAATCATTCACTATAAGCCCAACTATTTGAGCAGGCATTTTGATTTCCGCTTGGTGGCAAATCCAAGGTTTGATAAACCACTCATCAAGCAGCTCTACCTATTGGCGAAGTTGCCGGGGCGACTGTGTTCGCTAAAAAGGAAAGCATCTTTTGATGCTTTCACGGCGAAATATCTGCGCCTCACTCGCCGCTACAATTCTTTTGCAGAGCTTAGTGGCGATGCTCCAGAGGCTGATGCCTACATTGCCGGAAGCGACCAAATTTGGAACACCACATTCCGCAATGGCACCGACCCGGCTTTTTATCTAGATTTTGGCAATCCGGAGGTGAAGCGCATTTCCTATGCAGCCAGTTTTGCCACCGACGCTTTGGAAGAAGGCACGGAAGATTTTGTGAAAGCTGGTCTCGCTCATTTCAACAGCATATCGGTGCGCGAAAGCAGCGGCGTGAAATTATTGCACACGCTTGGCTATGAAGGCACCCGGGTGGTCGACCCCGTGTTTTTGCTTACTGCCAAGCAATGGGATGAGGTGGCAAGCCAAGAAGGAGAGGGCGAAGATTACATTTTGGTCTACGATTTCATGAGCGACCCGTCTATTCGTGCTGTGGCGCAACGATTGGCGCATCACTATAGCTGCAAGATAGTGAGCATTGGTGGTCGCAAATTGGGCTATGCCCACAAATGCTATCGCCATCAGGGTCCCGAAGCATTTGTTTCACTCATCAAAAATGCAAGGCGTGTGGTGAGTAATTCATTTCACGGCACGGCATTCTCAATGATATATGGCAAAGATTTCTTTGTGGTGAACCGTGCCGACGGGCTAAACACCCGTATGCGCGACGTGCTATCGCATTACGGCCTGATTGACCGCCTTATCGACTCCAATGTGTCGGATAGCACGCTATTTTCTTCCGTTTCTTACGAGAAAATTGCTCCCATTTTGTTCAATGATATTGAATTTTCAAAGCGATGGCTTGACATCAATCTAAAATGAAATAATTATGAAGCCGCGGATATTGATTGCGATGCATTATATGGAGATTGGGGGGGCTGAAACGGCGCTCGTGGGGTTGCTTCATGCGCTCGACCCTTCGCGCGTGCACGTCGACCTCTTCCTCCACGACCACCGAGGCGAAATGATGCAGTTCATCCCCGAATGGGTGAACGTGTTGCCGCCCATCGCCCCCTACACCACCCTCGAGCGCCCCATCGCAGAGCTCGTGCGCCGAGGCTTCTGGCACATAGCCGCCGCCCGCCTGCTGGCAAAGTGGAAGTCGGCACGCATCTACAAAAAAAGCGGCAGCTCGATGCCCAACTGTTGCGGCTACGACTACATGTCGCGCTACACCACGCCCCTGCTGCCCGCCATCAATCCGGCGGTCACCTACGACCTTGCCATCAGCTTCTGCACGCCCCACCGCATCGTGCTCGATAAGGTGAAAGCAAAGAAAACGATAGCGTGGATTCACACCGACTACACCCGCATTTGGGTCGACGTGCCCGAAGAGCTCAAAGTGTGGAGCCGCTACGATTACATCGCCTCCATCTCCACCGACGTGACCCGCACCTTCCTCCAAGTATTCCCCACGCTGAAGGATAAAATTGTGGAGATAGAAAACATACTCTCGCCCCAGTTTGTGCGACAACGCGCTGATTTAGAGCCGATTACAGACCCACAATGGGGGGGGTAAATTCCAGACCCTCTTATCGATAGGCCGCTTCTCGGAACAAAAGCGCTTAGAGGAAGTGCCCCACATTTGCAAATTATTGATAGAAGAAATGATACGTCTACTATCCATAGGCCGCTTTTCCGACGCCAAAAACTACGACAACGTGCCGGATATTTGCAGCAGAATGCTCCGCATTCTCAACGCTAACGCATTGAACGAAAACGAAAACGAAAACGAAAACCAAGCGAGTTCGAACGAAAACGAAAACGAAAACGAAAACTCTAACCAAGGGCTCCGCCCGGCTAACCAAGCGCGCAGCGCGACTAACCAAGGCGATAGCCGACTAACCAAGTGCGAAGCACGACTAACCGAGCCAAAGGCGACTAACCAAGGCGATAGCCGACTAACCGAGCCAAAGGCGACTAACCAAGCGAAGCGACTAACCGAGCCGCAGGCGATAAAATGGTACATCATCGGCTACGGCGGCGGCGAAGCGCTCATTCGCCAAAAAATACGCGAGGCAGGGATGGAAAACCACGTCATCATCCTCGGCAAACGCTCCAACCCCTATCCCTACATCAAGGCCTGCGACATCTACGTGCAACCCTCACGCTACGAAGGCAAAAGCGTAACCGTGCGCGAAGCACAAATGCTGTGCAAACCCATTGTGGTGACCAACTATCCCACAGCATCAAGCCAAATCCGCAACGGCGTGGACGGCGTAATCGTGCCCATGGACAACGAAAGCTGCGCACAAGGCATAGCCCGAGTAATCCTCGACGCACCCCTCCGCCAACGCCTCACCGCCTATCTCGCCACCCACGACTACGGCAACGAGTCCGAAGTAACAAAAATCTACGATTTGTTAAACGAAAACGAAGACTAAAACGAAAACGAAAACGAAGACGAAAACTATTGCTTTACTAAAACTGAAAATTTTATGGAGGGGAATGCTCGGAATTTTAGGAACTATAAGGTGTGGCAAGACGCCGTGGATTTTGCTACAAAGATTTATAAAGTTTCTTCAGAATTGCCATGGTTTGAGAAAAAGGGATTGTGCGACCAATTGCAGCGTGCTTCAGTGAGTGTGAGTAGCAATATTGCAGAAGGTTCGGCTAAGCCTTCAAACGCTGAGTTTGCAAAATTTTTGGATATTGCCCTCGGTTCAGCCTACGAAGTGGAAACGCAGCTCCTTATCGCCAAAAACGTAGGTTATATTGCCAACGACATTTTTGAAGAATTGATCATATCAATTCGGAATATAGAAAAACAATTAGTAGGGCTCATCCGCACTATTAGAAATAATAAATAACCAAAACTAAAACCAAAACTAAAACTAAAACTAAAACTAAAACCAAAACTAAAACTAAAACTAAAACCAAAACTATCTTCACCCTACGAGCTACGCGCTCGATTTTCGTTTTCGTTTTCGTTAATAAAAACAGTTTTCGTTTTCGTTTTCGTTTTCGTTAATAAAAACAGTTTTCGTTTTCGTTTTCGTTTTCG
>JBJECV010000179.1:0-10725 GCA_051871435.1 Sodaliphilus sp. | reverse complement strand
TTAATAAAAACAGTTTTCGTTTTCGTTTTCGTTAATAAAAAAATATGATACCCAAAATAATACATTACTGCTGGTTTGGAGGAAATCCTTTGCCGGAATCGGCACTGAAATGCATCAACAGTTGGCGCAAGTTCTTCCCCGACTATGAGATAAAGGAGTGGAATGAGCAAAACTTTGATGTAAACATCATTCCCTACACTGCCGAAGCCTACCAAGCCAAAAAATACGCCTTCGTGAGCGACTACGCACGCTTCTGGATACTCTACCACCACGGAGGCCTCTACTTCGACACCGACGTGGAAGTAATCAAGCCAATGCACGACATCATAGCCCGCGGCCCCTTCATGGGCATCGAGGTGGGTGCCACAAGCGCGAGCGAAGCTCCGCTTGTGGCACCAGGCCTCGGCCTGGGCGTAAACCCAGGCCTCGGCCTGGGCGTAAACCCAGGCCTCGGCCTCTACAAAGAAATTTTAGATTATTATCAAGATTTGCATTTCTTGGATGCAGATGGCAAGCCGGTGGAGGTGACTGTGGTGAAACACACCACCAGTGTGCTGATTGCTACCGGGTTGCGCAATATCAACGAAATTCAGCAGGTGGCGGGCATCTGGATTTATCCGCGCGACTATTTCAACCCCTTAAACGACAACACCGGAGTGCTGGATATCACCGAAAACACCCGAAGCATTCATTGGTACACCAAAACGTGGTTAAAAAAGCGTAATCCAATTCTCACATGGATGGTGAGGATGGCTCATCGCTATTTTGGAGATGGAAGCTTGCAATGGACAAAACGAATATTCAGCCGATAAACAAACTTAACACTCAACAATAATATGTTTGATTTTGCTGCTGTAGCCTACAGATATATCTATTATTTTATTGTCACTTTGTTCACGGTAATCGCTTTCTTTCAATATTCCAAGAAAGAAGTGGGCTTGCCGAAGACAAAAGATAACAATGATGTAGGGAGCTTGATTTTTGCCATCATTTGTGTGTTATTCATTGGATATCGTCCGCTTAGCGGTCAATATTTTGTGGATATGGTAAATTATAACGAATATTATCATGCTTTCTATTTTGGCATCCCCTTTCAATACGATAGCGAAGCAGAGAATTTGATTTTCGATAACTTGTTTGCTTGGTTTGGCTCTTTACGGTTTAGTATCAGCACCTTCTTTGTAACCATTGCCGCCATTTATTTTGGAGGGGCATATTTTGGGTTGAAGCGACTGTTCCCAAACGATGTTTGGGCGGCATTTTTAGTGTTTCTCGCTGCCTTTTCCACATTTAGTTATGGCACAAATGGTATAAAAGCAGGTGCTGCTGCGTCTTTGTTTATATTAGCATTGGGCTATAGAGAGCATCTGAAGATATGCATCCCCCTCATCTTTTTGTCGTGGGGATTTCACCACAGTATGCAGTTGCCCGTTGCTGCATTCGTGTTAACATTGCTTGTTAAACGCCCCAAATGGTATTTCATAGGCTGGGCATTTTGCTTCCTCATTGCCTTAGCCCACATATCAGCATTCGCCGACTTTTTTGCATCATTCACCGATGAAAGTGGGGCGGAATATTTGTTGGGAGAAGGCGATGATGGAACCAAAGGCGGTTTTCGCATCGACTTCATCATTTATTCCTGTATGCCCATATTGGTAGGTTATTGGGTGTTGTTCGTTAAGCGCATCAAGGTGTCAGCTCTTTACACATCTTTGCTCAACCTCTATTTGTGCACCAATGCCGTGTGGATGCTTTGTATGTATGCCAATTTCACCAATCGTATTGCCTATCTGAGCTGGCTCCTCTATCCCATTGTGCTCATCTATCCCTATCTCAACGAATCCTTGGGCAAAAAACGTTATGTTCAATTCTCAATGGTGATGCTCGCTCATTTAGCCTTTACATTGTTTATGTCGTTTATCTGCAAATGATTCATATTTCTAATCGTATGACTTACCGAATATCCGTGCTGATGGGCATTTATAATTGCGGAAGCACTTTGCAAGAGGCGCTCGATTCGCTTTATGCCCAAACTTTTCAAGATTTTAAAATCATACTTTGCGACGACGGCTCCAAGGATAACACATTGGAAATTGCGGAGCAAAATGCACGCCTCCATCCCAATGTGGTGGTAATTAAAAATGAGAAAAATTTAAAATTAGCTGCAACTTTAAATCATTGCTTAGAATATGTTGATACTGAGTATGTAGCACGGATGGATGGAGATGATATTTGTGATCCTACAAGGTTCGCAAAAGAGTTATCTTTTTTGGAGTCACATCCAGAGTATGCATTAGTTAGTTGCCCGATGTTCCATTTTGATGCGAATGGCATCTGGAAAGTTGGAATTATTAAAGAAAAAGAACCCACATTTAAGTCCTTTTCTTACGGAACTCCCTTTTGTCATGCACCTGTTATGATGCGGACTGATGCCTTGCGAAGCATAGGAGGCTACACCGCAGAGCCATGGGTTGAACGAATAGAAGACTATTATCTTTGGTACAAGTTTTATAAAGCAGGATACAAGGGATATAATTTAAGTGAGCCTCTTTACTCTATGCGAGATGACAAAAATGCAATATCTCGCAGAAAAGTAAGAGATCGCATTCGCACTTATAAATTAGGCGTAAAGGTTAAGAAGTCGCTTGGATCCCCCCGCCCTTATACTTCGGGATTGAAGGGATTGATGAAAATTTTTGTTCCATCTTTCATCGTTAGGTTTTTAAGAAAATGAAAGTTGCTACTATTACTTTTCATGGGGCTCACAATTATGGTTCTATGCTTCAAGCTTATGCGTTGCAGCAAGCCATTTCTTCATGTGGAGTAGAATGTGAGATTATCAATTTCCGTTCCTTGTCTCAGAAGAAAATGTATCGGGTGTTTACATTTCGAAGGAAATGGACGGCACTTTTAAAAGACTTATCTCATATTTTGTTTTATTTTTCTTTGAGGAAGAAATATGAATTATTTGAGAATTTTTTAAAAGAATATCTTGTAACTTCAAAAAGAGAATTCTACACTCTTGAAGAACTCTTTGAAGCGGATTTTAAATATGATAAGATTGTATGTGGAAGTGACCAGATTTGGAAGTGTGGAATAGAAGATTTTAATTATGCCTATTTATTACCTTTTGCAAAATGTGCTAAAGTATCGTATGCGGCTAGTTTTGGACCATCTTCAATATTTCCTGTTTCAGAAATAGAAAAGTTTAGGCTTTATCTTAAAGATTTTAAAGCAATTTCTGTTAGAGAAGAGGGAACAAAGAATGTGATAGAAACTGTATCAGAGCGGAAGGATATTAGTGTTGTGTGTGATCCTGTTTTTTTGTTAGATAGTAGAGAATGGCTGAAATTAATTTCAAAAGAACCGATTATCAAGGATGATTATATCTTTTTTTATACCCTATTTGCAGATTCAGAAATGATAAAAATCGCAAAAGAAGTGTCCAAGCATTATGGATTGCCGATTGTGATTTCAAATTTTTCAAATTTATATGATTTAATGTCTGGCTTTAAAATGTCATTAAGAAGTGGGCCAAAGGAATTTTTAAATTTATTATATTTTTCAAAGTATGTTTGCACTAGTTCATTCCATGCCTCTGCTTTGTCCCTGATTCTAAACAAACAATTGATTTCAATTAATGGAAATAAGGATAATAGAATATCTTCAATCTTAAAAACTTGCAATTTGAAACATATTTCTATTTCATCCGTTGACGAAGTGAAGAATTTGCCGGATTTATTAATATCCGATTTTGAATTACTTAATTCTTCTTTAAATAATTATTCTAATACGGGATGGAATTTTATTAAAACAAACATAATTATTGATGACTGAAATTTGTCCTTCTGATAGATGTACCGGTTGTGCGGCTTGTGCAAGTGTTTGTCATAAGTCAGCAATAAGTATGACTGAAGATAAGTTATTCGGACATTATAAACCGATTATAGATTTGAATGTATGTGTTGATTGTGGCTTGTGTAAAAAAATATGCCCTGTACTAAACGTGAAGTGCCTACACTATCCACTAACAGCATATGCCGCATGGAGCAAAGATAAAGAGGATTATCATACAAGTTCTTCTGGTGGAGCTTCGAGTGTGATATCTCAGTATACCATTGAGAAAGGCGGAGTAGTGTATGGTGTTGCTTTTGACGATGATTTAATTCCCAAGCATATTCGTATAGAAGGAAAGAATCAACTTTTTCGCATAAAAGGTTCTAAATATGTGCAAAGTAAAATTGAACCGAACATTTTATCTCAAGTAAAAAAGGATGTGAAAGCGGGTAGGTTAGTTACATTTTTCGGGACTCCTTGTCAGAATGCTGGGCTCAGAAATGTTATAAATCGAGGTTTTTCAAATCTTATTCTTGTGGATTTGATTTGTCATGGAGTACCTTCGTATAAAATGTTTCGAGAGCATATAACTGGACTCGTTGACATTAGTAGAGTGCAAAATATATCATTTAGGCCCAAGGAAGGATTTGGTATTACAATGTATGATTCTAACCAGGATGTTTTGTATTTTAAAAATGTACAAAATGATAAATTTATGCTTGGTTTTCTTAAGTCTCTTTTCTATAATGAAGCATGTTATAACTGCAGATATGCATCTGCAGAACGTATATCAGACATCACAATAGGAGATTTTTGGGGACTTGGAAAACTCAATATACATGAAAAGCATGATGATGGCGTTTCTGTAATATTACTGAACTCAGATAAAGGATTATCGTTTTTTAACAGTATAAAGGGTAGGTTTTATCATGAAGAACGGCAGATTTCTGAAGCAATTTTGGGCAATAAACAACTACGAAAGCATAGCGCTAAACCTTTTGGATATAGTTTATTTAGGTGCCTTTATCCGAATTATGGATTTAAAATATCATATTTGTCAGCATTTGCCTTACAAGATAAGCTATACAAATTATTATTTTGGCTTTTAAGTAAAATCTAAACTATGCCCAAAATTTCTGTAATTGTGCCTATTTTTAATGTGGCACCATACATACAAAGGTGTGCTAAAAGTTTGTTTGAACAAACGATTGATGATATTGAAATTATTTTCATCGACGATTGTTCTCCGGATAATAGTATGGCTCTACTCAACGAAGAAATTGAGAGATATAGAAACTGTTTAAAAGAAAAAAAGATTCGCGTACGCGAATTGAAAATGCCGTCGAACGGCGGCCTGGCCGCCGTTCGACGGAAAGGATTGCTATTGGCTGAAGGCGATTATGTTATTCATTGTGATAGTGATGATTGGGTTGATACATCTCTATATGAGGAAATGTATGCTGAGGCTGTTCGAGTAGATGCTGACGTCGTGATTTGTCCTATTAGAGACGAATATGTTTCAAAAGGAATAACTCGACCAATGGAGTACTTAGGAGATAATTGCCAAGACGTGTTACAAAATTGGTATCGAAATTCGGTTGGGATGTTTTCTTGGAATAAACTCGTTAAAAGGAAAATTTATATTGCTCATGATTTACTGCCTTTTGAGGGCGTGAATATGTGGGAAGATAATGGACTGATGCTTCGTGTTTTCTATTATGCCAAAGGTTTCTCTCAGATTGAAGGCCCTGCTTATCATTATAATCAGGCAAATCAAGGTGCTATGACTAAGGGTTATACCCGAGATAAAATTGATCAAATGCTGAAGTGTGCGCATCTAATAGCATGCTTTTTTGAGAGTAAGCCGGATGGTGAAAAATATTTAAAAACCGTCTTGACTCTAAAGTATTTGGCTAAACTCAATCTTGTTTCTTATCGTTATAATTGGCTTAAAGAGTTTTATCAAATATTCCCTGAAAGTGATGTGGCAGCCGATTGGATTAATCTAAACGCTTTTTCAAAAAAAGGGAAAATTCGTTATCTGTTCGTTAAGTACCATTTGGCATGGTTATTTGTTTTTATCTTTAAATGTTTGACATGGAAAAAATTAAAATAAGACAATCGAATTTTGAATTGTTGAGAATTATATGCATGTTTGGCGTGCTAACTAATCATACGTTGCAAAATTTGTATGATTTGCACACTCCAAGCTTCAGTATCGATAATGAATTGAGAGTGCTTATTATGAATGTGTCGATTCTCGCAGTGAATTGTTTTGTGATGATAAGTGGCTATTTCCAAATTAAACAATCATGGAAAGGGTTTGTGTCGCTTGTTGCACCATGTTTCGTGTGGGCTCTGGTCTTTTCTGTAATTTCCTTTTTAAATGGGGAAATGAGTGTGGTTGAATGTGCTCGTAGAGTGCTTTTCCCTCTGACAGGGGGTGATGGTTTACTATGGTTTATGGTAGCCTATTTTGCTTTATATTTGATTTCGCCATTATTGAATGAGGCTATCAATAATATGAACACTAAAAAGCTTTCTACTATATGCTTAATGGTTCTTATTATTGATGTGTATATTGGATATATGCATCAGGCTAAAGAGGTGACGATAGATGGGTATCATTTTGTTCATTTTATGGCTCTTTATGTGGTTGCATCTTATATTAAGCGCAAACCCTTTAAAGTTAATTTATTTAGAGGCGGCTTTGTGTTTGTTGGGCTCGTTCTTTTGATGACTATTTTACATATGTGCAAGATGGTGTTTTTCCCGATTTCCATCATTTATGCTATGCGATATAACTCTCCGATGATGTGGGTGGCGTCAATTTTTGTGTTTATATGGTTTACAAATCTTAAGTTGCAAAACATTTTTATTAACAAGATTGCTACTTCGGTATTGGCTGTGTATTTAATATCGTCGCAACCTTTTGTAAGTAACAGGTTATATCATTGGTTTGAAAGTATAAAAGATACGCTTTCCGATGTTGCTGCATTTGGTCTTGTTTTCTTTGCGATGCTATTGTTCTATATTGTAGCAGTGATGCTTGAATTTTTGCGAAAGAAAATGTTTGAAAAATTAGAATTTAAGATTTCAAATTGTTGCCAACGATTATCGGAGAAGATTATTTTATTTAAAGAATAGCCATAATAGTGGCTTAATATTTTATTGAAATAGTTTGCCTATGATTCAATATAAGAAAAAAATAATTCGTGCCGTTACGGTGGCGCAATCAATAGGGTTTTTTGTGGAGATGATACCCACCCTCAATCAAAAAGAAATAGAGGTGGTGGCGCTTTCTTCTCCCGGAAAAGAATTGGACGATCTGAGAGAAAAAGGTGTGCCCACTATCATCGTTCCGATAGAGCGCCATATTGCCATCTTTAAAGATGTGAAGGCTTTGATAGCTTTGGTGAAGGTGTTTCGCCGCGAAAAGCCGGATATGGTCCACTCCATGACGCCTAAGGCGGGGCTTTTGTGTATGCTGGCTGCGAAAATGGCGCATGTGCCGGTGCGGGTGCACACATTCACCGGATTGGTGTGGCCCACTGCCAAGGGACTGAAGCGTTGCATTTTGATGCTCACGGATTGGCTTACTTGTGCCTGCGCCACGCATGTGATTCCCGAAGGGGAAGGTGTGAAAGCCGACCTTCAGCGCCATATCACTCGCAAACCCATGCGTGTGCTTGGGTATGGCAATGCGAAGGGCGTGGATATGGAGCGATTTTCTTTGCGCCCCGAAATTGAGGATGCTGCCAAGGACTTGAGCAGTCGCAATCTGTTCACATTTTTGTATGTGGGGCGCATCGTGAGCGATAAGGGAGTGAACGAGCTGGTGGATGCTTTTGCCAGGCTCCATGCGCTCAATCCTCACTGCCGCTTGGTGCTGGTGGGAAAAATGGAAGAAAATCTTGACCCGCTGAAGCCTTCCACACTGAAAAAAATTCTTGCCCTGAAAGGCATTCAAGCTGTGGGCGAAAAGCGGGGTGATGAATTGATAGCTTGGTATGCGGCGAGCGATTGCTTTGTGTTGCCAAGTTATCGCGAAGGTTTCCCCAACACGGTGCTTGAAGCTGGTGCTATGGGCTTGCCGAGCATCGTGACCGACATCAATGGCTCGCGCGAGATTGTGGAAAATGGTAAGAATGGCGTGATTATCCCGCCGAAAGATGCAGATGCACTGTTGGAGGCAATGCAGCACATGCTTGACGACGAGTCTGAACGCAAATCAATAGCATCCGCTGCGCGCCCAATGATAGCCTCTCGCTTCGAGAAATCCTACGTGCAGCAATGCTTACTCGATTTCTATCGCGAAATTCTTTGACCACAGTATTTTGCAAGCCACGAAAGTTATGGTTTGCTAATTTACCACGAAGGATTTTTTATAGACCACGAATCACACTAATTATTATGTGTATCAATTAAGCTAATTCGTGCAATCCGTGTAAATTCGTGGACAAAAAAGCAAACAAATGAGTGGATATGTAGCCACCACGAATCACACTAATTATTATGTGTATCAATTAAGCTAATTCGTGCAATCCGTGTAAATTCGTGGACAAAAAAGCAAACAAATGAGTGGATATGTAGCCACACACTAAGAAAAAGTTTTCGTTTTCGTTTTCGTTTTCGTTTTAGTTTTAGTTCAAAAATAGTTTTCGTTATTACAATGTATCGTCATTTTTTTAAGCGATTTTTTGATTTTTGGATAGCGCTCATTGCGCTGATTTGCATTAGTCCCGTGCTGTTGGTGGTCACGGTTTGGTTGCATTTTGCTAACAAGGGGGCTGGAGCTTTCTTTTTGCAGGAGCGGCCCGGGTGGCATGGCAAAATATTTAAGATAATCAAGTTTAAGACCATGACGGATGAGCGCGATGCCGATGGCAATCTTTTGCCCGATGCACAGCGTATCACCAAGGTGGGACGCTTCGTGCGCTCCACCTCCATCGACGAACTCCCTCAGCTCATCAACGTGCTCAAAGGCGACATGGCCCTCATCGGCCCCCGCCCCCTCCTCCCAAAATATTTGCCACTCTACAGCCCCGAGCAGGCGCGCCGCCATGAGGTGAGGCCGGGCATCAGTGGCTGGGCACAATGCCATGGGCGCAATGCCATTAGCTGGACGGAGCGCTTTAAGCTCGATGTGTGGTATGTGGACCACTGCACGCTGCTCACCGATTTGAAAATCATATTGTTAACCATCACAAAAGTGGTCTGCCGAGCCGACATCAACACCACCACCGGCAAAAGCGCCACCATGGAAGATTTTAACGGAAAAAATTAATTGTAATGAATCCTATTTCTTACTCAGATATAAAGATTTTAGACAAGAAATTTGGAACTCCATTTTATATAATGGATGGCAATATGTATCGCCAAAACTTAAATGCATTTTTGAATGCTTTTCGTGGTAGATATAAAAAGGTGATTGCAGGATATTCGTTTAAAACGAACTATGTGCCGGCATTATGCCGAATTGCTCAATCTGAAGGGTGCTATGCAGAAGTGGTAAGTGAAATGGAATATGAGCTTGCACTAAAATTGGGTTTTAAGCATATTATTTTTAATGGCCCGATCAAGCGTGATCGAATTTTTAAAAAAGCATTGAGCAATCATGTAATTATAAATTTGGATAGCGAGTATGAGGTGGAGATGGCTTGTAAATATGCCAAACAGCATCCGAAAAATGAAATACAAGTAGGAATGAGAATAAATATCAACTTGACTGATGAGAATGGCGTAAGCACCATTCAATGCGGTTTGCGATTCGGTCGATTTGGTTTCCCCCACGATATTATTTCTAAAAATATAGCCAAATTGCGGGATAATGGCATCAAGATTAATTCTCTTCATGGTCATACTTCTTCATCAGATAGAGCGGTTTTAAATTATAAAATAATCACTCAGCACATGCTTTCAATATGTGAGCAATATGAATTGAATGACCTTGAATACTTTAATATTGGCGGTGGATATTTTGGCGCTGCTCCAGAGGGGATGGATTTGACCGGAAGACCCAAATACGAAGATTATGCAGATTGTGTTGTTGATGAGGTAGAGAAAAGCAAATGGTTTATGAATAGAATGCCATTTATTGTAATAGAACCTGGGTCTTCTGTTGTTTCAAATGTTTTTACTTATTACACGAAAGTGTACCAAAACAAAAAAATAGGCACCGTGAATTTCGTGATGGTGGATGGAACTGTGTTTGATGTTAAACCAACAATGCATGCAAATAACTTGCCTCATAATGTTTATCAAGCATCTGAAAGCACAGAAACCTATATTTGCGATGTGGTGGGGTCGACCTGTATGGAAAAAGATGTGATTTTGAAGCAGGTGAATTTACCTAAATTGGAGCCTGGAGATTTTGTCCAATTTAAAGGTGTTGGTGCCTATACTATATGCTTAACGCCAATATTTATTAATTTTCTTGAGCCTATTTTGACTTTGGAAAACGAAGAATTCGTTGAAGTTAGAAGGCGACAAAATATTGACGATGTTACATCCATATACAGATTATAATATCTTTTTGAAATGAATATTCTATTCACTTGTGCGGGTAGACGCACTTATTTGTTGAAATATTTTAAGGAAAATCTGAGTGAGGGGGATAAGATTGTTGCCACAGATATGCAATTGTCTGCGCCTGCACTTCAAGTTGCGGATGTAAAATTGCAAGTGCCGGCCGTGTACGACCCTCATTATGTGGATATCACATTACAGATTTGCAAGGAGCATAGCATTGATGCTTTGTTTTCGCTCAATGATTTGGAGTTGCCTATTTTAGCAAATAATAAAGCATTATTTGAAGCAGAGGGTGTGAAGGTGGGTAACTATTCAGCTATGCTATAATATCATAGAAATTTAGGTTGGACCGACTGT
>JBJECV010000178.1:0-25569 GCA_051871435.1 Sodaliphilus sp. | reverse complement strand
TTATCAGGGACTTTTCCGAAGTCCTGAAGCAAGTGGCAGGACAAATTGATACGGTGGTCGACCTTTTCGGAGGCTCCGGGCTGCTGTCGTACACGGCTAAAAAGGTGCTGCCGGGGTGCAGGGTGATATACAACGACTTCGACCATTACGACCGACGACTGGCAGCAGTAGAGGATACAAACGCCATTTTAACGACGATTAAACAGCGTTTATCCGGCGTTCAGGCAAACCAGCGACTAACGCAGGAGCAGCGTGCCGATGTGCTGCGTATTGTGGAGGAAGCACAGAACCGGCTCGGCTGGGTCGACATTATGACGATTGGCAGGTCGGTGCTTTTCTCCGGCAAATGGGTTACAAGTCTGGAGGAACTGCGCAAACATACGATGTATAACAGGGTAAGACCCGGCGCTTATGAAAGTGCCAGCTATCTGGACGGGCTGGAGGTCGTACACATGGACTACCGGGAACTGTTCGAGCGCGAGCGCGGCAACAGGCGGGCGCTGTTTGTGCTGGACCCGCCGTATCTTACGACGGAGTGCGGAATGTATGAGAATTATTGGAAGCTGACCGACTACCTCAATGTGCTGCGCTTGCTGCACGGAACGAAATACATTTATTTCACGTCTGATAAATCGCAGATTGTGGAGCTTTGCCAGTTCATGGCTGACGAGTACGGAGAGGCAGCGCCAATGTATGGTGCAACAGTCCGCATGAGGACAAACCACCTGAATTATCAGGCAAAATTTAATGATATGATGATAACAAAGCTCTGACCCATTCAGCACGGAGGCATAGAAAAAGCCCCCGGCTTGATTTGCAGTTTTCCTACGACATACAAATACAAAACGCCAATGCGCATAAGCCGGGGGCAAAAGCCTTTCGACTGCGCATTGGCGTAATGTTGAATGTCGTAGGAGTTGCAAAGTTAGCAAAAATTACTGAATGACAGTGTATGAAGCATTAAAATTGTGCGGCGGAGTTATTGAGAAACTGGAGAAAGCCGGAGTAAAGCCCACGGATCATAAATATGTCGCCTTGTTTGATGACTACCGGAGAGCGAAGCAGCGAGGTGAGAAAATCAGTTATATTGTTCTTTGCCTGGCTCAGCGTTACAATATGAGCGAGCGCAATGTTTATGAGGTTGTGAAACGCCTGGGAAGCGACTGCAAAAGTGCTTCACTGTAATGCGGCTGTAAGATGCCCGGGAACTCACAGAAACGGCCTAATTTCGCACCGAATGACAACAACCAAGTATTACGCCATGCTCGACAAGATATTGCAGCACGGCAAACGACAGAGCAATAAAAAAGGCGACATAATCTATTTGCTCAATGAGCAGCTGCATTTGTCGCCTGCTGATTTGCTGGACATATTCGAGAGCCACAATATTGCGCGCAAGAAGTTGCGCAATGAACTCAGCCTGTTTATGGCCGGTGAAAGAGACTTGACAAAGTACCGAGAAGTCGGGATAAATTGGTGGGATTATTGCGGGCAAATTCTCATTAACAGTTATCCGACCTATTTTGAGAAGTTGCCCGGTTTAATCGAGCAAATCAATCGAGAGAAGCGGAACAGTAAAAATTATGTGCTGTTCTTAGGCTCAACAGGAGCAGAAACAAATCAGGCGCCTTTTTTAAGCCTGATTCAGTTCCAGCTCGAAGACGGCGAATTAGTTTTGTCAGCCTATCAGAGAAGCAGCGACGCGAACTTAGGTTTACCAGCTGACATTTACCATTTGTATTTGATAGCGCGACAAATAGACGCGCCGTTAAAATCTATCACGTTGAATTTGGGAAACGTTCACATTTACGCTAACAACGTAGAGAGAACGCGCGAACTTTTGGCCGGAAATGAAGCTGTAAGATTTGACCTGAACGTTTGAACAGAGGCAGCGAAAGAGACAACAAGAACGCCGATTAAAGGCCATTGAAAAGGCTTTTAATCGGCGTTTAATCAATTCTGAGGACTGAGAAAAAAGGAAGCGAAAAAAAGAGAAGATTTGCTCGTTTCGTTTTTAATTCGTGCTCATTTCGTTTTTGCGATTATACAAACCGGCTAAGGGAATCTATCTCCTTTATCTAAAGTTAAATGAAAGAGCCTTGGGTGGAGGCTTCGGTATTTGTTAAATTAAATGTTAAAATATTGAATAGAGGGACAGTCCCCTTGTTTAATATTTTAACAATTTTGGGTGTTTTTGCTCTGGAGTGTTAAAAAATCGGACAGTGGGGACTGTCCCTGTGTTTAATTTTTTAACATTTTTTAATTGAATGTTATTGGGATGCGGGATTGGGCACGGCTCTTTCATTTAAGGAGGCGCGGCATTTTAAATGAAAGAGCCGTGATCAATAGCCGTGCCGTGGCGATAGGAAATGGGCGTGAAATGTTGGCGGAATGGCGGATAAATTGTATCTTTGCCCAGTTTTTTTAAATCACGGTGCTCCGTGCGCCGAATGTGAATCCATACATCGAAACATAGAAAAATGAAAGTTGCTATTGTGGGCGCCAGTGGCGCTGTGGGACAAGAATTTATGAGAGTGCTCGATGAGCAAAATTTTCCTATCGACGAATTGGTGCTGTTTGGCTCTGAGCGCAGTGCCGGCCGCATTTTCACCTTCCGTGGCAAAGACCACGTGGTGCAACTGCTGCAGCACAACGACGATTTCAAAAACATCGACATCGCTTTCGTGTCGGCGGGGGCTGGTACGGCAAAAGAATTTGCGCCCACCATCACCAAATACGGCACCATTATGATCGACAACTCGAGCGCTTTCCGTATGGACGACGATGTGCCCTTGGTGGTGCCCGAAGTGAATGCGGAAGATGCGCTTTGCACCCCGCGTCACATCATTGCCAACCCCAATTGCACCACTATCCTTATGGTGGTGGCGCTCAAACCGCTCGACAATATTTCGCACATCAAGAATGTGCAGGTGTCCACCTATCAAGCCGCCAGTGGCGCCGGTCTGGAAGCCATGGACGAATTGGCGCTTCAGTTTGCCGAAATTGCCACTAATAAGGATAGTGTGACCGTTCGCCATTTCCAGCACCAATTGGCTTACAATGTGATTCCACACATTGATATGTTTATGGACAATGGCTACACTCGCGAAGAAACGAAAATGTATAACGAAACGCGTAAAATTATGCACTCCGACATTCGCGTGAGTGCCACCTGTGTGCGTGTGCCGGTGATTCGCGCCCATAGCGAAGCGGTGTGGATTGAAACCGAACGCCCAATCACGCCTGACGAAGCGCGCCAAGCCTTGATGCAAGCGCCCGGCATCGTGGTATTAGACAATCCCGGACGAAATGAATACCCCATGCCACTGTTCGTGAATCGCCGCGACCCGGTGTATGTGGGCCGCATCCGTGAAGACTACAGCAGCGACAACGGCCTCACCTTCTGGGTGGTGGGCGACCAAATTAAAAAAGGTGCCGCCCTCAATGCCGTGCAAATCGGTCAATACCTCTTTAATAAAGGCGTGTTCCGGAAATAAAAAAAGCCTACCCCCGTTTCCTTCTTGAAGAGGACGGGGGTAGTGGTGTAAATCAGTTCGCTCTGCTGTTAGAAAGTGGAATTGCCTTGGAGGTCGATGTAGCCCCATTTGCCGTTTTTTCTTACGGCTGCCACGCCTTGGCTAAAGCGGTAAGAGCTGCTGATAAGGTCGCCTGACACGCACGCCTGTGTGTGGTCGAATTGGCAGGGAATCACTTGTGTGCCATCGGGCTTGATGAAGCCGAATTGCTTGTTGGCAGAATTGAGTGCCACACCTTCACACACCGGCCCTTCCACTCTGAACGCCGGGCGCACCATCATTTTATCCATCAAGCGATAGTAAATCACCGATTCGGTGCCCACAAAATCTTCCATACCCGATAAGGTGTAGCCTTCATTGAAATCGGCAATGAATTTCGGCATCGCCACCTCGTCGGTGAAGTAGCGCATCGGAATCACTTGTGTGCCGGTGGTGTCGATAAAGCCGTATTGCTGCGCATCGGCAGTGACCCAAGCCATACCCTCGTGGAAATCGCCGGCTTTCAGTCCTTCCGCGCAAGAGAACAGCACCTTGCCTTCGGTGTTGAGATAGCTGTACACGTAGGGGAAGATAGCGTCGGCATTATCCTCCTTATACATGCCCACAGCAGCTTTGCCCTCGCTAAAGGGGCTTGCAGCATCGTAGGTGCATGGAATCACTTCCTCGCCTTGGGGATTGATGTAGCCATATTTGGCATTGCCATCGGCATCCATTTTCACCACGCAAGCCAACCCCGACTTAAAGGCATAATTAAGCATACCGGCATCGGGCACGAAATAGTTGGCGCCATTGAGCACACGATTACCGCTTTTATCGATAAATCCTTGAAATTCATCGTTTGCCACCCAAGCCAATCCTTCGCTAAAGTCGGCAGCCTCATCGTAGATATAGTCCACCACGAGTTTGCCATCGCGGTTCATATAGCCCCACTTCAGAGTGCGTTCATAGTTGTGCTTAGCGCCCGAGGTTTCCTTCGCCACAGCCACCATGCCCTCGCAGAAATTGCGCACATAGCCGTTGTCGCGATAGAAGCCATAGTCGTCGCGGTCGATACACACATCGTATTGCATCGGAATTTGGCAAGGAATCACCTCCTTACCATCGGTGTTGATATAGCCCCAATTGCCGTTTTTCAGCACGGCAGCCATGCCATCGTAGAAGGTTTGCACCACATCGTATTGCTTCACGGCTTGGCAAAATTCCGGGGTGAGCTTCACATCTGCAGCCTTTGCGCCCACACCGGTGCAGAGCAAAAGGCAGATAGCTCCTTTACATAACTTATTCATCATCGTATTGTTTTTAGTTTTTGTCGCTATTTAGACTAAATATTCCTCAATAGGTTTAAATTTTAGGGAAGTTAAGAAGCAGAAGTTAAGAAGTTAAAGAAGTTGAAGAAGTTGTGAAGTTAAAGAAGTTAAGACGAATGTCTTGCTGTTGGTGGTTGTCAACGACTTTGCTATCGTCTTAACTTCCAGCGAGCGCCAGCGAGCGATAACTTCTTTAACTTCTTAACTTCCCAAAATTTCTTCTTAACTTCCCAAAATTTCTTCATTACCGGATATGCGTTCCCTGGCTGAGATTGCCGAGGCAATCGGCGTGGGTGATAATCACCTCCTTCACCCCGTGGGCGATGGTGGCAAAGGCATTATCGAGTTTGGGAATCATGCCGTCGGTGATGATGCCATCGGCTTTGAGCGATTCGTAGGTGTGAAGGTCGAGCGATGGAATCACGCTATCGTCGGAAGTGGCATCAGCCAGCACGCCGCGCTTTTCAAAGCAGAACACGAGCGTTACATCGTAGAACTCCGACAGCCCCATCGCCGTGGTGGCGGCAATGGTGTCGGCATTGGTGTTCAGAATGTGGCCCTTGCCATCGTGTGTGAGCGGTGCAATCACCGGCACCACACCACTTTCAATGAGCGTGGAAAGCGCCTTTCCGTCCACCTTTTCCACATCGCCCACCCAGCCGTAGTCTACCGTTTTCACCGGGCGTTTGTGGCTGAGAATGATATTCATATCCGCTCCGCACAGCCCTATGGCATTGGTGCCGAGGCTCTGCATCAAGCATACGATGCGCTTATTCACCAATCCTGCATACACCATGGTCACCACATCAATGGTTTGGTCGTCGGTCACGCGTCGGCCATCCACCATAGTGGTTTCAATGCCCAATGCGGTGGCGGTTTTGGTGGCGAGCACTCCGCCGCCGTGCACCAGCACCTTGCGTCCCTCCAAATGCGAAAGGTCGGCAATCAAGTGATGGAGGGCATCCGGGTTTTCCACCACCTTTCCGCCCACCTTCACCAATAGAAGTTTTTCTTTACCATTCATTTGCATAGGAGTTTACGATTCGCCGAATTCCATGAGATATGCCTTGATAAAATCGTCGATATCGCCATCCATCACCGCATTCACATTGCTGGTTTGATGATTGGTGCGATGGTCTTTCACGCGGCGGTCGTCGAACACATAACTGCGGATTTGGCTACCCCATTCAATTTTCTTTTTGGCATCCTCCACCTTGCGTTGCTCCTCCTGACGGTGTTGCAACTCCTTATTGTAGAGAATCGACTTCAAATTGCGGAGGGCATTTTCGCGGTTTTTGGGTTGGTCGCGCGTTTCGGTGTTTTCCACCAAAATTTCCTCCTCTTCACCCGTGTAGGGGTCCTTGTATTGGTAGCGTGCACGCACCCCCGATTCCACCTTATTTACATTCTGACCGCCAGCGCCACCGCTTCGGAAGGTGTCCCAAGTGAGGCGAGCAGGGTCGATTTCAATTTCGATGGTGTCGTCGATAAGTGGCGTTACGAATACCGATGCAAACGAGGTCATACGCTTACCCTGAGCATTGTAAGGCGACACGCGCACCAAGCGATGCACACCGTTTTCGCTCTTTAGATAGCCGTAGGCAAACGCACCTTCCACACTGATAGTGACCGATTTAATGCCGGCTTCATCGCCATCAATTATATGCTCGATGGCGGTTTTGTAGCCATGGCGCTCACACCAGCGCAAATAGAGGCGCATCAGCATCGACGCCCAGTCTTGGCTTTCGGTGCCGCCGGCTCCCGAATTGATTTTCAGGATGGCGTCCATCTTGTCTTCCTCGTTGCGTAGCATGTTGCGCAACTCGAGTTTCTCTACTTTTTCTTTGGCGTCGTCGTACAGTTGGTCGAGTTCTTCTTCCGAGATTACGCCTTCCTTCACGAAGTCGAATCCCACAGCCACTTCACCCACTGCTTGCTCCACTTCCTTGCAGCTATCAATCCAGAAGCGTAGCATTTTAATTTTTTTCATTTGTGCTTCGGCAGCTTTTTGGTCGAGCCAGAAGTCGGGCACATGTGTGCGCAATTCTTCTTCCTCTACTTCAATTTTCTTGCTGTCGATGTCAAAGATACCTCCTCAACGCATCCGAGCGTTCTTGTATCTCTTTTAATTGTTCTTGTGTAATCATCTGAGCTCAATGATTTTACGTTGTTGATACTATGTTTACTATTTTTAGAAGTTAAGAAGATTATTTTTAGAAGTTAAGAAGATTACTTTTAGAAGTTAAGAAGATTATTTTTAGAAGTTAAGAAGATTATTTTTAGAAGTTAAGAAGTTAAAGAAGTTAAGAAGTTAAGACGAATGTCTTGTTGCTTCTAATCTCTAATTTCTAATATCTAATATCTAATATCTAATATCTAATATCTAATTTCTAACTTCTTTTCTTTTTCTCTGCCGATTCGTAGATGGCGTTGATGAGCTTGGCGTAGCGCTTGTTGATAACGGCGCGGCGCACTTTCAGCGTGTTGGTCAGTTCGCCGGTTTCCATAGTGAATGGGCGTGGCAGCAACACGAAGCGCTTGATTTTCTCGTATTCCGCCAGGTCTTTTTGCCACTCATCGATGCGCTGTTCCATCATTTTGTGAATGTCTTTATTATTCACCAACTCGGTGGTATCGTCGTAGGCAATGCGCTTCTTTTTGGCGTAGGCTTTCAGCGCATCAATCGACGGTACAATCAGCGCCGACACAAATTTCCGTCCGTCGCCAATCACCACGGCTTGCTCAATGAAGAGGTCTTGACCGAGGCGTGTTTCCAGCACCTGCGGCGCTATGTATTTGCCATTGCTGGTTTTGAAAAGGTCTTTCAAGCGCTCGGTGATGATGATTTGACCGTTCTCGTTGATGGCACCGCAGTCGCCGGTGTGAAACCACCCGTCTTTGTCGATAGCCTTAGCGGTTTCTTCCGGCTTATTGTAGTAGCCCTTCATCACCGACGGCCCCTTCACCAAAATCTCGTTTTCGGCGCCGATTTTCACCTTCAATCCCGGAAGGGGAGTGCCGATGGTGCCCAATTCCCAATTGGTGTCGGGGTAGAAGCACACGGTGGCAGTGGTTTCGCTCAAGCCATAGCCAATCACAATATTAAAACCAATGGCGTGGAGGAATTCGGTGATATTGTCGGAAAGCATAGCTCCGGCAGTGGGGAAAAATTTGGGATTTTCCATACCGATGGCTGCGCGCAAGCGGCTAAACACCTTTTTATCAAAGTATTTGTATTCTTTTTCCAACAGCATCGGCACCTTCTTTCCCTGGCGACAATACTTCATTTCGCGCTTTTTGCCCACTGCAATGGCGCGCTTAAAGAGCATTTTCACCACCGGAGAGGCGTGGCTGATGTTGTCGGTGATAGCGGTGTACACTTTTTCCCAGAATCGAGGCACCGAGCACATGCAAGTGGGGTGCACTTCTTTCACCGCTTTTTGAATTTCCTTCGGATTGTAGTTCATCACCAATCGCACGCCATTATAGAGGCACACAATGCTCCATCCCAGTTCAAAGATATGGCTCAGCGGCAGGAAGCACATCGAAAGGTCGGTATCTTCGTCGAGGCACTGAATGCGCATATTGTGCGCCAAGATGGTGGTGTTGAAATTATGGTGTGTGAGCATCACCCCTTTCGGCACACCGGTGGTGCCGGATGTGTAGATTAAGCACATCAAATCTTTGGGGTGAGCGCTTTGTTTGCGCTCTTCGATGGCTTGAGCGTCGGCATCGCTACCCCAAGCCAAAAATTCGTCGTAGGTAAGACTCACCCTATCGTCGGCTTTCTTTTCGATGATGGGGTTGAGGCACACAATGCGCTTCAGCGGCGAGCCCTCGTTGACGATTTCAAGCGCAATCTCGTATTGACGCTGGTCGCCCACGAAAATGATTTCGGTGTGAGCATCATTAATAATGTATGCCACCTCGCTTTTGCTGCTGGTGGCATAAATGGGCACTGCCACACCGCGTAGCGTGTAGGCAGCAAAGTGAGTAATCAGAATTTCCGGGCAGTTTTGGGTAAAGATTGCCACTTTGCCCTCCACTTCCAATCCGGCTTTATAGAGTGCTTTTGCTTCTTTTTCAATCAAGCAATGAAATTCATTCCAAGAAAGCGAAACCCATTCTTGGGTTTTGTAGTCGCGATAGCGAATGGCTTCACGATCGCCCAACCTTGCGGCTTGTTTGCTGATGAGTTCAACTAATTCGTTTGTCATCGGAGAGTGTTTTGATTTATTAATTTGCAAAATTACTCAAAATCTCCCTAAAACTTGCCAAAACCCCTACTATATTAACAACAATTCCGATAATCCCCAAAAAAAATCCAATAATTAACAATTGGAGCCGTTAGCCGTTAGCCATTAGCCGATAGCCTTTAGCCTTTATAGCCTCTATAGATTTTGTAGCTAACGGCTAATTATGAATTAAGCATTATGAATTATGAATTAATTAAGTTCTTAGCTCCCAGAAGGCTACGGCTGAGGCGGCTGCTACGTTGAGGGAATCCACTTGGTGGCTCATGGGGATGCGTACCACGTAGGTGGTGGCGGCAATCACGTTGGTGCTTAAGCCGTCGCCTTCGGTGCCCATCACCAATGCCAAGCGTGGTTCTTGCTTGAGGCGAGGGTCGTCGAGGCTGATGCTATTGCGGGTGAGCGCCATCGCTGCCGTGGCGAAGCCTTTTTGGTGCAAATCGGTGATGGGCGCATCAAGCCACGTCCAAGGCACCAAAAACACGGAACCCATCGACACACGCACGGCTCGGCGGTTGAGCGGGTCGCACGAACTGCGCGTGAGCAGCACGGCATCGATGCCTAAGGCTGCGGCACTGCGGAATATGGCTCCCACATTGGTGCTATCCACCACGCCGTCGATTACCACCACGCGGCGGGCATCGGCAAGCACGGCATCCACCGTGGGCAGGGGCTTGCGGCGCATGGCGCACAGCACACCTCGGGTGAGCGTGTAGCCGGTGAGCTTCGAAAGCACCTCGCGGCTCCCCGTATACACCGGGATGTTGCCACAGCGCTCAATGATGGTAGCCGCATCGCCTTCAATGTGCTTTTGCTCGCAAAGCAAGGCTATCGGTTCGTAGCCCGCTGTGAGTGCCACATTGATTACCTTCGGGCTTTCAGCAATGAGCATCCCCTTTTCCGGCTCCAACCGATTGCGCAGCTGTGCCTCGGTGAGCGTGCCAAACACCTCCACGCCGGGGTGATTCAAATTTTCTATCCAAATGATTGCCATATCCTTAAGTTCAATTTTTGGGAGAAGTAAAGACGATAGTAATTCCTCTCCAACCGACAAATTTAGGCAAAATTCAGCAGTTCTCCAATAGCTGCTGCATTTGGAGAGTCCACTTTTTTTGATGCAAAAAAGGCTGCGCCTCACATGGCGGCGCAGCCAAAACGGATTAAAGTATGAGAGTTATGCGTTATTTGATGATAACCTTTTCGGCAATCTTGCCTTGGCGGCGGATGTATATGCCCGGAGTGAGGTTGTCAGCTTTCACGCGGATACCTTGGAGGTTGAAGTATTCAACCGGAGCATTCGGGTCGATAGCAGAGATTTCGTTGATACCAGTGCCGATGTTGTATTCCACTTTAGCTTTGGTGGTGAAGCCACTGTGACCTGGCAGAGCGAAGCCCTTGAGCCATTCTCCACTGTTACCGCAGATGTAGATATTGCCAGCGAGGTCCCATGCAATATCGTTAAGGTTGGTGCCGATACCATGAGTAATGGTCATATCAGCTTGGAGATAAGGATTGCCTTCAGTGTCAAATTCCACACTGTAGATAGTGAATGCGGTCTTAGAGCTGGAGATAGCGAGGTGCTTGTAGTCGGGAGAGAAGCGGATACCGCCACCGCCACGAGCTACGAGGTCTTTGTAGCGTTCCACGCCATCAGCATCTACATAAACCAAACCGGGTTGTGCATCGGTTGGAGTAGCACGATATTGGCAATACCAAACGCCGCCACGGTTGTCGCGCGCGATGTTGGTGGATTGCGGCATAATGGTATATTTGTTCGACAGGGCAGCAATGTTTTCACCTGCTGTGAGCGCTGTACCATTGCCGAGGTCAATGATATCGAGGCGTGCGTCGTAGGTGGCAGCAAGTTTCACCTTGGAAAGAACTGCCATTGAAAGTTCTTCGCCTGAGCCTTGAATATCGAGACCCACATTCGGACAGGTCACGAAGTTGCCGGCAGCATCAGTGTAAGTGTAGTCGGAACCAAAGGTGAGGCCGGTGGTGAGTGATGTGAAGGTGTCGTTGTTGTAGAGGTCGGTGAAGTTGTCGGCATAGCAAATGTAGTCGCCTGCTGTGTTGCAACGAGTCACGAAGATACGTCCATCGTTAGCCACGCGCACACGAGCGAGGTCGGCACCATACTGTACGTAGGAGTAGGTGAGTCCGCCCATGAAGCCGTATTTGTCGGTTGAGGGGTTCTTGATGGGGTTGAGTGCTGCGTCGAATGCATACAGACCGCCACCAATACCATTGCTGGTGGTGCCACTGATGTAGTTGTCGCTTGTGGTGGCGATACCTTCGGTGCAGTAAATGTTACCGAAGTGTTCGCTATCCATATTGTTGTCGATATCAATGCCGCGTGGGTGGTAGAATTGATAGCCATTGATATATTCAGGTGCTGCTTTTTCAGCATATTCCACAGCCACTTCCCAAGTGTTGTTTTCTTGCTTAGCGGCATCCATCACGTCGGAGATGTCGATGAGTTGTTGGTGAGCACCCTTATCTTGAGCGCCGAGTTCCATCGATTTAATCTCGTTGCCTTCAGCGTCGCGGATGATAATCACTGCGTTGTCGACCGGAGCATTGAGGCTATAGTTGGCTTCAAACTCGTTGTTCTTCACCACGCCCTTCATAGCGTAAGCGAAAGCGTTGGCAGTACCGGTAGCCGGAGTGTAGGTAGGAGCAGATGCTTCTGTCCATTGATACAATTTGCCGTCCACGATAAGGCTCAGCACCAATTTGGCAGCTGTAGGTTCGTCGGTAGCGTTGCGAGTCACGTTGTGGCTACCGTGAGCGGAAGCGTAGGTAGCGGTCACGGGAGTGATTTCGCAATTCACGTTCACTTCCTTCGCATTGCTAAAGCCGTCGGTCACGTCGTAGAGTTTCAAACCGCACACTTGTCCGTCCACCACATTGGGAGTAGCCATCAGCGATTGACCTGCAAATCGGAAGTAGTTAGCGCCGATAGCAGCTGCGGGAGCGAGCGAGTTGGTGCCATGGATGGTTTCAGCTTTTGAATCAGCATTGAAGCTCCATTCCATTGGCGAAATGAGGTTGCCATCGAAGGTGTAGTGAGCCGGGTCGAGTGGCGAAACATTGAGATCGTATTTGGCATCGGTGCAAACCACATCTTGGCTGAATGAGTCGCTGCAGTTGGCACGAGTGGTCGATACCATTGCACCTTCAGCGATGCCAAAGTTGGCGATACGGAAAGTTTGAGCGGTAGCGTTAGCGCCGGTAACCACAAAGTTACCATCTTCAAGGGTACCGCTGTAAGCCATTGTGTTGCCGATGAGGCAGCGGTTGAAGTTGCAAGAGAACTTGGAAGTGAACCAAAGCGAAGAAGCTGCCGGCAGACCGGTAGTTTCGTCTTTTTCCCACTTGTAGGCGTTGAGTACACCTTGACTTACACCGTCGCCGTTTGCTACGGATTCACTATAGTGGTTTTTGCTATAGCTGCAACCCACGAGCACGCCGTCGGCTGTGAGGGCGATGTCGGAGAGTTTGAGCTGGCCGTTAGCGGGCATAGCGATAGCCGCTTTGTCGAGTTCGGTTACGGTGCCATCTTTCACTGCATACACGTAGGGTTCGTTCGTTTCGTCGAGTGCAAGGATGTAAGCCACACCGTCTTTGAGGATTTGGCGACGGATGGTTTTGCCTGCGAGCACGTCGGCAGCCACGAGTTCAGCTTCAGAAGCTGTGCCCATATTGTATTGCGAGAAGAAGTGGAAACCTTCAGCACCTGCCACAGGGTCGGGATAGTTTTCGTAAACCACTGCGGGTGGCACATAGCTTTCGCTTTCCAATTGCACGCGAGTGTAAGCCACATCGGCAGCATTCACGGTCACGGTCAGCGGGTCGGTGGTCTTGTAGCCATCGCATGTCACGTCGATGGTGTAGGTGCCCGGGGCGAGGTTCTTAAACACAAATGCACCATTGTAGTAGCCGTCGGTGGTGTAACGATCCACTTCCACACCGTCTTTCTTCAGCACTGCTACAGCGCCGTTGAGGGGAAGGTATTTGTCGTCGGAAGTAGCGTTTGCGGTATAGGCAGCATCGGAGAATTTTTCGTGCAAGTCGCGTGCGATACCGTAGATGCTACCGGTGGTTTCTTTGGTCAAGCCGAAATAGTCGGCAATACCGTGCGCGTAGGCTTCACCTTCAATGCCGCACACATCCCAGTTCATAGCGCGGTGGCGTGCGGGCTGATAAGTGTGGAAATAGCCTTCCACCAAGAAGCCCGGCACATTGTGGCGGAGCACACCGAGGTAGGAACGTGCACCGGTGGTGCTGCTCACAGATGAACTGCCGTAGAAACTGATATCACCACGGAGGTTAGTGTTGGTGAGTCCATAATTGGTCCACACCATGTGCTCATTGCTATATGCATATTTCCAGCAGGCATTAGCCATAGCTTTTGAATCGGCTTGAGTGTCGGTACCGAAGTCGGTAACGGTGGAAGGCACTGTGCAATTGTCCCATCCGCGATAGAGGAAGAGCGGATAGTTGGTGTTGGTGCCTTCGGAAGCAGCATTGGAGTGGATGGAAATAAACATGTCGAAGTTGTTTTGGTTCACTTCGGCAGCAATTTCGCTCAAGCTGCGATTGTAGTAATAGAGGTCGGCTGGCACAGTTTTACCATCAGCGGTAAGCTGGTTTTCTGTGCCGTTGTCATCGTGATAGGGTCCGCATTTCACGTGGCTCATCACGATATTGTTCGACAAGTCGCGAGCCGGACCCACTTTCCAATTTTCGAGCGGATTTTCGGCGGTGCCTTGGTTGAGCGTGTCGTCGAATTTCAGTCCGTAGCTGCGAAGGCGGTCAAGCAACGCTAAACCCTTGCGCAAGTTGGTGTTCGATTCAAAGAAGCTCAGCGTGTCGGTGTTCACGCGTGAGTATGCTCCGTGGCCCACGAGGGTGCACGGACGGTCGTTGGGTGTCCAGCTACCGTGGCCGGGGTTGATATAGATACGCAGTTGGTCAACGTCTACTGCCGATGCTGCTACGCTACAGATAAGCGCCACAGCTACTAATAAAAATATCTTCTTCATGGCTCTTACTTATTTGAGGTTAATAATAAAGAGTTCACCATTGCCGTCCACATAGCCGATGTGCTTGCCATCGGTGGTGGCGGAAGGATACATAGCAATCACGTTGGAATTGGAGATGGTTTGCTTCTCTCCGGCGAGGTTGGCAACGATGATGGAAGAAGCGGTCACGGATTCGCCATTGTCGGTGTCGTCCATGCCCACCACCATATCGTTGGAGAGCCATTTCGCTGCGCGAAGTTTGCCTAAGCGGATGGGGTTGGAGCCATCAAGATTGCACACATAGCATCCTTGATAAGCTACCCAGTACACGATTTTCGACTTGTCGGGCGAAAGTTCCGGCCACAAATAGCTGGAGCGACCTTGCGGGTCGATGGTTTTGGTTTCGCCATTGATGGTCACGTTGAGGTGTCCATAGTCGATCGATACCACGATGTCGGATGCTGCGGCACCGCCCATCAAGTTTTTTGATTTGAGTTTGCCGTTTTCCACAGCGTTGGCGGTGGTGCCGCTAAAGCTGTAGCCTGCAAGGTGACGGCTGGGCGCTACGAGTTGGGTTTCGCTACCGGTGGCAAGGTTCACGTTGTGGAGCGAGGTGTAGCGCAATTGATTGTTGGTGGTAGTGCGGCGGAACATAATGTTGGAGCAATCATTGCTGATCACCACGCCATAAAAGTTCGCATTTTTGGCAACTACCGTTTGTTCTCCGTTTGCCACATTGATGGTGGCAATGCCGCTTCCGGAAATGTCGGAAGCCACAAAGAAAGTTCCGTCAGGACTGATGGTAGCATTCGAAACTCTTACGTTTTCCGGCAGAGGGACTTTCGTTACCGAGCCCACATTCACCAGTTGAGCAAAAGCCATTAAACCGCTACACACCAATGCTGAGAATAGTAAAAACTTCTTCATTGTCGGTTGGTTTAAAGGGGTTAATAGTTAAATAAAAATGAGTAATAGTAATAAGTATAGTTTATAATTATTTGGGCAAATTTAAAAATAATCTTTCACATACCCAAATGGATTGGGATTATTTTTTTAAATTGAAAGAGGCTGCAAGGAAATCACTTGCAGCCTCTTTGCTATGGATTGATGCTAAAAGCGGGTGTGGATTATCTCACCACCACTTTTGCTTTGTTCACGATGTAGATGCCGGGAGTGAAGTCCTCTAAGCGGGTGGCGCCCGATTCCACAGCCACGCTGCGAACCAGTGCACCGGCTGCATTATACACATTCACTGTGGTGGCATCGGATGCTTTCACCACGATAGCGCCGGCAATACCGTAAGCGTCAATACCCTTGGCAGCACCCACTGATGCCACGCCGGTGTGCTCGCTCAATTCGTAGTCTATACGGATGATGCCTCTATTGATAGAAGCAAAGTCAATGCTTTCTGTACTTTGACCGAAATCAATTTCCCAGGTTGCTGTGTCAATAGCGTAAGGACCGAAGTAGTATTCACCAAAAATGCTAGTTGTCACTTGCTCATATTCCACGCCATCTTTGAGCAGTCTTACGGTGTGGTTTGCTACCGATTCTTCAGAGAGTGTGACTCTTCCGGTCACGGCGAAGTAGCCTTCAGCCAATGCGTCGAAATACACATATTTTATTACATTGCCGTTGGTAAACGAAACACTGTCGGTCCATTCTGCATACATATCGGCAGTTACGCTCATAGCATAGTCGTAGTCATACTTAATCACGTCCACGCTATAGTTACCGTTTTCATCGGTGGTGCCGTAGTATTCCACGTCGCCATTCTTGAGGGTTACTTTGGCTCCCGGAACGGTGTTGCCCAATTGGTTAAGCACCATACCGCTAATGGTCCTCTTCGGTTCAACAGCAATGTAAAGCACAGGCAAATTGATATCGATGTTCGGAGTGAGTTCGTCTAATGCTTTGCTGTCGGCTCTGCCTTGCTTGGCTTGTCCGGTGATAGAAGAGATTTCAAAATAAACGCCACTATGATATGCAGTACCTTCACAAGTGAAATAGAAGCGGAGGTCGCCGCCGTCATAGGTGAATCCTTCAGGCATATCGATGGTGAGGATGTCCACCGGTTCGTCGGCAGAGCCTTTTATTTCGGTGTAGGTTTCCACACGGTTGGTCATAATTTGGGTCATACCTTCGGAGCTACCACCATTGAATGTGGCGCCTTCAGCTTCGTTGCTCACCCAACCATTGTAGGTGTAGGTGTCCGAAGCCTTAGTGCTGCTCACATAACCCTTGAATTTCACCGACTTGATAGGTGTGCCGGGAGCAAGGTCGATGTCTGCCTTACGGTAGATGAGTTCGGTTTTGCTATTCTTATAGTAAACATTTGCCGGACCCGATCTGTCGTACTTATTGTGGTCGCCCACTTGCTTGAAGCTCGAAGCCACTTCTTCAGCGATGGCGATGGTATCGGCTTCGCTTTGAGCCACAAAGTCGCCAACGGTAAACTTCACGTAGGCTTCCACATCGCCTGCTGCGTGCGGAGTGAAGGTGAAGGTAAAGTCGGCAGCAGTGTTGTCGGCCATAGCGGGAGTTTCGGCAGTTGCCACCAATTGGTCGGCAACGTAGAGCTCGGCTGTGTAGGAGTCGGCTGCTTTTTCCACACCATTGAGCAATTGAGCCGTTACGGTGAGCGGTGAGTTCACTTCGCCGGTGGCGGGCACATTGGTGCTCACGATATTGAATCCGGTAGCGTCTTGCATCACTACATTCTTCACGATAGCTGCGCCTGCGAAGCTCACGGAGTCGGCATAGTTGAAATAGCCGGCTTTAGTGGCTGTGAAGGCATAGCTGCGTTGGTCTTGGTAAACCACAAATGAGTATTTACCTTCGGCATCGGTGGTGCCATCGTAGTACACCTCACCATCTTGCACTTTCACTTTCACGCCTTCCACAGGGTTGGTGCCATCGGTCACCACACCGCTCAGCGTGGTAGGTTCTTTATCGATATAGAAGTGAACCACTGGCATAGTGGTCGACAACCAAGTGCTTGGCGAGCCACTATCCCATTGCTGACGATAGGTTTGGGTGCTTACGTTTTTAGCATGCTCGAAGTTGACCCACTTGTAGATGTCGGAGCGTGATACGCACACAATGCGCACGTTTCCTCCGGTGTAGATAAAGTCTTCAGCGAACGACAAATCAATCATCTTGGCAAACTCGCTGCTGCTACCTTCTTTCTTGATGGTGTAGTCGCCATCATACACGAGTGTCATACCCGACACGTCGCTCATTTCTGTGGTGTTGGGTGTTTCATCAGTAGTGTTTTGCATATACACTGAAAGATGGATGGGCCAATCGGCACCGGTGTTGTAACCTTTGTAGAACAAGCCATGAATGGCTTCGCCGGCAGCCAGATTGATGTCGGCTGCCTTGTATACGGTTTCAGAGTTGGAGTTCTTGTAGTTTCCAACCACCGGTGCAGTGCCAGCGGTGCCGGTTGGGGTACCCACTTGTTGGTCGCCCGATGCCACTTCGCCTGCCACCACTTGGGTTTCCTTCAAGAAGTTGACGATAGTGCCATCAGCCACCTTCACGATGTCGAGGCGAGCCAAGAAGGTGCCTGCATAGTGAGGTGTTACGGTGAGGGTGAACGAAGATGCCTCAGAAGCTGCAGTGGCAGGGATGGGAGCAGTTGCTTCCAAACCGTCGCTCAGATAGAAGCGAGCTTCGTATTCGCCTTCTGCAAAATTTTGGGAGGTGAGGTTGAAGAACTTGCCTGAAATGCTGTAGGTGTGGTTGCAAGTGGCTTCAGTGGGAATGGTTACGCCATGAAGCACGGTTTCATTTTCGGGCAATGGCAAGAGGGTGCCACCCACCACATTGTCGATCCAGCTATAGCCTGCGCCAAATGCCACATACCAATCGCCTGCCGGAACGTCTATACTGAAGTTGGTGAACTTGTAGGAGTCGGAGTAGGAAGATGTGGTATAGCGATCGTTGGAGAGCTTGTTGGCTGCATCTTCAGCAGAGTACGACATGGCTTTCAGCAAGGTAAAATTCTTGCGGTCGGCAGAAATGTACACATTTAATAAGGAACTACTGCTTCTTGCTGCTGCGTCGAATGAGAGAATGTCGCCTTCTGCGAAGGTCATCTTTGGCAAGATGAATTTGGACTCTGGGTCGATAAGACCGTTTGCCAAGGCTTTGGTTTTGGCGTAGGAGTGGTCTTTCACTGTCCAAGCCTTGCTCGAGCCGTTGTATTCCACGAGTGAACCGGCGGGCACTGCACCGCTTTCAAAGGTTTCGTAGAATTTCGCCGGGTCGATTACATAACCGCTCACCGGGAACACGGCATTTTCAAAGCCATCAGCGCTAACGGTGATGTCGCCGGAGCGAGCGCCCACCACATTGTGGTCCATCGTCACGGTGAGGATAGCGCGCTTCAATGCCGGAACCACGAATGGGAATTCTGAGGTGGCAACGGCATCGGTTTCGTCGAGCTTGATGCTGATATTGAAGCCTGTCGGCACGCTCACGTTGCTCACATTGAGGTCGGCACCGCCTTCGGAGTTTACGATGTAGAGATTTTGCTCCACATCGCTATCTTTTGTGGTTCCGAAAGCAATTGCGGTTCCGGATTCGATGGTGCTGCCGGCAGAACCCAATCCAAACTTAAATTGTGCGGTGTGGGCATACACATCTATCCAAGCACCGTAGGCAGAAGTACCACTCACGTTTTCTTTCAAATCGAAGCGGTGGCGATAATTTTCGGTCACCGGGATGCTGGCAGTGGCAGTTACAGTTGTGCTTTCGCCGGGAGCAAGCGCCACGCTTACGGGCACTGCTGTGTAGGCAGTGGATAAAGAGTAGTCGTAAACCGATACACTATAGTCGGCATCGCCGGGATTGAGTGTGGCATCGCCGGAGTTGGTAAGCGTACCGCTAACGGAAATCGTTACATTGCCATCGGCATCAGCAGCTGCCTTACTGGAAGGTGTTACGCTTATCGACGACAATTTTGCTTCACGCTTTGCTACGATATCGGCTTGTGAAGCAGTAAAATCGTCGAGAAGCACATATTGGCCGCGAATACCAATGTAGGTGGGTTCTGTGAGCGTGATAGTGAGCACCGTGTAGGCTGATGTGCTGAGCTCTGTCACGCCGTCGGGATAAGATGCTGTGATTTCATCTCCCTTCACAAAAGATGAGCCGGAAGATGTGCAAGCATAAAATTTAATACTACCGGTGGCGGTATATTGCTTCACGGCAAGGGTTACCGTGCCACTAACTTGCGGCGTAACGAGCATATCGTTCACTTCTTGAGTTTCCCAACCGGAACCAAGATTTTGTGAACCGACAAACAAGCAAGGGCTGTCGTCAACACCACCACTGGTCTTCTGGGTGTAGGTCACATAATAGGTTTCGTATTCTTCTGTGTCGAAGAACGAACCCACAATGTGTCCCCATCCTGCAGGTGCAAAGTCGTGCGATGTGGTGCTCAGTCCCGAAAAGTCGAAACTGTAGTTGGTCACCACCTCAGCACGTGCCGCAGGCAAGGCCAGGGCAAGCACCAAAGCTGTGAGTAATGAATAAATCCTGTTCATAATGTTAATAAATTGATGTGAATTATGATTATTGTTGCAAAATTAAAGAATATTTACAAATTTAGCAAAAATTCGTTAGCAAATCTGCCAAATATGATGCTTTTTTGCTAACGAACCTATTCAAAGCCCTAACGAACCTATTCAAAGCCCTAACGAACACATCTGTTACTCCTTAATCTCCGCGCCAAGGTGGATTTCTGCCAACCAGTGTGGTTGGTCTTCGTCAAGGAGAATGGAAGGGTAGAGGATGGGGTTATTATCCTTGTCAATTGGATAAACGGCTTCCGCTTTCCGGATATGAAACACTCTTTCTTCGTTCTTCCGATTGTAGAATGTGATTTTAGAAAAAGGTTTCAACACATACACGCCTTCTTCGCATATATCCTGAGCAAAGAGATCTAACTCAAATTCAAAAAATTTATTTTCATCCACTGCGCCGAAAATGTGGTCGTTTACGCCCACGCGAAGCATATTATCGCCATCATCAAAGTAGCCAAACAAATTCACTTTTCGTGCCGGAGGAAGGTGGTCTTCATCAATCTCGTAGTCCCACAAATAGAGCTTCCCCTTCACATCGGTGATGGGCTCAATGAACACATGGGCGTCTTTCAGATGCCAATAATAGCAGTCGGGGTCATCGTCTTTTCCGCACGCCCACATACTTTGCTCCGTTTTGTGGTTGATGGCTTCAATGGTGGCATAGCCGATAATTGCGCCTGAGGGCATGTCTTTGTAGTAAGGAATGTTGCCGAACACGATTTCATTCATAATGTCTTGTGCCCATTCCAAAGGCATCGTGTTCAAGCATCGCTCAGTGCAACCTTTGCTGGCGTGGATAAGAATTTTTTCCGGTTGGATTTTTGGTTTCCATGTGCGGTTTTCCACATCTTTAATGCCATGGCAAATCAATGTGGCCCACGGTTGCTGGATAGATAAAACTTTCATAATGTGATGTGTTTAGAGATATAAAAAATGAGAATTATGTAGGAGCAACAAACCGTTCTCATATAGCTGATATGCCTTTTTACGGCTTTGCCCATCCAAAGTATTATCGCTATATGCAAATCGGTCAAGAAAATCGCTTGCGCGATTGTTGGGATAATGCTTGGCAATAAGCATAATATCGTCAGCCGACAAGGCGCCACTATTGTACCGTTTTCTATCGGCAACTACAATTTTCAGTTTGTGAGTGTCACTCACGAACTGAACGCCCTCCAGTTTCAACTTACGCTTCACCCATCGCCAATAGTTTCCGGCTTTCACATAGTCGAGTTCTTTGTTGATGGCTCGCACAACACCTGTAGCAGAGAACCACCAACAATTTTTCTCATCGTCCCACACAGCTCGCACTTCACGGTTATTGAAGAGTCGGATAGATTTCTTATGTATTGTTATCCCTTTCATCAATGAATGTTTGTCTTCGCAAATTTAACATTTTTCACTCAATTTTCCAAATTTAATTCTCACCCCTAACCAAGTAGGCTTTTTTATAAAATTCTTCATCACATTTGCGGCTACTATTTTGATTAATGTTAAAAATAATGTAATTTTGTCGGGATTATACTCATTACCAAATTGAATATGCGCAACATTATTATATACGACGATAATCTCATTCGGAAACAACTCCTTCCGCTTACCTACACGCGCCCTATAGCACACCTGCGCATCGGCATCACCACCATTGAAGAAAAATGGAAGTATTGGCTTGGTGAAGCGCACTATTCGTGGCTCACAGCATCGTATTTGCAAGAAAAATTTCCACTTTCGGCACAGGCGTCGAATTTAATGATTGCCGGCAATGTGCTGCCCTCTGCCACATTGGCGCAGCAGGTGCTTGCCCTGGACGAGGGCGAAGCCATTACCCTTGGCGAGCTGGTGGTGGCTTTCAATGGCAAACCCGAGGATTTCGATAATCGCTCGTTTACCCGCACCTACGCCCCAGTGGAAGAGCCGGTGTGCATCTCTCACCTCTACGATATTTTCGAGGCGAATAGCCGGGCCATTGCCTCCGACTTTGCCCGCCTCACCAAAGGACGCCAATCGCAGCCTATTCCTCAATCTGCCACAGTGATAGGCGATGTAGCGAAAATCTTTATTGAAGAAGGTGCTTGTGTGGATGGTGCTGTGCTCAACACCAAAAGCGGACCCATCTACATCGGAAAAGATGTGGAAATTATGGAATGTGCCGCTGTGCGTGGTCCATTTGCCGCTTGTCACGATTCAAAGGTAAAAATCGGTGCAAAAATCTACGAAGGTACCACCTTGGGACCATTTTGCAAAGTGGGCGGCGAGGTGGAAAACACGGTGTTCTTGGGCTACAGCAATAAGGCCCACGATGGTTTCTTGGGCGATGCCGTGATTGGAGAATGGTGCAATATCGGTGGCGGAACCACCGCTTCCAATCTCAAAAACGATTATAGCGAAATCAAGCTTTGGAACTATGCTTTGCAACGCTTTGAGCGCACAGGCAGGCAATTCGTGGGCTTGATTATGGGCGACCATTGCAAAACCGGCGTGAATTGTATGATCAACACTGCCACCGTGTTGGGAGTGGGCGTGAATATTCATGGCAGCGGTTTTCCGCGCAATTTTGTGGCATCGTTTATGGAAGGCGGTAGCAATGCCGGATTTAAGGATGTGAACCTCAAAAATTTCTTCGCCATTGCTGAGCGGGTGATGGCGCGCAGAGGCATTTCGCTCACCGACACCGACCGACAAATGTTTAACGACATCTACGCAATAGCCAAGAAATACAAATAATGTTCAATCCTATAAGCAATGAAAAAATTACTCCTCGCCATTATGGCAATCGCTTGCTTGATAGGCGCACAAGCGCAAAGCAAAAAAGGCACCACAGCCAAAAGGAATGTATCAGCTTCGGCGCAAACGAGCAAATCCACCTTTATCGTTATCTCTAAAAAGGACCTCAACCTCAGGGTGTACGATGTGGTGAAAGGCGACACCGTGTTGCTGCAAGAATTTCCCGCATGCTTGAGCAAAAACAAAGGCAATAAGCAGCGAAAAGGCGATATGAAAACGCCTGAATCGCCTAAAGGCAAACCCTTTAAAATCAGTCAAATTCAGAACGCTTCGTCGTGGCATCACGATTTTAAAGACGGCAGAGGCAGCATCAAAGCCTACGGCAATTGGTTTTTGCGCCTTGTCACCCCGGGGCATAGTGGCATCGGCATTCATGGTAGCACCAACAATGAAAAATCGGTGCCCGGACGCGCCAGCGAAGGTTGCATCCGCCTGCTCGATGCCGACATCATCACCCTCAAAGAAAAATATGCCTACGTGGGGATGCCGGTCATTATCAAAGCCGAAAACGAAGGTCTCTATCCTTGGGAAAAGAATATCAAAAAATCAACTAAATAATCTCCAACCGATATGAAAATCAAGTCTATTATTCTCATTTTCACCCTTTCGCTCATTTTTAGCGTGAGTGCTTTGGCAGAAAAAGTGCAGGTAACGGGCACCAATGTGAACCTGCGCCACAGCCCTTCGCTCAATGGTAGCGTGTATTGCAATGGTTATGGTGTGCCCATCCATCCGCAAAAAGGCGAAATCCTCTACTGGACCGGTACGGCTAAGAATGGATTTATGCAGGTGCATTACAATGGCGTTACCCTTTGGATACACAGCGATTATGCAAAACCCGTGAGAAGTGGCTCGCGTAGCAGTTCGTCGTATTCCGTTCCCTCAAAAGTGAGAATCACCGGCAATAGTGTGCTCTTGCGCTATGGACCCGGACAACAATACGACCCCCTCACCAACTATGGTCAGCGCGTGCACCTCTACAAAGGGCAAGTGCTCACCTGCGTGGGTGTGAATGGCGATTGGTGGCGCGTGGTGTACGGCGGTAGCTACTACTATGTGTCGCGCCGCTACGCAGTGCCCTATTAATTAACTTTGCACTTATGAAACGCATTTTATCCTTTTTAAGTGCTCTTTTCGTGATTTCTGCATTATCATTTCGAGTGCAAGCACAAGAGCAAGAATATATTCAGGTGGATTGGTATCCGCTGCTCACCGACAGTGTGGGTTGGAATATCACTTCCGGTGGCCTGGCTTTCGGCTTCGTGGATGCTGTGGCAAGCGATGCTGAGGTGAAGCCCGGCAAATCGTTTGAAATTTCATGGCTCAATGTGGTGGGTGCTAAGTATAACACCGGCCACGGACAGCGCATCAGCGTGGGTGTGGGATTGGATTGGAAAAACTACAAACTGGCCACCTCTCAGCACTTTGCACCCACCGACAATGGCATCAGCCTTCAGCCTTATCCCGAGGGCGCAACCAAGAGGAGCTCGCGCCTAAAGGTATTTGCCTTGGAATTGCCGGTGATTGTGCGCCAGCGCTTCGGGCGGTATGTAGACGTATTTGCCGGCGAAATCACGAATTTTAACCTCCATTCCAGCCTCCTCACCACCTACACCACGTCCGAAGGCAAGGTGAAGGAATCGGTGAGCAAGAATCTGCACACCTCAAAAGTGACCTTCGATGTGATAGGCGGCGTGAATTATCGCAAAGTGGGGTTATACCTTCGCTACAGTCCCTGCCCCGTGATTAAAAACGGCTTCGGACCCAAACTTAACACCCTTTCGTGGGGCATAGTGTTAGGGCTTTGAGCGAATTTAAGGGCTTATTAATTTGTATATTTTCGCGAATTCGTGTAACTTCGCACATTATTTCAACCCGAATTTCTACAAACTCATTACATAATGAAGAAAAATCTATTATTTGCATTGGCTTTGATTGCCCTGCTTTGCGCTTGCGGCAATGGTAACAAATTTAAAGTGTCGGGCACCGTGGAAGGCGCTTCCGACACCACATCTCTCTATCTTGAAGTGGCTAACAATGGCAGCTGGTTTATCCTCGATTCCACCCACACCACCGGTAGCGGCTCGTATAGCATCAGCTACGATGCACCGCAAAATCCCAACATTTATCGCTTGCGTTGCCACGATAAAGCGGTGTATTTCACCATTGATAGCATTGAAAGCATCACCATCGACACGAAGCTCGCCACTTTTGATGTGGATTTCAATATCGATGGCACCGAACACGCCAAGCAAATCAATAAAATAGAAAAAGACGCCATCACCTATGCCAAACCCGGCACGCCGGCTTCCAAAATCGAAGCATGGAAAAAAGAATTGGTGAAGCAAATTCTTGCCGACGAAAATGGCTCGGGCATCGTGGCTTACTTCATTATCAATAAATACATTAATGGCAGTCCGCTTTTCGACCCCATGAACGACTATGATATGAAGATTATCGGCGCTGTGGCAAATGCCTTCAATTCGTTCAGAAAAGACGACCCGCGTACCCAATATTTGGTGAATATGACCATCGAGGGGCAAAAGCGCCGCCGCGCAGCTATGGGTGTGGGTGGCGGCACACAAGTGCAAGCTGAAGTGGTGAAACTTTTCGACATCACTTTGCAAGACTGCAAAGGGGTGCAGCAATCGCTCGCCAAGGAAGCCGCTAAAGGCAAGGTGGTGCTGCTCAATTTCACCATGTACGATCAATCGTTCTCGCCCGCCTACAATAAGGTGCTCCACGACATCTACACCCAATACAAAGACCGCGTAACCATCTTCCAAGTGGGCTTGGATCAAAGTATGAGCACATGGCGTGATGCCGCTAAAAATATCCCCTGGATTGCCGTTTACGACCCCGCTGGCGAAGCAGCCAAGTCGGTGCAGCAATACCAAGTGTATAGCATCCCCGTGAGCTTCGTTATCGACAAAAACGGCGACCTCCAAGAGCGCGTAGCCGACCCGCTCCAATTGGAAACCACCATCAAAAAGTACCTCTGATTGAGTCAACAAGTCAACGAGTCAACGAGTCAACGAGTCAACGAGTCAACGAGTCAACGAGTCAAC
>JBJECV010000177.1:0-6258 GCA_051871435.1 Sodaliphilus sp. | reverse complement strand
TTGTTTTTTTTGATAATTATTGGGCTTCGCCAATTCTCGGTGCAAACTTAGAGTGTGAGATCCGTGTGAGGCTGTAAGATCTGCGTGAGGCCAAAAACTTGTTGACTTGTTGACTCGTTGACTTGTTGACTCAAAAAAAACCGCGAAGGTGGGATATGTGGATGATTTTTGCTAAATTTGCGGTGTGATTCTGAAAAATGGAGATTGATATGGAACTGAAATGTCCACATTGCGGGAAAAGTCAATCGCTTTCGTTGCAAAGCCTTAGGGCGAGCGACGGAATGGTGATTTGTCCGCAATGCGTGAGCGAATTTCACATCGACCTCAAAGCATTGCCTCAGCAGCCTGAGCCTGTGGCGGTTGCCGCTGAAGCGCCTGTGCAGCAGCATGCCGACGGCTTTGCATTTTGCCCCATTTGCGGCAAGCATCTGCCGGCAGAAGGGCTAAATTTTTGCCCCTATTGCGGTCATACACTCACCTTTGAATCGGCGCCAGTCGCCTTGCAAGCCCCTGCGGAATCCCCTACAGAGAGCCCCCACCCCGCCAAAAGCGCGGCATCTGCCGAGCGCGAACTTTCGATGTTTCCCTTCGTGCACACCACCCACTATTCACCTCAGGTGGACGAACCGGTGAGTTTGCGCTTCAAAATTATGGCTTGGGCGGCAATTGCGGTGCTTGTGGCGCTGTTTGTGTTGATGGTGTGGGCAGGCAACGGGCAAGCCGTAGATTAATCGCAGACGATTAACATTTTTTGTGCTGCCGGGGTATAATATTCGGGCATAGATGTTCGTTTTTTAAGTAGAAAATGCCTATCTTAGCATATTATTTTTTACACTAACCAATGAAACAACCCATCATGACCGAAAATAATAGATATTGTGTGATACTGTGTGGTGGCTCAGGCACTCGCCTTTGGCCCAAAAGCCGCGAAAAAAAACCCAAACAATTCCTCGACTTTTTAGGCACCGGGCAATCGTTGCTCCAGCTCACTGTGGCGCGCCTGAAGGGCATCGTGCCGCTGTCCAACATATTTATGCTCACTCAGCGCGAATACCTCAGTTTGGTGAAGGAGCAAGTGCCGGAAATCGCCGACAGCCAGATTCTGCTCGAGCCGGCTCGCCGACGCACTGCCCCTGGCAATGCCTGGGCGGCTTTCCACATCCGTGCCATCAACCCCGATGCCAAAATCATGGTGGCGCCCGCCGACAATATCATTCTGCGTGTGGACGAATTTCGTGAAAGTGTGAAGCAATCGTTTGAATTTATTGAGCGCCACGATATGCTGCTCACCTTTGGCGTGAAGCCCACACACCCCGAAACCCGCTATGGCTACATTCAGCAAGGCACCGAAATGGAAGGCAATTTTGCCACGGTGAAAACCTTCACCGAAAAACCCGACGCCGATTTGGCGAAGGTGTTTGTGGACAGCGGCGAATTTTATTGGAACACCGGTATCTTTTTCTGGAGTGCCAACGCCATTATCCGAGCACTCTACGATGGCGAAACGCCGAAAGTTTCGGCAAAATTTAAAGAAGGCGACGGCATCTACGGCACCGACCGCGAGCAAGAATTTGTCGACGAAATCTACGCCGCCAGCCAAACCGTGTCGATTGATTACGCAGTGCTCGAAAAAGCCGACAATGTGGCAATTCACCGCGTGGAAGGCATCGGATGGACCGACCTCGGCACCTGGGGCTCGCTCTACGACACCAGCCCAAAAACGCGCGACGGCAATGTGACTCACGGCACAAAAACCATGATGATGAATAGCCGTAACAATATCGTGTCGGCGCCAAGCCACAAGTTGGTGATAGCATCGCAGCTCAACGACTACATCATCGCCGACAGCGACAACGCCCTGCTCATCGTGCCCCGAAGCGAAGAACAAAAAATCCGCAACTACGTACGCGAAGTAAAAACCACCCTCGGCGAAAACTACCTATAACCCCAAATCCAAGCACGAAAATGGGGGCTAATAGGATGGCTTCTTCTGATGGATATTGGGAAAAAATTTGTAAATTTGTGGTTTGAATGATTGAAATGAACCAAAACAAGGATAATATGACTACAATTCAAATTCCTATTCCTTCGATAGAAGCGCTTGGGGATGCGGCTCGCCAATTTGTGGAGCAAATGGGCGATTTCACCGTGTTTGCCTTTCATGGCGAAATGGGGGCGGGAAAAACCACCTTTATCAATGAGGTGTGCCGCCTGCTGGGCGTGGTAACCGACTCCACCAATTCGCCGTCGTTTGCCATTATCAACGAATATCGCAGCGACACCACTGCCGAACTCATCTACCACTTCGATTGCTACCGATTGGAAAATGAGCAAGAGGCGGAAGACATTGGTGTGGAGGATTATTTCGATTGTGGCGCACTCTGCTTTATTGAATGGCCCGAACGCATTGCCGACCTTTTGTCCTACGACACTGTGGCGGTAACCATCACGGTGAACGATGACGAGTCGCGCATAGTGAAAGTAGAATTCCCTGAATAAGCGCATCATGCCACACTATATTCATCTGCCTGAAGCCAAATCCACCAACACCTACGTGGCGCAGCATGCTTCCGATTTGCCCAACGGCGCCGTGGTGTACACCTACAAGCAAACTCAAGGGCGCGGACAAAAGGGCAACTCGTGGGAAAGTGAAGAAGGGAAGAATTTGGCGTTTTCGTTTTTGCTGAAAAATCCTGCCATTGCGCCGAGCCGGCAGTTTTTTATCAGCGAAGCGGTGTCGATAGCCGTGGCGGAAATGCTCAGTCGGTTTGTGCCGGAGGGCATCAGCATTAAGTGGCCCAACGATATTTACTATCGCGACCAAAAACTGTGCGGCATCCTCATCGAAAATACGCTCTGCGGCAAAGCCATGGCGCACGCCATCATAGGTGTGGGCATCAACATCAATCAAGAGCAATTCGTGAGCGACGCGCCTAACCCCGTGTCGCTGAAAAATATCACCGGCCGCGACTATGATTTGGATGCGCTGTTGCACGACGTGAACGAGCGCATTGAGCGCCTCACGCGCTTTGTCCCCGGCGATGAAGCCGCCCTCGAGGCATTGCACCGCCGCTATCTGAACAGGCTCTACCGCGCCGATGGGAAGCCGCATGCCTGGCAATTGCCCACAGGCGAAGAATTCGCGGGCACCATCGTGGATGTGCTCCCCGACGGCTTGCTACTCATTCGCCACGAACCCTCGGGCGAAATCGGGAAATATTATTTTAAAGAGGTGAAACACGTAATTAATCAGCATGTGTTATGAACATAGCAGTGTATTGCTCATCGCGCCCCGATTTGGGCGAAGCCTACGAAGCCCCCGCCAAAGCTTTGGGCAAATGGATTGGCGATAACGGTCACACCTTAGTGTATGGCGGAGTGAACGCCGGCATGATGCACACCGTGGCGCAAGCGGCACACGATGCCGGAGCGCACATCATCGGCGTGGTGCCGAAGCGCTTTTTGGCGCGCACCGACGCCGTGGTCACCGAAGTGGTGGAATGTAACGATTTAGGCGACCGAAAGGTGCTGATGATGGACAAAGCCGACGCCTTTGTGGTGCTACCCGGCGGATTGGGCACCCTCGACGAATGGCTCAGCACGCTATCGCAAATCGTGGTCAACGGCTTGGACCGGCGTCCTATTTTCGTGGTGAACACCCTTGGCATGTACACCCACCAGCTGGAGCAATTGCGCGCCACCGCAGCATCACCCTTTGCTCGAGGCAACCATATAGACCGCTCCATAGAAGTGGCGGATGCCCGGCAACTCATTGAAGCACTCGAAAAATTATCAACCCCCAGCGTATGAAAATCTACACCCTCACAGGCGATAAAGGCACCACCGCATTGGCAAGCGGACAGCGCGTGGACAAAGATTGCACGCGCGTGGAAGCCTACGGCACCATCGACGAACTCAACGCTCAAATCGGGCTTTTGGCACACCATGTGGCGCAATCGCCCGCCGGCGAACAGCTCGCCCTACTCCACAGCATCCAAAACCGCCTATTCAATATTGGCGCCTATCTCTCCACCGAAGGCGCCGACACCCCCTACGGGCTCACCGACGACCACATCGCCACCCTTGAGCGCCACATCGACCAAATGGAAGCCCCATTTCGCGGCTTTTGCTTGCCTGGCGGATGCTTGGTGAGCGCTCAAGCCGAAGTGTGCCGCACCATTGCACGCCGCGCCGAGCGACGCATCGTGAGCCTCGCCAAAGAAGCCCCCGTGCACCCGCTCGTGCTCCAATATATCAACCGATTGAGCGATTTTTTGTTCGTTTTTGCAAGATTTAACAATATTAACGCCAAAGTGGCGGAAATTTATTGGAATAAAAACGCATAAAGTGAAAATATAATAGTATTTTTGCGCAAATTTTCCATATATAATGGAAACTTGCATCTACCCACTCGGAAAATGCAAGAAATGTGGAACAACTTTAAAACTCTTATATTATGTATTGGACACTTGAATTAGCCACCAAACTGGAAGATGCTCCTTGGCCGGCAACCAAAGACGAACTCATAGACTACGCTATGCGTAGCGGAGCACCATTGGAAGTGATTGAAAACCTCCAAGAAATTGAAGACGAAGGTGAAACCTACGAATCAATAGAAGACATTTGGCCCGACTATCCGGTCAACGACGAAGACTTCTTCTTCAACGAGGAAGAGTATTAAACGCATCGGCAACGCGCCCAAAGGCAAGGCTATCAAGAAGCCGCCTTGCACCCCTCTCAGGGAAGCAAGGCGGCTTCTTTTTTTTGCAACAGCCGCCACACGGCTGCGTTAACAAAGGGTATCGTGCAAGGCGAGGGCGGGGACCTACCGAAATTTCACCCACCGTAGGGGCGCAAAAGATTGGAGGGCACTGAAATAGTGCCCTCCTCCTTTTTCGCGCCTATAAAGCAAGGCGGAAACCGATATCTCTGCTTCTGTTATTCGGCGCGCTATACCCACGCTTCGCCACTCTGATAGATGTTATATCGTAGCTGTACCTGCTACCACCACGTATGACACGACTTGTCCCGGTTTCAGGACCTGTGGGATTAGATTGTGGTGAATTACTATAATAATCGGCATCAAACCAATCGCTACACCATTCATGCACGTTACCACTCATGTCGTAGATACCTAATTCGTTGGGTGCCTTGGTGGCGACCGTCGCAGTTTCAGCACAATTAAACCAAGCTACATCTTCGCGAGTATTACTGCCGCTAAATAGATAGCCTTGGCTCTTGTTGCCACCACGTGCAGCATATTCCCATTCGGCTTCTGTGGGAAGGCGGAAAGTCTTGCCGGTGAGTTCGTTCAGCTTAGTGATAAACTCTTGGCAATCATCCCACGACACCTTTTCCACAGGCCGTAGATCGCCCATGAATCCACTTGGGTTGCTATCCATCACCGCCCGCCACAATTCTTGCGTCACCTCGGTCTTGCCAATGTAGAAAGATGATAGCGTCACTTGATGTGCAGGCTTTTCGCTTGCAAAGGCATATTTGCCTTGCTCTTCGGTAGCGCCCATAGTGAAGGTGCCGCCTTCCACGGCTATCATATCAAAGCTCACGCCGTTCACGGTGAAGGTTTGGTCAGTTAATTGGCTCTCGCCACCGCCATTGATAATGAGGTTCACCAAGGCGGTCACGTCGCTCACATTCACTTGGCCGTCGCCATTCACATCGCACGCTTGTACGGAATACGAGCCGGAGCCGATAATTTGGTTCACAAGGGCGGTCACGTCGCTCACATTCACGGCGTTATCGCCATTCACGTCACCCCCTACTGCCGCCGAGGAGGCGAAATTCGCCACACAAAGGGCAAAAAATAAAGTAATTAATTTTTTCATATATCCGTCAGAATTTAATTGAAAATTCACACACATTTAATTTTGTGCAAAGATAAACGATAAAATCCAAAAAACACCTCATTTTTTTTGACTTGATGTTACATTTTACACATTTTGTAACATATTTCTTCATAACTTTGGCAAAAAACAGCGATATTCTCTTTTAGAGGCAGTAGAAAAATAGCGGGGGGCTACATGCCAAAACCACGGATCAGTAGAAATAGTGTGGGGGCAACCACACTAAAGCCGGCGAAAACGCCAACCGCCGTCGGAGACGGCTTATTGTGGTTAACTCCATGCAAGCGAAGGCGCAGCCGAGCGCAGCTTGGAGAATGCAAACGGGATGGTATGAGCCTCGGAGAGGGTCGGTTGTGGCAAGTCATCATCAAGCTGTATCAAATGCTAATGCGTA
>JBJECV010000176.1:0-6300 GCA_051871435.1 Sodaliphilus sp. | reverse complement strand
CCGTGTTCATCTCATACCGGCCTACACACATCGCATCCCTAAAAAGCCTACCCCCCGGCCCCTCCCTGAAGGGAAGGGAGATTGGTTTGTGAAACACGTGGAACCCCATGAAACACCTTTGGCGCGGTTGCGCGCCCATTATCCGGATAGCTATTCCGTGAGTGTGATATGTGTGAGGTATTACCTTATTGACTCAAAAATGTCAAAGAACTCTGGGGCAAAGATATGGTGGGATGTAGGGGATGGTCAACCCCAATACGGCAAGATGGCATCGGGAATTTTTTGTGTTGATGAGAATATTGCATCCACCTGAAGCGCGCTTCAAGAGTTATGGCTTTGGCATATTGCCCCCACGATTTTTCTACTGAGCCTTTTTGTCCCCATTCTTGTCTTCCAAATACAAAAAAATTACAGGGCTGTTCTCACGAATAGCCCTGCATTCTCTTTCTTATCTATTACGAATTATTATTTATTGTTTGCACATTGATTGAGGCGAATTATTCTATCACGCGGCAAGCACCCATATAGCGTACTAGGTAGTAGCTCTCGGTGGAGTGGCTTTCGCGCACACCACGACTGGCGGCGTGAATAAATTTAAATGTACCGCCGGCGTTGTCGGCTTCGGTCACGATACCCACATGCCCGATGCGGCTACCACGCGCGCGTCCGTTAAAGAACACCAAGTCGCCGGGCTTCAGCTCGCTGCGGCTCACGCTTCTGCCATTATTTACCTGACCTCTCGAAGTGCGGTCGAGGCTATAGCCAAACTGGCGGAACACATAGCTCGTGAAACCCGAGCAATCGAAAGCGCCGGGACGCGATGCACCGTACACGTAGGGGGTGCCGCGAAATGAAAACGCAAGTTTGAGTAGCGCATCCACCTTCTTGTTGTTGTCGTTGATGGGCGCATTTGCCATTTGTTGTTCAATTGTTCCGCGGTGAGTCTCGGCAGGTTTTGCAAGGCGCTGTGCATTTATAGTAGCCGATGCCATCAGCACCATCACCATTGCAAAATATATCTTTTTAAGTTGTGTCATCTGTTGTAGTTAATCATTAAAAATGGGAGCTTTTCTCCCCGTTTCCATTTCAAAGTTACGACAAATGCGCACAACACACAAATAAGTGTAAGGCTTTTAAACATTTACTTTTGTAAACTAAAAAATGTATTATTTTGTAAAATTCCACCCCTCACCCCGCTGTCGCCACCACTTTTTGCTATTTAATTTTACAAACTACGCGATCCTAAAACTGAAATATTTTACACATTTTAACACAAATATAAATCTCAAAACCTCCATTTTTGCACACATCCTCCATTTTGTGCAACTTCAACTCCCCTCCGCTTCGTACCCCATTGGAGAAGGCATATCGTGCATAATGCTACGCAAGCGAAGCCACCACCTCCCACCACCTTCCAAAAATCCCGCTTTGCGCTTTGATGGTAGTGTTTTTTTGTGTAATTTTGTGGTTAAATCTTTTGTGACGAATATGAACGAAAAGAAAATGCTGATTGTGGTGGACCCACAAATCGATTTCATTAGCGGCAGCCTTCCCGTGCCGGGCGCATCCCATGCCATGGACCAATTGGCTGCCTATATTAAGGCGCATGCCCAAGAATATGCCCTGATGGTAGTGACCAACGACTGGCACCCTTACGACCACTGTTCGTTTGCCCCCAATGGCGGACCATGGCCTGTGCATTGCGTGCAATACAGCGAAGGCGCTGCCACCTATTGGCCCCTGCTCGAAGCGCTCTACGCTTCCGACCGCCCTACGCTGTTCTTGCCCAAGGGCGATTTGCAACACAAGGAGGAGTATTCCATTGTGCAAAACAGCGCCGCTCGTGAGTTTTTTGAACAAACGCTCAGCCCCGACGTGGTGACCGACCCTGCTGACCAATATCACCAAATCCACGTGTGCGGCATCGCCGGCGATGTGTGCGTGCTTAACACTCTGCGCGACCTCCTTCCATTGGCAGGTGCCGACCGCATCGCCGTGCTCACCGCTTATTCGCCTTCGCTCGACGGCGGTAAAGCGCTCAGCGAATTTATAGCCGAACACGGGCTTCACACTTTATAAATTTCAAAACCTATGATGAGAATCGACATACTCACTGTGTTGCCCGAAATGCTCGACTCGCCGCTCCATTGCTCTATCTTGCAGCGTGCTCAAGACAAAGGACTCGTGGAAATCCATGTACACAATCTCCGCGACTGGTCGATGCGCAAGCACCGCAAGGTGGACGATTACCCCTTTAGTGGCGAAGCCGGTATGGTGATGCAAATCGAGCCCGTGGACCGCTGCATCGAGCAGCTGAAAAGCGAGCGACACTACGATGAGGTGATTTTTACCTCGCCCGATGGCGAAATCCTTTCCCAACCGATGGCGAACACCCTCTCTTTAGCGCAAAACCTGATTATCCTGTGCGGGCACTACAAGGGCGTGGACTATCGCATCCGCGAACACTTAGTGACGAAGGAAATTTCTATCGGCAATTATGTGCTTACCGGGGGCGAACTCCCTGCGGCGGTGATTGCAGATTCCATCGTGCGCCTCATTCCGGGTGCCATCGGCGACGAACAAAGTGCGCTCAACGATTCCTTTCAAGATAGTCTCCTCGAAGCACCCGTCTACACCCGACCCGCCGACTACAAGGGCTGGAAGGTGCCCGACATTTTGCTCAGCGGAAACAAAGCCAAAATCGATGAGTGGAAAATGCAGCAAGCCATTGAGCGAACCCGCCAACTCCGCCCCGAATTGCTGAATCTCGAAAAATAATCACAGCGAGGAGGACTTATAAGAAGTTAAGAAGTTAAGACGAATGTCACATTACTCCAATCTATAATCGGCTAAAGGCTAAAAGAATCTATGCAAATATTTGGAATGAAAATAAATCGACCCTCGTGGGTGCCGCGCTGGATGAGTTTCACCCTGGCGTTCTCCATTTTTATGATTGTGGCACTATTTTTCACCGGCCCCAACAATTTTATGCGCGTGGTGGAACTGAAAAAGGAAATTAAGGAACTCAAAACCGAAATCAAAAACAAACGCGACACCGCAGCCATCTACGAAGCTAAATCGCGCGAATTTCGCACTGATAAGGCCTCGCTCGAACGCCTTGCACGCGAAAAATATGGCATGAAGCGCCTCAATGAAGACGTCTATATTACCGAAATCCCTTAACCCTACATCTCCCTACGCTATGCTCTCAGAAAAAAGAATCCAACAAGCGCAATATGTGATGCTGTCGGTGGCAATGCTGCTCATCGTGGTCACTGCTATCCTCCCGCTATTGAATATCTATTGGGCTCCCGCCAAGTGGATTTACGCCTTTGGCGCCGTGCTCGCCCTCGCCGAACGCCTCACGGAGCGATATAAGGGCAGTAATATCCGCCTTCGTCGCCTCTATCGCATGGCAAAATTCTCAGCGTTGCTCTACTGCGTGTCGGCTTATTTCCTATTGTTTGGCACCGGTGAACACCCCACCGAATGGCTGGCTTTCCTCATGGCCGGCGCCGTGGTCCAAACCTACTGCATCTTCGTCCACGACCACGAAGTAAAAAAAGAAAACAAATAAAAACGTTAAACTATGATGGAATTTTTAAACAGTCACCATCTGTTGGGACTCACGATTGGATTGTGCGCCTTTTCGTGCATCGGGCTCTTTCACCCGCTGGTAATCAAGGGCGAATACTATTTTGGCGTGAAGGTGTGGTGGGTGTTTCTTCTCGCCGGTATCGCTTGTGGAACTGCGGCACTGTTGGTGCACAACATTCTGGCTCAAGCCGTGCTCGGTGTGGCTGCTTTTTCCTGCTTTTGGAGCATTCTGGAAATTTTTGAACAGCAAGAGCGGGTGCACAAGGGCTGGTTTCCGCGCAATCCCCGCCGCACCTACTATTGGGATCACGAGCCGAAGCAAAAACAGTGAATCTGCCGCTTCTCTCATCGCAATTTACGCCTTTTAGATGCTTTTTCTTCTATAAAAGTGCTAAAAAATGTGCAAAATCCCATTTAATTAATGAGTATTTATTAATTTTGCACTTTATGAAGCCGATGCGTAGCTATGCGTAAGCAAAATGCGGCTCGCTTTTTACTACGAATATTTAGCATTTATCACCAAAGAATGAACAATTGTAAATACTTTTTCGCCTCTCTATTGATGGTATGCGCCGTGGCTTTTCAAGCCTCGGCTCAAGTAACCGAAACGCCCTACTCCCGAATTGGCTTCGGCACTTTGGGCGACAACGCCACAGGCATTCAGCGCCACATGGGTGGAGTGGGATATGCTATGCAAGGCGGCAGAATGGTCAATTCCAAAAACCCCGCTTCCTACGCTGCCACCGACTCCCTCACTTTTATCTGGGACGTGGGTATCGACTTGAGCCAGGTGTGGAGCAAGGAGGGCGACACCAAGGGTAGCGCTTTCACCGGCGGACTCGACTATTTGAGCGGCGTGTTTCGCGTGGCTAAAAATGTGGGTGCCTCATTTGGCTTCATTCCCTATTCTTCGGTGAGCTACACCTTTAATTCCGACATTGAAAACGGCTCGGAAACTCGCTCAGGTGCCGGTTCCATCAGCGAACTCTACCTCGGTGGTGCTTGGAGCCCGATTAAGGGCTTGTCGGTGGGCGCGAATGTGTCGTATATGTTTGGCACGCTGGAGCATTCCACTTCCATCACCAGCAGTTCCACTTCGCTGTTTTTCCGCACAATGGAGGTGCGCGACTGGAATCTCCACATCGGCGCACAATATGCCTACAATCTCAACAAAAAAGACCGCTTAGTGGTGGGCGCCACTTTCTCGCCTAAAAAATCATTTCACGGCAACACAACCGCCACTTTCTATGATGCCACCAGCGACACCAAAATCGACACCGCTTACCACGCCAATCTCAAAGGTAAATATCAGCAACCCAACTCGTTCGGATTGGGTGTGAGCTACTCACATGCTAATCGCTTCTTCGCTGAGGTTGACTTCACCTATCAAGATTGGTCGAAGGCTAAATACACGCCCGTGCCCAATTATGAACCTGCCAACACCAAATTCAACGACCGCTGGAAGGTGTGCGGCGGTTTGCAATATATCCCCGATGATCGCGGCAACTATCTGAAGCGTATCAACTACCGCCTTGGCGCGTTCTACAACCACGATTACCTGAATGTGCAAGGCAATAATGTGCGCGACTATGGCGTGAGCTTGGGCTTCGGCTTGCCGGCTTTGGGCAGCAAATCGCTCGTGAACTTAGGCGTGGAATGGAAGCACCGCGAATCCGCGCCAGTGTGCTTCGTGAAGGAAGACTTCCTGAGCGTTACCTTCAGTGTCACTTTCAATGAAATGTGGTTCTGGAAAAACAAGATTCGTTAATCGGCATCCCCTGCCCGCTCTATCGATGTGTAAGCCCGCAATGCTGAAAGCAAAATTCATACTGCCTGTATGCTTCATCGCGCTCTTGATATGGAGTATGACATCGTGTAGCGAGGAGAATATCCAAAAATCCAATAGCACCCACGACCCCGAAAAGGTGCCCACCATGATTTCGCGCGACGTGCAAACCGTGGTGAGCGACTCCGGGCGCACGCGCTATCGCATCACCACCAAATTATGGAAAATCTTCAGTGAAGCGAAGGTGCCTCACTGGACGTTTCCCAATGGTGTGGTGGCCGACGAACTCGACAAAAATTACCAAAATGTGGCTTCACTTATTTGTGATTCGGGCTACTACAATGTGCAAAAACGCGAGTGGAGCGCTATCGGCAATGTGCGCCTTTCCATGCGCAACGGCGACCGCATTCTCTGCGACCGCATGTACTACGATGAGCGAACCACTATCGTGAACTGTATGGACCACGTGCGCATCACACGCTCCAACGGCGACAAAATCGAAACCAACCAAATGTTCTACAATAGCAAAACGAGCAGCTCCTATGGCGACGCCTTTATCCACATAGAAGGTGGCGGACGCGTAATCGAAGGCTTCGGCTACGAATATTGGGACCACGACAAGCGCTACGTGGTGCGCCGAGTGCAAGGCATCTTCCCCATCGACGACTCCCGCTTCCGCCGCCAATAACCCCAGCCCCTCCATAAATAAAAAAAGCCTACCCCCGGCCCCTCCCTGAAGGGAAGGGAGATTGGTTTGTGAAACACGTGGAACCCCATGAAACACCTTTGGCGCGGTTGCGCGCCCATCATACGGATAGCCATTCCGAGGTCAGTGTAATCTGTGTGAGGCCTTCAACTTGTTGACTCAAAAATTTCAAAGAACTCGGGGGCAAAGATATGGTGGGTGGTGGGGTGAA
>JBJECV010000175.1:0-25780 GCA_051871435.1 Sodaliphilus sp. | reverse complement strand
GTTAGGGATGCGATGTGTGTAGGCCGGTATGAGATGAACACGGAGCGCAGCGGAGGGTTCATCTCATGCCGGTAACCGATGCCCCCACCCTCCCGCATGCCGTTAGGTATGCAACCCCACCAAAGGTGTTTCAGGTGTTTCATTTCGCTTTTAGATCAATGTCCAAATCGGAACTCGGGTGTTTCGGGTGTTTCGGGTGTTTCGGGTGTTTCGGGTGTTTCGGGTGTTTCAGAAACCTCACTCCCTTTCCTTCAAGGAGGGGCCGGGGGTAGGCTCTTTCCACCTACAGGGACATGCTTTCGGCATGTAATGGGCGCAAACCACTAAACTACAACCATTTTTGGCTATTTTATTTCCGGAATTTTTTTGGGGTGAAAATAGCGAAGTTGGTGGTTATTAGTCGGGGTGATTATCTGAAACTTTCGCTATCGTGAATCACCTTCTTATCGTGAGCCACGCCTCTGCGAGCCATCCACAGTAGCACAAAAGAGCCCACAAGCAGCAAACTACTCCATTCCACACTGCATTCCCAATTTCCTTCGGGAATGGCTTGATAGGCGAGAATACCAATCACCAATCCAATCACCAAGGTGAGCAACATGCATACCGAGCAAAGCTGCAGTTGGAGTTTCAGGTTTTTATATTTAAATATGGTGATAAATGCCAGAATGGCAGTTAATGCAATGAGCACAAGCAGTACATAATTAGCCGAAGCACAATTACAGCAGCACGCTCCAATAGCTGTGATAGGAGTCACTGCAGTAGCGGTGCTGACCGACACGGGAGTGGAAAATGCAAAAATGCCTAATAAAATAGCCGCAATCAGCAAGTAAAGAGATTGCAATCGTTGTAGAACCATAATGTAAAATTTCGGATTAAAAAATAATAAATTCATCTTTCTCTGCAAAATTACGGCTTTTATTTAAATTATTCAGTATTTTTGCATCATTGATTCTTCACTTTAGCACATTTTTTGCTATATCTTTCTAAAAACTAAACTCAATAGTAATGACATTAGAAGTGATAACCAAGCATAAAAAATCTATTTGGCATCTGCTGGATGCCCGACGTATTTACGAAGCGATTATCGAGCTATCGCCTATCGTTGAGGAAGTTGCCGACTATCATCTCACAGAACACTTTAATCAAGTGAAAATGTCGTACGATTATATGATTCAATACTTCCTCGCCGGCGTCAACGACGAAGGTCGCGAATCAATGCTCCATCATATCACCGATAGCCTCTACACCATCACCGACCGATGTGTGATTGAACTATCCATTGGACAATCCTTTGAATGGTTCTACACCAAAATATCCGTACTGCGCAAGCGCACCCTACAATCTATGGTACTGTATTATTTGGACTATCAAAACAGATTTAATTTGCTTTGCTCGGTGCCCGCAGAATCTCAAAATAGGTCGGCAATTTCCTCCATAAAGCGAGACTTGGAGAATACAGCCGTGGATATCTTTAATAAAGTGTGGTGCACATTTCCTTTCTCAGGAGAAGATGTCCAAAGTTGCAAACAGCTACTCGATGCTGCACCTGAATATGTTAATCAATTGATGATGGCGGCTTTATTTTTGGGACAAACCAAATTCTACGACGAGGCGAAGTTGGTGTTGATGATGGAAGTCTACCTCTCTGCCTCCGATATAAAAACCCAAACCCGCGCTTTGGCGGGGGTGGTGATGACTATGCTCTTGCATCCCAATCGCATCCATTGCTCCTCTCGGCTATCTTCGCTGATGGCGAACCTTGCCGAAGTGCCCCATTTCCAAGCCGATGTGAATAGCATAGTGCAGCGATTGGTGATGGCACGAAACACCGAACGCCTTTCGAAGCGTATGCGAGAAGAACTGATGCCCAACATCAAGAATATGAATCCGGATCTTTTGTCGAAATTGAGAACCAACCCTCAGCTCGATCCCTCGGAATTGGAGGAAAATCCTCAATGGCAAAAGTGGTTTGAAGAAAATGGCGTGAGCAATAAGCTTGAGGAAATCAACAAACTCCAATCGGAAGGTGAAGATGTGTTTATTTACACTTTTTCAAAATTGAAATCGTTCCCGTTTTTCAACACGCTGGCAAATTGGTTTCTCCCCTTCTATCCCTCTCATTCTATGTGTGAGGATGCCTTGGGTGCCAACAAACAACTGGTGTCGATGCTGAAAATCGCGCCTTTCTTGTGCGATAGCGACAAATATTCCTTTTGTTTCTCCATCGCTTCGATGCCAAATTACCAAATGGAGATGATGGCAAATCAATTAGATGTGCATAGCAGAGATTTGAAAGAATTGGAGTCGGCACAATTGCTTTCCTCCGATACACACCAACGCGATGCCGCCATCAATGCCTACATCCAAAGTCTGTATCGCTTTTTCACATTGTTCTCCCGCCGCAACGATTTCGTGTCGGTGTTTAAAACCTCAATGGATTTCACTTGCCAACCTTTGTTCTCTTGGCTGAATCTTTCACAATCCGCATTGCTGATGATTGCAGAGTATTTCCTCAAGAATCATTTCTATGCCGATGCAGTGACATATTTTGAGTTCGTTCAAAATCATTTCTCTGATGTTTCGCCGCAGGTGCTTCAAAAAATGGGATTTGCTTATCATAATATGGGCCACTACGATAAAGCGCTCTACTACTATTTGCGCTACGAAATCGTGGATGATGCCGATTTGTGGAATATGCGCCACATCGCCTCGTGCTACCGCGCACAGCAGCAATATGATAAAGCACTCGCCTACTACGAAAAATTATTGACAGTGAAGAAAAATAATGTGGCGCTTTGCCTCACCGCGGGTCATTGCTTACTGAAAATGAATCGCATTGAAGATGCAATGAACCACTATTTCAAAGCCTCCTATTTAGATGCTCAAAATCCTAAAGTGTGGCGAGCCCTTGCTTGGACATATTTCTTATTGAATAAATATGAGCAAAGCGCCGACTATTACAATAAGTTGGTACAATCCGGCGCATCCTCCACCGACGACCATCTCAATTACGGCCACTTGCTCCTCTCATTGGGAAAGATGGCTGATGCAGTGAGTGAGTATGCCATCTCCGCTAATGCCGACATCAATTCGTTTATCACCGCTTTTGATGCCGATTTTAGCACGCTGTCAGAGCACGGAGTAACCTCCGAGGTGGCGCAATTGGTGAAAGATGCCGTGGTAAAGAAAATTCATAACACATAAATCATAGCAGCATGAAAAAAAGTTTATTTACATTTTTATTAATTATTACATTATTCAATCAAATGAGAGCGGATAATATCTTTTTAAGCGACTTTAAAACCACCAATGGTGCCATCCCTTTCGATAGAATTCGGACGGAAGACTACGAGCCTGCCATTTTGCAAGCCATTAAAGAACACGAGCAAGAGGTGCTCAATATTGCAAATCAAACGGAGGCTCCCTCTTTCGAAAACACCATTCTCGCACTCGAATATTCCGGGAAAACGCTGAATCGCGTGCTGGGAGTGTTCTACCCGATGCTTTCGGCGAATGCCGACGATGCACTGATTGAAGTGTCGAATCGCATCTCTCCTATCGTGAGCCAACATAGCAATTTCGTAACCCTAAACGAAAAACTTTGGCTGCGCATCAAAGCCGTGCACGACAATTTCGACGAAAGTAAATACTCCCCCGAAGACAAGCGATTGCTCGACAAGGTGTATCGCTCTTTCGTGAGAAGTGGTGCCCAATTGCAGGGTGAAGCCAAAGAGCAATATAAAAAACTCACGCTCCAGCTCACCGACCTCACACTTAAATTCTCGCAAAACTGCTTGAAAGAAAAGCCGCTTCACGAACTGTGGCTCAAAAAAGAAGATTTGGCAGGGCTACCCGAAACTGTGGTGGAAGCAGCCGCCGAAGATGCAAAGCAAAAAGGGAAAGAAGGCGAATATCTTATCACCCTCTACTACCCCAGCTATTCTCCTTTTATGAAATATTCCTCTCGCAGAGATTTGAGAGAGAAACTCTACAAAATGTATAATGCTCAATGCACCTCAGGTGAGTTTTCGAATATGGAGGTGGTGAAGCAAATCGCCAACACCCGCTTGGCTATCGCCAACCTGATGGGCTACAAAACTTATGCCGACTATAGCTTGGAAAATACCATGGCTAAAGATGCCAAGCATGTATACGATATGCTCAACCAATTGAAGTGTGCTTATTCGCCTGTTCAAAAAGCGGATATGAAGCGTTTGCAAAAATTTGCATCAAAATTGGAAGGCAAACCCATTACACTCATGCCTTGGGACTATTCTTACTACGCCAACAAAGAAAAAGAAGCCAACTACAATGTTGACGACGAACTCCTTCGCCCCTATTTCGAACTCAACAACGTGATTTCGGGCGTGTTCGGTTTGGCTACCAAGCTCTATGGACTTCAATTCACCCCCAACCACGATGCGCAAGTGTTTTATCCCGATGTGCAGGTGTTTAATGTTACCGATGCAAACAACGATTTTGTGGGTATGCTCTACACCGACTTCTTCCCTCGCTCCACCAAGCGCAGCGGTGCATGGATGACCAATTTCCGCGAGCAATACTACGATGAAAATGGCAACGACGTTCGCCCGTTGGTAACACTCACTTTGAATTTTACCAAACCCACCGACACCAAACCTTCGCTGCTCTCTTTCTACGAAGTGAGCACTTTTGCACATGAATTCGGACACGGTCTGCACAGCTTACTCTCCAAGTGCAAGTATCAAACCCTTTCGGGCACTAATGTGTATACCGACTTCGTGGAACTCCCTTCGCAATTCAACGAAAACTATATGAAAGAGCGCCAATTCCTCGATGGCTTTGCAAAGCACTATCTCACCGGTGAAAAAATTCCGCAAGATTTGGTGGATAGAATTATCGCTTCTTCGCAATATGGCGCTGCCTACGCATGTATGCGTCAGTTGAATTTCGGCTTCCTCGATATGGCGTGGTACACCATCGACAAACCCTTCGAAGGCGATGTGGCTGCTTTTGAAAAAGAAGCCTTGAAAGATGTGGAAATTTTTGCTCCGGTGGATGGTTGCTTGATTTCGCCGCAGTTTAGTCACATTTTCTCAGGCATGTATTCAGCCGGCTACTATAGCTACAAGTGGGCGGAAGTGCTCGACGCCGATGCTTTCTCAAAATTCCAAGAAAATGGCATCTTTGACCCTGCCACAGCTAAATCCTTCCAAGAATTACTCTCCAAAGGTTCCACCGAAGACCCGATGGAGCTTTATGTGAAATTCAGAGGACGTGAACCTAAAATTGATGCTTTGCTTAAGCGCGACGGCATCAAGAAATAAAGCCTAGTGCAAATATTTTTGATAAGTGGCAATATTTTTCTTGCCACTTATTTTTTTGTGCATAAATTTGTTGTAAATTTGTAGGATAATTAGCATAGTTATTCAGCCGCATAATAATGGGTGTGGCTAACTGAATGTTTGAAGCATTATGTCGGGAATTACAGAGAAACAACTTTTATTGGATTCAAGGTATCTGCGCATGGCTAATATATGGGCAGAAAATTCCTATTGTGAGCGTAGAAAAGTGGGCGCTTTGCTCGTGAAAGACAAAATGATTATTTCCGATGGATTTAATGGCACCCCGCAAGGATTTGAAAATGTGTGTGAAGACGAAAATGGTAGCACCAAATCCTATGTGCTCCATGCCGAAGCCAATGCCATCACTAAAGTGGCTCAAACCGGCAACAGCAGCCGCCACGCTACGCTCTATGTTACCACATCGCCCTGCATAGAGTGTGCAAAATTGATTATCCAATCAGGGATTTCCCGTGTGGTGTTTTCAGAAGTGTATCGGCTCACCGATGGCATTCAATTGCTCAAGAGAGCCGGAATAGAATGTGTGTATTTAAAAGATTCCGATAAGGAAAATTTGCAAGAAGAGATACTATGATGATGAAAAACGACAACCGTACGCCCCGCTTCGTGAATGTGCCTTTGCTCATTGCTTTCGCTTTGGTGCTGGGTATTTTCATTGGCAGTAGGTTTGCATCCAAATCCACAATTGATCTCGACCGAAAAGTGAACAACATTTTGGGTATCGTAGCGGATGAATATGTGGAGAGTGTGAATATGGATAGCTTGGTGGAATTAGCCATCCCCGATATTATTGCCCAGCTCGACCCTCACTCGGTGTATATTTCTGCCAAGGATTATGAGCAAGCCAATGAAGAACTCAATGGCAATTTTTGCGGCATTGGCATTTCTTTCCAAGTGATGGAAGACACCATCAATGTGATTGAAGTGATTCCCGGCGGACCATCGGAAAAAGTAGGTATCGCTAATGGCGATAAAATCATTAGTGTCGATGGTAAAAATTTTACCGGTGAAAAAATTAACCCCAACGCGGTGAAGGAACAATTGCGCGGACCCAAAAATTCGGTGGTGAAACTCGGGGTGAAGCGACCCACTTCTGCCAAAACGCTCTATTTCACCGTTACACGTGGCGACATCCCCATTAAATCGGTGGATGCCGCATATATGATCGACAAAAGCACCGGTTATGTGAAGGTGAATCAATTTGGCCGCAACACCTACGATGAATTTGTGGCGGCGCTTTCGGTGCTCAAAAATGAAGGTGCCAAACGCTATATTGTGGACCTTCGCGGCAATGGCGGCGGCTACATGGAAATAGCCGTGGCAATGGCAAATGAATTTTTGCCCAAAGACAATTTGATAGTTTCCACCAAAGGAAGATATAAAAAGAACGACACCTCAGTGTATAGCGATGGCAATGGTTCCTATCAAGATGCTGAAATTGTGGTGCTCATCAATGAATTCTCTGCTAGTGCCAGCGAAATTTTTGCCGGCGCTATGCAAGACAACGACCGTGGATTGGTGATTGGAGCACGCTCCTTTGGCAAGGGATTGGTGCAAAGAGAATTCAAACTCTTCGACAATAGCGCCATACGCCTTACCATTGCTCGCTATTACACACCTACCGGACGATGCATCCAAAAGGATTACAAATTGGGACAAGCCGCCTACGAGCGTGAATTGCTCAATCGCTTCAATAGTGGTGAATTGGATTACCGCGACAGCATAAAAGTGGACAAATCGAAAATGTATAAAACCCCCAACGGCCGTATTGTGTATGGTGGTGGTGGCATTATCCCCGATATTTTCGTGCCACGCGACACCGTGGGCTACACTTCCTACTATTATGCCGTGGTGAATGCCGGGCTTATCCAAAATTATGTGCTCAAATATGTGACGACACATAAGGCGAAATTCAAAAATGTGAAAGACTATAAAGATGTGATTCGTTTGCTCGACGACAACACCCAATTATTAAACGATTTTGTGAATTTTGCCGCTGCACACGAGGTGCCCGCTCGCTGGTATTACATCAACCAATCACGCGACCTTTTGCTCAACGACCTAAAGGCTTTCGTGGCACGCGATTTGCTCGGGCAAAAGGCGTTCTACCCCATTTATAATCGCAACGACAAAACTATTGAGGCGGCTCTGAAAGCTCTCAACAAGCACAAAGCTGCTTTCCCGCTCACACCAGATTGATATGGATAAAGCTGCTATCAGAAAAGAAGTGAAGGCAAGGGTGAAAGCGCTGTCTGGACCCGAAAAGCAATTGCAGGCGGAAAGCACGTTTTCCGCTATAGAAAAAATGCCGTGCTTTCAACATGCCATCTCCATATTACTCTACTATTCATTGCCCGATGAGTTGCCCTCGCACCGATTTGTGGAAGCATGGGCGAAATCCAAGCGTGTGTTTTTGCCCAGGGTGAAAGGCGATATATTGGAGGTAGCCCCCTTTGGTACTCTTCAATTGTCCGACCGATTTGGCATTGAGGAACCGATTGCTCAGGCGGTACAGCCATCTTCCATTGATTTGGTGATTGTGCCGGCAGTGGCTCTCGATGTGCATGGCTCTCGATTAGGTAGGGGCAAAGGCTATTACGACAAGCTCCTTCCACTTTGCCCTCAAGCCTATAAAATAGGAGTGTTATTAGATTGCCAACTGGTAGAGCAATTGCCCGTGGAAGCCCACGATTTTCCCCTTGATGCCATAGTCACGGCATCTCGGCAAATAGTAGTAAACCCGTTTATCGTTTAATTACTCCCTCCCATGATAGAAATCAAAAAGGAAACGAAACTCTATGAGATAGTGCTCTTCGACCCCACTATCGTGACCGTGTTCTACCGCTTTGGCATAGAACTTGGGCTCTCTGATAGCAATGTAGCCGGCATTTGTGCGGCTAAGCATATTGATATTGATTTCTTTTTGGCGATTCTCAACACCTATCTATTGCCATCTTATTATCCTGAAACCAATATCGGTAATTTCAGCGCATCCGACATTGTGAATTATTTGTCGCAAACCAACGTGTTTTACGAAAATTACCAAATCCCCAACATTGAGCGCCATTTCGGACTGCTATTAAAGAAATCGGAATCGGAAAATAATAATTTGGCGCTGATGATGAAATTTTTTGTGGAAGTGAAGCACGAACTACTCCAGCGTATTCGCCACGATAAAGAAACGTGGTTTCCTCAATTGCTTAGCCGATATCAAGAGAATCCGAATGTGGATTTCTTTCCCAATTCCGAAAAGACTGACGAAAGCGATGCCATAGAAGATAAAATTGATGATTTGATTAATATGTTTGTGATTCACCTTAAAGGAAACTACGACCATAATCTTTGTCAAGCTGTGCTCATTTCGCTGGTGAATTTCAAAAAAGATATCACCCAAAATAATCGCATCCGCAACCGTATTCTTCTCCCCTATTCACAAGCACTACTCACAAAATAGCGATGCATAAGCCTGTAGCCATTATTTTGCAAAATCGGTTGGAAGCGATGGGATTGTCGCACTTGCTCCACACCCATTTTGATACTCCTTCCACGATTTACGAATCGCTGGCCGACGTTCTCAATTCACACCGCGACAAATATAAAATGTATGTCACTTCCGAATACGAAGTTCTGAAGCATCTTTCCTTTTTTATGCCTCATAGTGAGCAAACCATCATTGTGTCGGCTTCGCTCGATTCATCTGCCGGATTTAATGTGATTTCACCCCTATGGTCGGAGACAGAATTAGTGGCTAAACTCGGACCTTATTTTGCCAATATCCCCGATGATACCGTGCAAAATCATCTCACACCTCGAGAAATGATGGTGCTCCAACTCGTGGTGCAGGGCTTTATCAATAAAGAAATTGCCGACCAACTCCATATTAGTATCAACACCGTGCTCACCCACCGAAAAAACATTACCGCAAAATTAGGCATCAAAAGCGTGTCAGGCCTGAGTGTCTACGCCATCATGAATGGCATCATCACCCCCAAATAAAGATAATAAGGGTTAGCCGTGCTTCGCACTTGGTTAGCCGCTCGCAAGCTCGCTTGGTTAGCCGTGCTTCGCACTTGGTTAGCCGCTCGCAAGCTCGCTTGGTTAGTCGCGCTTCGCGCTTGGTTAGAGGTTTTCTCCTTTGTTTGAAACACTTGAAACACCTGAAACACTTGAAACACCTGAGTCTCTAATCGGATGTGAGCGCGCGAATTTTCAATATTTTCAAGGAACTCAGTTGCAAAGATAAGGTGAGTGTTGGGGTGTGGTCAATCCCAATAAGGCAAGATGCTCTCGAGGGATTTATTTTCATGGGCATCACTTTGTCGACCGCTATGCTCTACCCTGTGATGAGTTTATACATAACCAAAGAAGTTGATAAACAAGATATGCAAAAACGAAAATGAGATGGCTCTTTTAAAAAAACCATCTCATGTTGTTTCTATGCTTGGTGAAGCGGTGGATTAGAGCCACTTCATATAAGCGAAGTCTTGACGGTGAGGCAAGAGCTCATTCCATGGGAATACGCGGAAACCGAAGCGGAACACGCCCGAATCTTTGGTGTTTTGCTTCATGTGGTAAGTGAGCACATTGCCATCTTCTTTCACCACTTCGAACGGAATGGTGCGATGGAATTTTTGTTGTCCGTGTTCTTCGCGATAAATCACGAGTTCCACTTGCAAATCTTTGCCCAATCCTGCGGTGTCGATTTTAATTGTGGCTTCAATGGGTTCACCATCGTTGGTAGTGTTTTTGAGAGAGTCGCTCAATTGAATGTCCACTTCATGCACATCGTCCCATTTGTCGACCACATTTTCCTTCCATGCCACAATTTCTTTAGCAAGAGCGAAATCGTGGGCTTTGAGTTTTTTGCTTCTCTTCGCTTCTTTGCTATAGAAGCGATTAATGTAATCACTCATCATTCTCGACATAGTGTAGTGAGGAGCAATGGTGGCGATTGAGCGCTTCACGTACTGAATCCATTCAGGAGAATAGCCGCGAGAATTTTTGGCAAAATAGAGCGGAATGATTTCGTTTTCGAGCATCGAGTAGATGGTAGCAGCGTCGAGTTTGTCTTGCTGTGCTTGATCTTCGTAGGTGCGTTTGGCAGTGAGCGCCCATCCTGCTCCTTCGCGATAGCCTTCATACCACCAGCCATCGAGCACTGAGAAATTGAGCACACCATTCATTTCAGCCTTTTCGCCGGATGTGCCGGATGCTTCAAGTGGACGAGTCGGGGTGTTGAGCCAAATGTCCACACCGGTAATGAGGCGCTTCGACACGGTCATATCGTAGTTTTCGAGGAAGATGATTTTTCCGAGGAATTGGGGCATCTTTGAAATTTCCACGATTCGGCGAATCAAGTCCTTACCGGCGCCATCAGCGGGGTGCGCTTTACCGGCGTAGATGAATTGCACGGGGAATTGAGGATTGTTGACAATCTTTTCCAATCTGTCGAGGTCGGAGAATAGCAGGTGTGCACGCTTGTAGGTGGCGAAGCGGCGTGCAAAACCAATCAGAAGTGCGTTGGGATTGATTTTGTCCACGATAGAAATGATGCGAGTGGGGTCGCCTTGGTTTTTCAACCAAGTTTCGCTAAAGTCGCGCTTCACAAAGTTGATGAACTTATTTTTCAAGCGCATACGCATATTCCATACTTCTTCGTCGGGAGTTTTGAGGATGGGAGCCCAAGTTTTTTCATCTTCTTGGCGAGAAGTGAAATCGGCGCCGAATTCTTTTTTGTAGAATTCCTTCCATTCCGAAGCTGCCCAAGTGGGCATGTGCACACCATTGGTTACATAACCTACGTGCGATTCTTCAGGAGCATATCCCTTCCACACGCCTTGGAACATTTTCTTCGACACTTCGCCGTGGAGCCAGCTCACACCGTTGGCTTCTTGGCAAGTGTTTAATGCAAACACACTCATAGAGAAGCGTTCTTGAGAATCGATATTTTCGCGGCCCATATTCATCAAGTCGGCCCAAGAGATGCCGAGTTTGGCGGGGAATTCGCCCATATATTTGCCGAAGAGACCTTCGTCGAAGTAGTCGTGACCGGCAGGCACTGGAGTGTGTACGGTGTAGAGAGCGGAAGATCTTACCACTTCGAGCGCTTCGCTAAAGCTCAAGCCATCTTCTTGCACATAGTCTACAAGGCGTTGGAGGTTGAGCAATGCGGCATGGCCTTCGTTGCAGTGATAGATTTCATTTTTGATACCCAATTTTTTTAGCATCAGCACACCGCCAATACCGAGCAAATATTCTTGCTTGATGCGGTTTTCCCAATCACCGCCATAGAGTTGGTGAGTGATAGAGCGGTCCCATTCGCTGTTCATATCGTTGTCGGTGTCGAGCAAATAGAGCTTGATGCGGCCCACATTCACGCGCCACATTTTTGCATAAATCACGCGGCCGGGATAAGGCACTTCCAGAATCATTTGCTGTCCGTTTTCGTCGAGCACGGGGTCGATGGGCAATTGGTTGAAGTTTTGAGGTTCGTAGTTTGCGATTTGCTGTCCATCGATGGAGAGGGTTTGTGTGAAGTAGCCGTAGCGATACAAGAAACCAACAGCAGTCATGTTCACACGATAGTCGGATGCTTCTTTAATATAGTCGCCGGCAAGAATGCCAAGGCCACCCGAATAAATTTTCAAAGCGCTGCACAAGCCATATTCCATGCTGAAATACGACACCGAAGGAATATCTTTGCGCAGTGGCACTTTCATATATTCCTTAAAGTTTTCGTACACGCTGTCGATGCGAGCAAGCATTTCTTTGTCTTTCAAAATTTCATCGAGGCGTTCTGACGACATTTTTTGAAGGACCATCACAGGATTTTCACCTGTTGCACGCCATAAATCGCGGTCCAGGTCGTGGAACAATGTTTTGGCTTCGCTGTTCCAAACCCACCACAAGTTTTTGGAGAGCTCTTCAAGTTTTTTCAACTTTGCCGGTAGTTCGGATTTGACGGTAATGTTTCTCCAAACCGGGGTGTTAGTGTTACTTACTTTAATTTTCATATAAATATAATATCAAATTGTTTTCGTTCTAAGATATAGAATCGGGATTATATAATTAATTATGATTATCTCTTTTGTGCTTCTTCCAAAGCATAGGTGTATGCCACTTCATAGTGCTTGATAAAGTGGCTCCATAGGGCTAATTTCGACGTTTTTTGTGCCGCACGGCTCAGCTTGCTCCACTCTGTGGGTTTAAGCGCAAATACATCAATGATGCTTTGTGCCACATTCATCACGGTTGGGCTATAATTGGAGTCGGTGCGATGGATCACCTCCACGCCCACTTTTTTGCGTTGGAAATCGTTTGTGCCTGCCACAAACTGTCCGAACCCCGACAAGTCGGTGGTGATGGTGGGCACGGCAAAAGCGATGCTCTCAAGCGGCGTGTATCCCCACGGTTCGTAATATGAGGGGAAGATGGTTAGGTCCATACCGATGAGCAAGTCGTAGTAACTCATATTGAAGATGCCATCATTGCCGTTGAGGTAAGAGGGCACGTAAATCACCTTAACTTTGTCGTAGTTTTCGTTGCGCAAGCCTAAATAATTGAGCTTGCCATAAATGCTGTCCGACTCAAAATTGTGAATGGAATGTGTGATAATGGGATCAAACAATTTCGATTGGGTGTCGCCCTTTTCCACTGCTTCCATCAAGTCGGCTCTTGGCGAATCGGTCCATCCAGGTACGGTGATAAAGGCCACCACTTTGCGTTTGGAATCGGAGAGCTTGTTGAGCTCGTAGCGCACCACATTCAAGGCATCGATACACACATCCAAGCCCTTGTTGCGAAATTCACAACGACCAGAAGTGGCGAGCAAGAAGGTGTCGGCGTCGTATTCTTCGCCGGTGAGTGCAGATGCCACTTTTAGCAACCGACAGCGCGCTGCATTCCGCTTTTCTGCATATTGTGCGCCCTTGGGCACGAAATTGGGCTCAAAACCATTAGGCGTAACGAATGGCTTCCTTTCTAAAAGCTGTTCACATTCGCGAGCCGTAACATCGCTCACAGTGGTGAAGGCGTCGGCATTTTGAGCGGCAGCTTTTTCGAGGGAATGCTTGGATTGCATATTCAGCTCTTGAGCCATTTGGTTACCATTGTAGCCATTCATATAGTCGTAGAGCGGCTTCCCATTGCCGCAAATGCTACGCCCAATGCTGGTGGCATGGGTGGTGAATACCGTTGCCACTTGTGGCAGATACGTCTTTACATAAAGAAGTCCCATACCGGTGGTCCATTCATCGAAATGAGCAATCACCTTTTTTGCTTCATCTTTTTTATAATGTACCAAGCTCTCAATCACTAATGCGGCGCCATAGGCAAATGCACATGCTTCGTCGTAGTCGCCATAGGCGTGGAGCGAGTCCACTTTATAATATTCCCACATTTTAGAATAGAGCTCGTTTTTGTAGTGAAACAGAGCCTTGAAATCCACAAGAATAGCAATAGGTTTGCCGGGGATGTTCCACCTGCCCACCCTCACGCTCATGCCTTCGGGGAACGATGCTTTCGCTTTCCAATCGGCAAGCAAGCTTTTGGACTCAATAAAAAATGGGGATTCGTTGTCTTTCGACCAAATGTCGGGGCCTATAAAAATGGTTTTGTCTTTATGATGCTGTTGGAGGGTTTTTGCTTTTGTGGAAAGTACGGCATAAATGCCACCCACTTTGTTGCAAACTTCCCAACTTGTTTCAAATAATAGGTCGAACATTAGATGTGAATAGATTATAATAGTTGTAAATTCGTGACAAAGTTACGAAAAAAAATCATATTTCTTACGATTTAGCCACTTTATAAAAATAAATATAATGCAATCGTTTGCTTAAATTATTTGAATTTGGAAAATTATTCTGCAATAGCATGGGTTGGCGATAAAAATAATCTATACCCATATTTTGTGTGGCATGGCTTTTTGTGGTTTTTGAGGATTTTGCTTCTTGCTACGATTTTTTTCACAATTTCAATCAAGAAAAGCAAAAAAATGACCGAGGAATTGATGTTCCCCGGTCGGTATGGAATGGGTTTTTGATGAGTTACGAATTACACTTCTTCGAAGGGTACGTCTTGAGCGTTGTTGCTTTGTTGGCTACCGCCTTGAGCACCGCCTTGAGGTCCTTGTGCTCCGCCTTGGAAGCCTTGATTAGCTTGTTCGGCACCGCTGGCTTGACCTTGATACATGTCTTGAGCCACGCTTTGGCTGATATTGTTGAGCTCATTCATGGCAGCATCAATAGCTGCAAGGTCTTGATTTTTGTGCGCTTCTTTCAGCTTGGCAATGGCGCCTTCCAAAGAGGCTTTTTTGTCGGCAGGAATTTTGTCGCCGTTTTCTTTGATGAATTTCTCCATTTGGAAAATCATTGCGTCGGCAGAATTGATTTTATCAATGCGTTCCTTTTCCTTCTTGTCGGCTTCGGCATTGGCTTCTGCTTCTTGCTTCATGCGTTGGATTTCGTCGTCGCTCAAGCCGCTGGAGGCTTCAATGCGGATGCTTTGTTCCTTGTTGGTGGCCTTGTCGATAGCTTTCACGTTCATAATGCCGTTGGCATCCACTTCAAAGGTAACTTCAATTTGCGGAATGCCACGTGGAGCCGGAGTGATGCCATCTAAGTGGAACTTACCGAGAGTTTTGCAGTCTCTTGCCATGGGGCGTTCGCCTTGGAGCACATGGATTTCAACGGAAGGCTGATTGTCGGCAGCGGTGGAGAATACTTGGCTCTTGCGAGTAGGGATGGTGGTGTTGGCATCAATCAATTTTGTCATTACGCCACCGAGGGTTTCGATACCCACGCTCAGCGGCACCACGTCGAGGAGAAGCACATCTTTCACTTCTCCGGTTACCACGCCGCCTTGAATGGCAGCACCCACTGCCACCACTTCGTCGGGGTTAACGCCCTTGGAAGGCTCTTTGCCAAAGAATTGCTTCACGATTTCTTGCACAGCGGGGATACGAGTGGAACCGCCCACCAAAATCACTTCGTTGATGTCGCTTGTGGTCAGGCCGGCATCTTCGAGGGCTTTGCGGCAAGGAGCGATAGTGTTTTTAATCAAGTCGTCGCAAAGTTGTTCGAATTTTGCACGCGAGAGTGTCTTCACCAAGTGTTTGGGAATACCATTCACCGGCATAATGTAAGGCAAGTTGATTTCTGTGCTGGTGGAGCTGGAGAGTTCAATCTTAGCTTTTTCGGCAGCCTCTTTCAAGCGTTGCAAAGCCATAGGGTCTTTGCGGAGGTCCACTCCTTCATCGTTGAGGAACTCTTGAGCGAGCCAATCGATAATGCGTTGGTCGAAGTCGTCACCACCGAGGTGAGTGTCGCCATTGGTGGCTTTCACTTCCACCACGCCGTCGCCCATATTTAAGATAGAGATATCGAATGTGCCGCCACCGAGGTCGAACACGGCAATGTTTTTGTCGTCGGTACCCTTGTCAAGTCCGTAAGCAAGTGCAGCTGCAGTAGGTTCGTTTACGATACGTTCCACCTTCAACCCGGCAATTTCACCGGCTTCTTTAGTGGCTTTACGTTGTGAGTCGTCGAAATATGCAGGCACGGTAATCACGGCGCTATCTACGGTTTGTCCGAGGTAGTCTTCTGCCGTTTTCTTCATTTTTTGAAGCACCATAGCAGAGATTTCTTGCGGAGTGTATTGGCGTCCATCAATTTCCACACGGGGCTGATTGTTGCCATTATTCACCACTTTATAAGGCACGCGCTTCACTTCTTCTGCCACCTTATCCATGCTTTCGCCCATGAATCTCTTAATAGAATAGATGGTGCGTGTGGGGTTGGTGATAGCTTGACGCTTGGCAGGATCGCCCACTTTGCGTTCGCCCCCATCCACAAATGCCACAATTGAGGGGGTGGTGTTGCGGCCTTCACTGTTCGGTATTACTACCGGATTGTTACCTTCAAGTACTGAAACACAACTGTTAGTTGTTCCGAGGTCAATACCAATAATTTTTCCCATAATAATTTATCTTTTATTTTTTGTTATTAATCAGTTTTGTGTATCGCTTGTTTGCGATTTCGCTTTGCTAACGATGCAAAAGGTGTGCCAATTTCCTTCAATCTAAAAACTGACACAGATGCTGACAGCTTGTCACACTTTTCATTTCACTGCATCACGCCACACCATCCATCTTGTCACACCTTGAGCGGGCAACCTGATTGTTTTGATTTATTAATAAAGTGAGTTTTTCTTTAAAAACTTGTCTCATTTCAATTATTTATACTAATTTTGTACATTAAATAAAATAAGGGCGCTCAAAGGTGCCCTAATCGTGTGTGCAAAAACTTTTGATAACTAATTATTATAAACAACTAATTCAACTAAATCAACAAAATTATGCAGATTTCACACATTGAACACGTGGGTATCGCTGTTACTTCGTTGGAAGAGGCTATCCCATTCTATGAAAGATTGTTAAACACCAAGTGTTACAAGATTGAAGAAGTGGAAGAACAACACGTTCGCACTGCTTTCATTAAAGTGGGTGAAGTGAAGATTGAGCTTCTCGAAGCCACAAGTCCCGACAGCGCCATTGCAAAGTTTATTGAAAAGAATGGCGGTCGCGGTGGTGTTCAGCACATTGCTTTCGCTGTGGAAGACGGCTTGCAAGAAGCTATCGACGAAGAAGTGAACAACGGCGACCGCGTGATCGACGCACATCCCCGTCACGGCGCTGAAGGTCTCAACATCGCATTCCTTCACCCAAAGAGCACTTGCGGCACATTGGTAGAACTTTGTGAAGATCCTCATAAATAAATTTCCAAATTCCAAATCAAAAAATGAGTATTCAATCAGAAAAAATACAAGAACTCATTGCCAAACGCGAGAAAGCACGTCTTGGTGGTGGTGAGAAAGCTATTGAAAAGCAACATGCCAAAGGCAAATTCACTGCACGTGAACGCATTGCCATGCTGCTCGATGAAGGTAGCTTCGAAGAAATGGATATGTTTGTAGAGCACCGTTGCACCAACTTCGGTATGGAAAAGAAACGCTATCTCGGCGACGGCGTGGTTACCGGTTCGGGTACCATTTGCGGCCGCCTTGTGTATGTGTTTGCTCAAGACTTTACCGTGAGTGCCGGTTCGCTTTCCGAAATGCTTGCAGCCAAAATCTGCAAAGTGATGGATATTGCAATGAAAGTGGGCGCTCCCGTGATTGGCTTGAACGACTCAGGCGGCGCACGTTTGCAAGAAGGTATCAACGCACTTGCCGGCTATGCCGAAATCTTCCAACGTAACATTATGGCGTCGGGTGTGATTCCTCAAATCTCTGCCATTATGGGTCCGTGCGCCGGTGGTGCAGTGTATTCTCCAGCCCTCACCGACTTCACTTTGATGTGTGAAAACACCTCCTACATGTTCCTTACCGGCCCCGGTCCGGTGAAAGCCGTGCTTGGCGAAGTGGTGACTCAAGAACAACTCGGTGGCGCTACTGTGCACGCCACAAAGTCGGGTGTGACACACTTCACCGCCTCCAACGAAGAAGAAGCTATCGCACTCATCAAGAAGCTCTTTAGCTACATTCCTCAAAACAATTTGGAGAAAACTCCCTTGGTGGAATGTAACGACCCCATCGACCGTAAGGAAGATTTCCTCAACGAAATCATCCCCGAAAATCCCAATATGCCCTACGACATGTATCAAGTGATTGCCGGCATTGTGGATAATGGAGAATTCCTTGAGGTGCAACCCAATTATGCCAAAAATTTAATTATCGGTTTTGCTCGCTTCAATGGTCAATCAGTGGGTATTGTGGCAAATCAGCCAAAGCAATTGGCAGGTGTGCTCGACAGCAACTCTTCGCGTAAGGGCGCTCGCTTCGTGCGCTTCTGCGATGCTTTCAACATTCCTATCGTTACTTTGGTCGACGTACCGGGCTTCCTTCCGGGCACTGCTCAAGAATACAATGCCGTGATTCTCCACGGTGCAAAATTGCTTTATGCCTATGGCGAAGCCACCGTGCCCAAAGTGACCGTTACCTTGCGTAAGAGCTACGGCGGTAGCCACATTGTGATGAGTTGCAAGCAATTGCGCGGCGACCTTAACTATGCTTGGCCATCTGCCGAAATTGCAGTGATGGGTGCTTCAGGCGCTGCTACAGTGCTCTATGCAAAAGAAGCTAAGGCGCTCAAAGAAGAAGGCAAAGTGGAAGAAGCTAAAGCCTTCATTAAAGAAAAAGAAGACGAATACACCAATTTGTTTGCAAATCCCTACAATGCAGCACGCTATGGCTACATTGATGATGTGATTGAACCTCGCAACACTCGTTTCCGTGTGATTCGTGCACTTGCACAATTAGAAAATAAAAAACTTACCAATCCTGCTAAAAAGCACGGTAATATTCCTCTCTAAACCTTATTTAAAGAACTACGAATATGGTTTTATTAACTAATTGGAGCGACGCTTGGTTGATGACCGGTATAGGTGTGGGGGTAGTGTTTACCATCCTCGTTATCCTCGTGCTGGTGCTCATGGTGTTCAACATCGTGGCAAAACCGTCACCCAAAGCCGGAAATGTGAAGGCTGATAACGGCGAAGCTACACTATCCTCCACAGAAGCCAACGACCTTGACTCTGTGGCTGTGGCTACTGCCGTTTACCTTTATCAAAAAAGCAAAGGCGACCAAGAAAGTGGCATCTTGACCATCAAGAAAATACCTTCTGCTTGGCATGCCGTGCTCAACGAGAGATTGTGATAACTGACAAACAAACAATTTTGTGTTAAATCAAAACAATGAAAGAATTTAAATTTAAAATCAACGGTCAAGACTATAATGCCACTGTGGCAGAAGAAAATGCCGGTGTGCTCGTGGTTACCGTTAATGGTCAAGCATACCAAGTGGAGGTGCCTCAAACCAAGGCTTCCGCTCCTAAAATGGCTCGCGCCACTTCGGGCGCTGCTCAAGCCGGTGGACCCAAAAATATTGTCTCCGAACTTCCCGGCACCGTTACCAAAGTGGTGGCTACTAATGGCCAGCACGTGAAAAAAGGTGATGTGCTTTTGGTGATTGAAGCTATGAAGATGGCTAACGACATCGTTTCCGACGTGGAAGGCACTGTGCAACGCATTGCCGTAGCTGAAGGACAAAGTGTGAACCAAGGCGACCTTTTGGTGGAAATGGTGGCTGATGCAATTGCTGCTCCCGCCGCTGCGGTTGCTCCCGCTCCTGCTCCGAAGCCTGCAACAGCTCCTGCGGCAGCTTCCGCTCCCGCGGCTCCCAAAGCTGCTCCCGGTGCAAAGGTGGTGGAAGCTCCCCTTCCCGGCACCATCACAAAGGTGCTCGTGAAGCCCGGACAAGCCCTCAAAGCCGGCGAAACGGTGTGCATGATGGAAGCTATGAAAATGGAAAACAGCATCACCGTGGAATTTGCAGGCACCGTGAAGGCTGTGAATGTGGAAGTTGGCGCGCAAGTGCAAAGCGGACAAGTGCTTGTTGAACTTGATTAATGGTAAGAATTAATTTAATCAAAATGCAGACAAAGAATTTTAAACGACTGTTCGTTTTTGCAGCTCTCCTCTTTGTGGCACTTCCTATGCTGGCAGCCGACCAAGGGTTTAGCCTGCTTTCCAGTTTGGAAAAATTTACTTCTGAAATGGGATTTGCCGCTTTCTTCGCAGGAGAAGGCTGGAAAAACTTTGTAATGATAGCCATTGGTTGCTTCCTTCTTTATTTGGCAATTAAGAAGAAATACGAACCTTTGTTGCTCTTGCCCATCGCTTTTGGTATGATTCTTACCAATCTTCCCGGAGCCGGACTTTTCGACTCTGAAATGTGGAACAACGAATTCTTGAAAGAAGGTGGAGAACACTACCACGACTATGGCTATATCATGGCGCATGGTGGTCTACTCGACATTCTTTATATAGGTGTGAAAGCCGGTGTGTATCCTTGCTTGATTTTCTTGGGAGTGGGTGCAATGACCGACTTCGGTCCGCTCATTGCCAATCCTAAGAGCTTGCTCCTTGGTGCTGCCGCACAAATCGGTATATTTGCCACCTTCCTTGTTACACAAATGGATCTCCCCATTTTCGGCTTTACTCAGGCTCAAGCAGCTTCCATCGGTATTATTGGTGGTGCTGATGGTCCTACAGCCATTTTCTTGACTTCGAAGTTGGCTCCCGAATTGCTCGGCCCCATTGCTGTGGCTGCTTACAGCTACATGGCTTTGGTGCCCGTGATTCAACCGCCCATCATGCGTATGCTCACCACTGAAAGCGAGCGCAAAATTCGTATGAAGCAACTCCGCACCGTAAGCAAAAAGGAAAAGATTTTGTTCCCCATTATTGTGGCTATTGTGGTATCCCTTATCGTTCCTTCTGCCGCCACCTTGATTGGTTGCTTAATGTTGGGCAACCTGATGAAAGAAAGTGGTGTGGTGGAACGCTTGAGCAAGGCTGCACAAAATGAATTGAACAATATCGTGGTGATTTGCCTCGGCCTCACCGTGGGCGCTACCGCCACTGCCACCTCGTTCTTGAATTTCCAAACTGTGGGTATTCTCTGCGTGGGTATCGTGGCATTTGGCATCGGCTCAGCTTCAGGTGTGATTATGGCTAAGGTGATGAACATCTTCCTCAAAGAAAAAATCAATCCGCTTATCGGTTCTGCCGGTGTGAGCGCTGTGCCTATGGCTGCCCGTGTGAGCCAAATGGAAGGCGCAAAAGCCGATTCTCGCAACTTCTTGCTCATGCATGCCATGGGTCCGAATGTGGCAGGTGTGATTGGCTCCGCTGTGGCTGCCGGTATTTTGCTCAGTTTCTTGGGATAATACATTCTTTTCATATTTGATTAAAGCGTGGGTAATTTATATTGCCCATGCTTTTTTTGTGAATTCATTACAGCCATTCCGTAAATTTTTCGTATTTTTGTAGACGCAATTATTTGTATATCCCTAAGCAGATATGAATTCCACGGCACGAAGTAAAAAATATCGGCTCGGCATTGCCCTCGGGGGTGGAGGTGCCAAAGGTTTTGCTCATATTGGCGTGCTTCGCGCTATGGAGGACTTTGGCATCAAGCCACAGATTGTGGCAGGGTGCAGTGCCGGCAGTGTAGTGGGATCTTTTTATGCTGCAGGTTATTCGTCCGATGAAATACTAAAGCTCCTTAGCTCAATTAATCTTCGCTCCATTCTAAAAGTGAAAATGCCCACTAATGGCATCTTTTCGCTATCAAAGGTGGAAGCCTTTATCGAAAGCCATCTCCCCTACTCTCGTATTGAAGATTTGCCTTTGCCAAATGTGATTACAGCCACATCGTTAGATGATTGCAATGCTGTGGCTTTCACCGAAGGGCCCCTGGCTAAATCTATCATAGCCTCGTGTAGCCTTCCGATGATATTCCAACCCACCATTATTGATGGCAAAACGTATGTGGATGGCGGTGTGCTACACAATCTTCCCGTGTTTGCACTGCGCGAGTGTTGCGATGTGGTGATTGGTGTGGTGGTGAGTCCGCTCGACAAGTCGCCGTTCAAAAACACCTTGGTGGATATCGGCTATCGCTCCTATCGGCTTATGACCACCCACAACACCTACCTTGATATGCGCTCGTGTGATGTGATAATCACCGTTGATTCCATGAAAGGAAAAGGCACATTCGGCTTCGACAATATGAAAGAAAATGCCAAAGAAGGTTATTTCACAGCAATGAAAGTATTGGTAAATTCTCCACTCTTAAAACAAATAAGAGATGAACAATAAAAGCAAAATTATCGTCTACCAACTATTCCCGCGTTTGTACACCAACACGCAACAAAATCCCCGCTTTAATGGCTCCATTGCAGAAAATGGCGCCGGTAAAATGAATGATATCAACACCACAGTCTTGAATTCGCTTCGCGATTTGGGCGTTACGCATTTGTGGTACACCGGCATTGTGCAGCATGCCTCCAAAACCGACTATTCTGCATATGGTATCCATAAATCGAATCCACACGTGGTGAAAGGTAATGCAGGCTCGCCCTATGCCATCACCGACTACTACGATGTGGACCCCGACATTGCCGTGGATGTGCCCAATAGAATGAAAGAATTCGAACAATTGGTGCACCGCACCCACCAATCCGGCTTAAAAGTGGTGCTGGATTTTATCCCCAACCATGTGGCTCGCGAATACCGCTCTTTGGCGAAGCCTAAAGGGGTGGAAGATTTGGGTGAAACCGACGATAAGGGTATGTTTTTCTCGCCGAGCAACAATTTCTACTACATTACAGGGAAGCCTTTCTCTCCCTCAGTGGATATGGGTGAAGGCGATGAAAAATATGTGGAATTTCCCGCCAAAGCCACCGGCAACGATTGCTTCCACGAAAGCCCGGGGGTGAACGACTGGTTTGAAACCGTGAAACTTAACTATGGCGTGGACCCATGGAATGGAAGCAAGCATTTCTCCCCTATTCCATCTACATGGACCAAAATGTGTGATATCCTTCTCTTTTGGGCGGCTAAAGGAGTGGATGCTTTCCGCTGCGATATGGTGCATTTGGTGCCAGTGGAATTTTGGCATTGGGCAATCGCCAAAGTGAAAGAGCAGTATCCCGATGTGATTTTCATTGCCGAACTCTATGATGTGGGCATCTACCACAGCTACATCCACTACGGCGGTTTCGACTACCTCTACGATAAGGTGAATCTTTACGATAAACTTTGTGCCATCGTGAAAAACGGCGAAGCCGCGTCATCCCTCACCCAATGCTGGCAAACGGTGGAAGGAATGCAAGCACACATGCTCAATTTCCTGGAAAATCATGATGAATTACGCTTAGCTTCACCACAGCAATTCGGCGATGCTGAATTAGCATTCCCTGCACTAATCGTGTCGGCCACAATGTCGACATCGCCATTTATGCTCTATCAAGGACAAGAACTTGGCGAAGATGGTAAAGGCGCCACCGGATATTCAGGCGACGACGGCCGTACTTCCATTTTTGATTACACCTCTATGCCTTTGGTGCAAAAATGGTATAGCGAGGGTAAGTGCTCCATTCACAAAATCAACAACAAAGCTCGAAGAATTAGAGCTTTCTACACAAAAATCTTAAAAATGTGCGCCACCGAACAAGCCATTTCGCAAGGCGCTTTCTTCGATTTGATGTATGTGAATTATGAGAATCTCAACCCGCAAAAGCAATACCTATATTTGCGGCACTTCGCCAATGAAACCCTAATCATTGGTGTAAACTTCGATAGCGAAGATGCTGATTTAGAAATTGATATACCCGCCCATGCTTTTCAATGCTTAGGCATCCAAAGCGGTGTGTGCTTCATGAAAGAATTGCTGTCGGGCAAGCAGAAAACCGTGGAATTTTCTCCCAACGCCAAATTCCAAATGCGCCTTCCCGCACATGGTGGCGTGGTGTGGAAAATCGTGCACTGACTTTTTTTCTGAAAATATTGTGCAGAAAATCATCGAAAGGCCAACCATAAATTGTAACTTTGCATAGTTTTTTATTTATACCTTAATTTTTATGAACAATTCGTACAAAATCTTTTCCGGTACAAAGTCGCGCTATCTGGCTGAGGAGATGTGCAAGCATCTGGGAATAGAACTTGGAAAAATGAACACCATCCGCTTTTCCGACGGCGAATTTGAAGTTTCCTTCGAAGAGTCGGTAAGAGGATGCGACGTGTTTTTGGTTCAATCCACCTTCCCTAATAGCGACAACTTGATGGAACTGCTTCTGATGATCGACGCTGCTAAGCGTGCTTCTGCAAGAAGTGTGGTGGCAGTGGTTCCCTACTTTGGATGGGCTCGTCAAGACCGCAAAGATAAGCCACGTGTGTCAATCGCTGCCAAGCTCGTTTCCGATTTGCTCTCGGCAGCAGGTATTAATCGATTGGTGACAATGGACCTTCACGCCGATCAAATTCAAGGCTTCTTCAATGTGCCCGTCGACCATCTCTATTCTTCCTCTGTGTTTGTGCCCTACATTCAATCACTCCACTTGGAAGATATGGTAATCGCCTCGCCCGACGTGGGTGGCGCAAAGCGTGCCAACAGCTACTCCAAGTATTTCCAATGCCCGCTCGTGCTCTGCCACAAGCAGCGTGCTAAAGCCAATGTGGTGGAAAGTATGACTATCATTGGCGATGTAAAAAACAAAGATGTGGTGCTCGTGGACGATATGATTGACACTGCCGGCACCATTTGCAAAGCCGCCGATTTGATGAAAGAAAACGGAGCGCGTTCCGTTCGTTGCGTCACCTCACATGCACTGATGAGCGGACCCGCAGTGGACCGCATCAATGCCAGCGCACTGCAAGAAGTGATTTTCACCGATTCCATTCCTTTCGATTTGTCAAGGTCGAACAAAGTGTCAGTCATTAGTATAGCAGAACTTTTTGCCAATACTATCAGCTGCATCAACACTAACCAACCTATCAGCAAATTCTACCTCTTTTAAGGAATACCCCCGGCTCTTATTTCAATAAATATTGTTGTCAAAAATGAATAAGGACTCCTCCAAGTGGGGGGTCCTTATTTCGTTACATTCCAAAGTCTGGCCATTTTTCAAACATCCCTTATTCGGATATATTACTGTCCGCTAAACTTTTTTGAGGGCAGATGAAAAATTAGGGCTGGCACCAAACCGAAGCCGACGAAAAATCCCACCTACCGGGACATACCTTTGGCATGTAATGGGTGCAAATCACTTAATAACAATAATTTACATAACAATCGTAGGGCTGCAATACTTTGCGCACACCCAACAAATCCACCGACACTGTTCCGGCTGTTTCAGGCTTTTCACCTGTTTCGGAAGCTCCCCGCGTTTCACCCCACTGCCGTCGGAGACGGCTTATTGTGATTAACTTGCAAGCTGAGGCGCAGCCGGAGCGCAGCTTGGAGATAGCCAATGCAAACGGTATGAGTCTCGGGAGAGGGTCGGTTGTGGCAAATCATCATCAAGCTGTGTCAACAGTTCCACATACTTCACTCTCTTCCCTTCAGGTACGTCTCATACCGGTGTACACCTGAAACACCAATCGAACGAAAACCAAAACCAAAACCCATTTGTGAAACACTTGAAACACCTGAAACACCTGAAACACCCGGATTTTGTTCCGATTTGGACCAATTTTTTTGTCCAAAAGCGTGGAACACTTTTGGTGGGGTCGCATACCTAACGGCATGCATCACGGTGGGGGCATCGGTTACCGGCATGAGATGAACCCTCCGCTGCGCTCCGTGTTCATCTCATACCGGCCTACACACATCGCATCCCTAATGGGATGCCCACCATCCGGATACCCATCCATGAGTGACACTAACCATGACACCGGTGCAAGTGGTTGTGGGTTAGCGATTTGCACCCATTATATGCCAAAGGCATGTCCCTTCCGGCGAGTGAAGCCTACCCCCGGCCCCTCTCTGAAGAGAAGGGAGGGAGGATGCGGAACACTTGAAACACTTGAAACAC
>JBJECV010000174.1:0-6335 GCA_051871435.1 Sodaliphilus sp. | reverse complement strand
GCCCAACTCGAGGCACTCGGCATCCCTATTACGTAATCCGACTGCTGAATTATGGATTAAAAAGAAAATCTCCCTTCTGGGGTGGCTTCCGGGCAGTTTGCGTGAGGCTGCTGCAAGGCTCTTCGGGAGTGAAGATGGTCGATTCGCAAGGAGAAAAGGAAGCGGACTTTATGAGCCGCAAAAGAAATTGAGCGATATCGACGCGAAATGGAAGCGAGTCCGATGAGGAGATGTTCTTGTGAGTGGAGGTAGAGTGCCTTTGCTGGGCACTGCCTCATATATGTTCGGGTTTCGGATTCGGGCGTTTATTTTTTGCCTTTTTTGCCGGGCCCTTTTTTGCCGGGGTTACCGTTTTTGGCTTTTACGGTGCTTTTGGGCTGTGCGGCGGCAGGCTTTGCAGCTTCGGCAGCAGCCTTTTCGGTTGCTTTTTCGGCGGGAGCGGGCGATTCGAAAGTTTCGATTTCGAAGATGAGAGTTTCGCCCGGATAGATAGAAAATTCGCCATTTTGGCGGCGACCGGCGCCTCTATCCCCGTAGGCGATGTCGGCGGGAAGCACAGCCACCATTTTGGCGCCCGGGCTCATCAGCATCACCGCTTCTTGGAAGCCCTTCACCACTTGTCCGGTGTTGAGCGAAGTGGTGTCGCGACTTTGGTCGAACACTGCGCCATCCACGTGTTTGCCCACGTAGAGCATCCGCACGTCTTCATTATCGCCAAAGTGCTTGCCATTGCCTTCGCGGATTATTTTGTAGACCAAACCCGAAGGAGTTTTCACATAACCTTCGCCCGAAGCGAGGATTTTAGCGATATATTCTTCGCCGTCTTTCTTCATAGCGATGGTTTTGGGATTGAATGCGCGGCTCATCACCTCCACATCTTGTTCCATCACCATCATATCGCTATACGCCTTGCTCACGGCGCTTTGTTCCAATCCTTTAGAGGCAGCAGCTTCTTTGAGCGCTTGGAGCATCACTTCTTTATTGAGTGTAACACCCTTTTGGGCGCGATTTTGGTACATTTTGGTTACCAATTCCATACCCACAGCCAAGCCATTCATATAGGCTTGATTAGCGGTATCGGCTTGCATTACCACGTCGAGCCCCTTAAAAAATTCGTCAACGCTCATACCGGCTTTTTGTTGGCTCATATATGCCACTGCCATACCGAAATATTTGCCGTAGGCCTTGCTCAGCGAATCTTGCTGGGCTTTAAATTCTGCCTCGGTGGCAGCCGAAGCATATCCTTGGCAGAGTGTAGCCATCGCCACGATGGCAAACCATATTTTTTTCATTGCATTAAAATTTTAAAAAGTTGAGGATATTTGGGAAGTTAAGAAGTTATTTTGGGAAGTTAAGAAGTTAAGAAGTTAAAGAAGTTAAGAAGTTAAAGAAGTTAAGAAGTTAAGACGAATGTCTTGTTGCTTCTAATCTTCTAATTTCTAATCTCCAATTTCTGATTTCTAACTTCTAACTTCTAACTTCTAATTTCTAATTTCTCATTTCTAATCTCTCATTTCTAATCTCTTATTTCGTTTCGAGTTCGAAGATGAGGGTTTCGTTGGGGGCAATTTTGGGATTGCCTTGGGGGCCGTACGCTAAGTGGCCGGGGATGATGCAGTAGGCTTTGGCACCGGGGCGCATCATCGTAATCATTTCGCGAAAACCTGCTACCACATTTTGCAGCGGGAAATCTACGGCTTCGCCATTGCTGGAATCGAACACCTCGCCGGAGATGTGCTTGCCGGTGTACACCACCTTCACCACATCGGTGGGCTTATAAAGATTGCCCTCGCCGGGGTTTTCAATTTTATAGACCAATCCCGACTTGGTTTTCTTCAGTGCCGGGTCGGCTTTCATTTGGGCAGCCACAAATTCGGCACCTTCTTGTTCAGCCGTTTTCAGCGAGGAGAGTTGTTTTTCGAGTTGTGGGTCGAGTTTGGCTTCGGAATTTTTATTTCCGCAGCTTGCGAAGCCCACGCTCATAGCGGCTACACAAAGCCACAATACCATATTTTTCATTGAGAGGACGGGTTATAATTTTTCCACAACGGCACTTTCTCTTCGCGCCCGCAGACAAAGTGTGAAAAGAAAGTGCCGGTGAGGAAAAAATTGAATGAATAACTTGTCAAAAATCTTTATTTTTGTGCTTCAGGAGCCGGAGCAGCTTCAGAGGCGGGGGCTGGAGCAGGAGCAGGGGCAGCCTTAGGCGCGGGAGCCAGGCCCACAGTTTCGATTTCGAACACGAGGGTTTCGCCCGGCATAATGTTTTGGTTACCGGCATCGCCGTACGCCACCTTAGCAGGGATGATGCAAGTCACCTTCATGCCCGGGTTCATATTCACGAGCATATCCACGAATCCCTTGATGATTTGATTTTCATCCACAGGGAAGGGCACAGCTTGCTGAGCGTGGTCGAACACCTTGCCATTCACGTGCATACCCTTGTATTTGAGCATCACATTGTCGTTTTTTTTGAATTTAGCGCCCTTGCCTTGCTTTTCCACTTTGTAGAGCACGCCCATAGCGGTTTTTTTGTATTGACCGCTTTTTTCTGCTTCTTTGTAATATTTTTCGCCTTCTTTAGCTTTTTGCTTTGCGGCTTGAGCTTGAGCTTTGCCCATGAGCGCTTGGAGGCTCATTTGCAGGTTCATCATCTTGTCTTGGTCGGCACCCTTCTTATCGTTGAACGCCTTTTTGAGTTCGGCAATGAAGATGTCTTTGTTGATGTTCACGCCTTGCTCTTTCAGTTGTTCAAATCCGCTATTGATTTGCTTACCGATTTGCTCACCCATTTCATAGCTGCGAGCATTGAGCGAAGTGTCGGCGTCGGCAGCGATTGCTTTTTCCAAGCCCTTCAAAAATTCTTCAAAGTTGACCGATTCGTTGCTCATTTGCATTTCGCTGGTCACTTGTTGCTTAATGCCATATCCTGCCATAGTGCCATACGCATTGCTCAGAGAATCTTCAATGGGAGTGGTTCCTTCGCCTTTCTTGTTGCAGCTTGCCATCAGAGCCACAGCTGCCAAAATGAAAAGTACTTTTTTCATAATTGTATTCGAAAAAATCTGTTTATTTGTTGATTAAAATGTTTGTTATCTTATTTGCCCACCTTAATGAGTTGCACATCAAATACGAGTGCTGAATTGGGTTGAATGGGTCCGGTGCCATGTTCGCCGTATGCCAATTCGCTTGGGATAAACAGGCGGTAAGCCGCTCCCTCGCTCATGAGTTGGAGACCTTCCACCCATCCGGCAATCACTTGCCCCACGGCAAAGGTGGCAGGTTCGCCGCGGTCCACCGAGCTATCGAACACGGTGCCATCGATCAATCGGCCGGTGTAGTGCACTGTCACCACATCGTTGGGACCCGGTTTTTTTCCGGTACCTTCTTTCACCACCAGGTATTGCAAGCCGCTTTCCGTCACCACCACGCCTTCTTGCTTGGCATTGTTGGCAAGGAATTCGCGTCCGGCTTTGGCATTTTCTTCACCGGCGCGAGCTTGCAGATTGGTGAAATAATCTTGTACCACTTGCTTAGCCTCGTCGTAGGTCATTTCGGGCTTTTCGCCGGCGTACACAGCTTGGAGAGCAGCTGCAAAATCGCTCACATTGATTTTATCGACGCCCGACCCTTTAAAATTTTGACCCATACTCAGGCCTAATGCATAACTTAGTTTGTCCATAATGATTTATTTCTTTTTTTACATTTATTCAAAATATTTGCAAAGTTAAAGTTATTTATAGTTTTGCGCGCTATATTTTTCAGTAAAAAAGTTTAAATTTGCATAGATAAATGAATTTAAAGGCATAATATAGATGAAAAATTTGGTTATTTCTACCGGTGCCGGCATCAGCGCCGAGAGTGGTATCTCCACTTTTCGCGATTCGGGAGGACTTTGGGAAAACTATGATGTGATGGAGGTGGCGAGTCACGAGGGTTTTTTGCGCAATCCCGAATTGATTCACCGCTTCTATAATCAGCGCCGCATAGAGCTCACCAAAGCTGAGCCCAACAGCGCTCACACCGGGCTGGTGGAGCTGGAAAAGCACTTCAATGTGGATGTGATTACGCAGAATGTGGACAATCTGCACGAGCGAGCCGGCTCCTCGAATGTGCTGCACTTGCATGGCGAGCTGATGAAGGTGCGCTCATTGCGCCACGAGGAGCGCGTGTATGAATTGCCGTGTGAGCAACTTTCCGACAAAGGGCTTGAAACCTCAGTCCACACCGTGGATGCCTATGGCGATGGCGTGCGGCCGCATATCGTGTTTTTCGGCGAAGATGTGCCCAATTTCAGCAAGGCATGCGAATTGGTGTCGAATGCCGATATTTTTGTGGTGATAGGCACCACCCTATCGGTGTATCCGGCTGCCGCTTTGCTGCGCTACGCTCCGGCAAGCGCCCAAGTGTTTTACATCGACCCGAATCCGGCTGCCGTTCCTTCCCACGTGCATGTGATAGCCAAAAAGGCCACCGAAGGCGTGAAGGAGCTGATGCAAATTCTCACGGAGTAATGCTTTTTTGGAAGATTTTTGGAAGATAATTGGAAGTTAAGAAGTTAAGACGAATGTCTGTTTGCTTCTAATCACTAAACAGCTAACGGCTAAAGGCTAAAAGCTAACGGCTATTTTTTATTCAGATTTGCTTATGACCTCTCAGCAACATATTCTTTGGGCTGACGACGAAATCGATTTGCTCAAACCCCATATCCTCTTTCTCAACAGTAAGGGCTACGAAGTGACCACCGTCACCAATGGCCGCGATGCCATCGATGCGCTCTCTCAGCAACCCTTCAGCCTCATTATTCTCGACGAAAATATGCCGGGCATCAGCGGGCTGGAAGCGCTGCGCGAAATCAAAATTCTCCAGCCTAATGTGCCGGTGATTATGATTACGAAGAGTGAGGAGGAAAACATTATGAATCAAGCCATCGGTAGCGAAATAGCCGACTACTTGATTAAGCCCGTCAACCCGATGCAAATATTGCTTTCCATCAAAAAGAATTTGCATAGCGAGGCGCTGGTGGCACAAAAAGCCACCGACGATTACCGCCAAGAATTTGCCCGCATCAGCAATCAAATAGCTATGGCAAGCAGCATCGACGATTGGTATGAACTCTATCGCACGCTGGTGCGCTGGGAACTCACCCTCTCGAACACCGACACCGGTATGGGCGAAATGCTGAAAATGCAAAAGCAGGAGGCCAACAATGCCTTCGCTAAAATGGTGAAACGCAACTACGAAACGTGGGTAACCGGCGGCGAACATCCGCTGATGAGCAATGAGATATTCAAAACACAAATTTTCCCCTTTATCGACCGCGGCGAAAAGGTGTGCTTTATTGTGATAGATAATTTCCGACTCGACCAGTGGAAAACCATCAGCCCGCTGCTCAACGAGTATTTCAACGTGGAAAAGGAAGAACTCTACACCGCCATTCTGCCCACTGCCACACAATATGCACGCAACGCCATTTTCTCCGGCTTGATGCCTATCGATATTGAACAAATGTTTCCCGACCTGTGGGTGGACGAAGATGAAGACGATGGCAAAAACCTTAACGAAGCACCGCTCATTCAAACCATCCTCGACCGCTACCGCCGGAAATGCAAATTCTCGTACAACAAGCTCAACGACTCGGCGGCAGGCGAACGATTGGTGCAGCACTTTGCACAACTGAAGAATTTCGACCTCAATGTGATTGTGTTCAACTTTGTGGACATCCTTTCTCACGCACGCACCGAGAGCAAAATGATTCGCGAACTCGCCTACACCGACGAGGCGTATCGATCGCTCACCGTCACGTGGTTTAAAAACAGCTATGTGCTGGAAATATTTAAGCGCATCGCCGAACAAGGTTGGAAAATTGTGCTCACCACCGACCATGGCACCACCCGAGTGGACAACGCCATCAAGGTGATTGGCGACAAAAACACCAACACCAACCTGCGCTACAAAGTGGGCAAAAACCTCAGCTACAACCCGCGACAAGTGTACGAAATCAAGCAACCCAAGCGCTACGGATTGCCGCTGCTAAATGTGTCGAGCACCTACATCTTTGCCTCCGGACGCGACTTCTTCGCCTACCCCAACAACTACAACCACTACGTGCAATACTACAACGACACCTTCCAGCACGGCGGCATCTCCATGGAAGAAATGCTCGTGCCCCTCGTTACCCTCGCCCCAAAGAAATAGCACCCACATCGCCCCATCTCCGCCCCTCCCTAAAAAAGCCTACCCCCCGGCCCCTCCCTGAAGGGAAGGGAGTAAGGATGCGGAAACACTTGAAACACCTGAAACACCTGAAACACCCGGTAACTATTCAGCTATGC
>JBJECV010000173.1:0-6371 GCA_051871435.1 Sodaliphilus sp. | reverse complement strand
AGTTCTCAAAATCATCAAGCCGCCGCTCATCCTCCCCGATAGTGGCGGCTATTTTGTTTGGAGAAGCACCTAATTTAGGGTTAGTCGGGCCAGTAGAAAAACTGTGGGGCACCAAACCAAAGCCGACGAAAAATTCCACCCGCCGGTGGGGACGTGCCTTCGGTATGTAATGTGCACAAACAGCTTAACCACAACCACTTACACAACCACCATATGGGAGGTGGCAATACTTTGCGCACGCCCCACAAATCCGCCGCTGGTGTTCCCGGCTTTTCTAACTACGTTAACAAAGCACGTTGGTGGGGATGCCATAACCGACCCTCTACAAGGCTTGGGATAATGCTGTTTTAAGGTATATGGTTTTTAGGGATGGCTGTGGAGAGACTTTATTTGAATATGGTTTGAAATGAAATTGAACGATTTTAGCATCTTTCCCAAAATTAGCCATCGAATACACCCTTTGACTGTGCTAATAGTTTAGTATTTTGTTCACCCTAATCTTCATTATTCAACGTGTAACGCAATGTTAATATTTAACTACATTTAACAAACGGGGGGGGTAATTTAAACATTCTTGATTAATTTTGTACTTTAAAAACAAATGCAGAGATATAAACTATGATGAATTACTTTAAAATCACGATTTTGATGGTATTGGTGTGTGTGACGACCTTTTCCGCTAATGCCAAAAAATTTAAATGGGAATTAGGGAAACCTGTAGAAATCTTCACCACAGGACAAGGCAGAAATGGGACACAAATGGTAATGGCTTGGGCTGTGGCAAGAAGTGCTGACAAAGCTATCGATCAGGCAAAAATTGACGCTGTGACAGCTGCGCTTTTCTATGGCATACCCCACGATAAGAGTACCCACGATATGGGCGTGTCGAATTTGGGTCCGATGCTTTCGCAAGAAGATTACGATCTCAACAAAACGCTCATCAACAATTTTTTTAAAAAGGGTGAATTCCTCAACTATGTGATGGAAATCAATTCAAGCTACCCTTCGGGCGAAAACAACATAAAAGTGGATGGTGGTCGTCGCATCGGCATTTCCTTGCTCGTAGATTATCCGAGCTTGCACCAATGGATTCGAAACAACAATATAAAACAAGGATTGGGCGACCACTTTAAATGATTCTAAACAACAAACACATATTAAAATATGAAAACGGGAAAACTTCTTACAGTAGCGTTGCTCTTGCTTTCGGCTTTGATAGCAAGCGGAGCGGCAAAGAAACCCAAAATTATGGTGTTTCCGAGCGAGGACTGGTGCCAGCGCAACGGCTATTTGCTGAGTAACGGACAGCCAGACTACGAACGCGCGCTAAACAATGTGGATATGGATGGAGCCGTTGCGGTGATGGGCGATATGATGGCGGAATTGGGCTACGAAATGTTTTCGCTCAAGCAAGAATTGCGCGACATCCACAATCAAGGAGCGCTTGATATGGTAGTGACTTCTAAAGGCGATGGTATGGTAATGGAAAGCGACCGCGATAAGTTGACGCGCAACGTGGGTTGCGATTTCATTGTGGAACTTTCGCTCGACAACAAACCTTTCGGTGCTCGCCGTATGATTGAATTTAAGGCGCAAACTATCGATGCAGCATCAAAAAAGATTCTGCACGGCGACATTGGCACATCGAGCGCATCATCTGCTCCGATATCAATATTGGTGAAGGAGGCAGTGGGTGGCTTCTTTCAGAATTTTTGCGCAAAAATCGATCGTGCTTTTACTTCCATTGAGCAAAACGGACGCGAGGGTTCCATCATTTTTAGAATTGCGGAAGATTGCCCGCTTAATTTCGAAAGCGAAGTGTGTGTGGATGGAGAATCGGGCGAACTTGCCGAATACATCACCTATTGGATAGAGGAACACACTGTGGATGGCAATAGTTCGCTCACACAAAAAAGCCGCGAATCGCTACGCTACGACCAGGTGCGATTCCCACTCTTTGCTGCTGTGGCGACCGGTGGCTTCGGCTCAAAAAAAGGCAAGATGAAATCGCTCACTATGGAGAGTTTTATCGCTCCGATAGCCAAAGAGCTTTCCGGAATGAACATAAGTGTAACCACCGTGCCCGTGGGGCAAGGACAAGTGTATGTAGTGTTGGGGGGACTCTGAAAATGAAAAGTTTGAAAATAATGCTACTTGCGGTCATCTTGTTGGCCGCTGCCGGAGTAAAGGCAGAAACGTCATTGCCTTCTTCGATTGTGCTCACGCCTTATGTGGTGGCTGATGCTACAACTCCGTGCGCCAATAAAATTTTGAAAGACAAACTTACGCGCATCGTGTCGGAATATGGCGTAAATAGCGAGAATGGTGTAAATTCACCTTTCATTATCACCGCACATGCCATCGAACTCGATCGCGAGACCACACGCACCGCCCCGGCACGGACGGTAGTGCGCCTTTCGCTCACCATCTATTTGGGTAACGGCGAAGAAGGTTTGGTGTTTGCCAGTTGCAACCAAGAATTAAAGGGCATAGGATCCGATGTAGATGATGCTTACAGCTCGGCGATGCGTAAACTCGATGTCAAAGACCCGCTCATTGCCGACGCCATCGGTATTGCTCGCGATCGCATCACCGAATACTACACACAAAAGGGGCCGGCACTCATTAAGCAATCGAAAATTCTGATTGCGGCGGGCAATTATGCGGAGGCCTATGGAGTGCTCTTGCATATCCCCTCCGTGTGTCCGCAATATGAACAGGCTTGCGATTTACTTTTAGCCACCGTGCAAAAGGAATCTGCTGAAAACAACAACCGCATACTCGACCGCGCACGAAGCGCATGGAGCGCCAATCCCACTGAAAGCGGTGCCTCTGAAGCAACGGCGTTGCTCGGAGAAATTGAAAACGCCACACCTGAACTGCGACGCGAAATGAAAGCATTGCAAAAAGAAATGGCAACGCGTTTGCAATCCAACATTGATGCCGAGCGTGCCGCCCAAGAAATTGCCGAGAAACACAGTCACGCCGAGCGCATGGCTGAAATCAGAGGCGCCACCAAAGTGGCGGTAGCTCGCGCTAAACAACCGGTATATTATTATCACATCCGCTGGTGGTGAATCACGCGCTTTTACGCAAAATCACTCAACCACAAATAAAATTAATTATAATCTTTCGGGTACCCATCCACGTTTCTCGTTAACCCGCGAAAAATGTTGTCAGGATTGCTCATACTAAACTAAATCGAGAATGAAAAAAAATTTATTAATTGCACTGGCGCTAATGCTATTACCTATTGCGATAATGGCAAAATCAAGTAGCAGGCCATTTTTTGATTCAAAAAGTTGGAGTTTCAATGTGGCAGGCGACACCGAAATACTGAAAGACGCAGGCCTTGAGCCCCATATGTTTGAAGTGGATTTCACAGAACTGAGAGACAAATACAAAGCAAGCGACGGAAAATTTTCTGATGCTGAATGCCGGGATATAGCAGCAAAGATGAATGAGGAACAAGTGGGCAAGAAATTTATTGACCGTCTGACTAACAACGGCTCAAGTGAGCGATTATTAAAGGAACTCGCATTAGCCAACATGCAACGTGTCGACTACGAGCGCGGTAACGCTATGATGCGCGCTGAGGCAGGCCAAGACGTAAGGGAGATTGTGATGGAAGATTATCTGCCAGTGCTCACCCATAACTATATTGTGCTAATAAAACCTGAACATGACAAACCTGAACATGGCAAAGTTGCTATATTCAGGGTTAATGTCTCGAAAGAACAGGCTTTCGACATTATGGCGAACATAGGCAATGAGAGTGGCTACAACAAACTTCAATTTGATGTTAGTTTCGTAACTTGTGGAAAATACAACTACAAAGATTTCGAAGATTTCCATAAAATTTTATTGAAAAAGGTACCCGATATGATGATTCGCGGCGTGCTCACACAACGAAATCCGGCAAAGGTGAGCATCGGCATAAACGACGGTCTTGAAAAGGGCGACCTCGTGAGCATCTATAGCCAAAGAATGGATAAAAACGGGACTCCCTATAGTAAGCGGATCAGCCGTGCTCGCGTGTGTTCAGCTTGGGAAAGCGAAGCTCAAATCAATTTTGAAGCCGGTACGGCGGGCAATCGAAAAAATGGTGACGTGGTAGTGCGCACTCCCGATAGTCACCATAGAATCGGTCTTAAAGGTACGTGGATGCCACACAATTGGGGCTGCGATGTCTTATATGACTGGAAAATAGGATTCACGCGTTCGGGTCTAATACACCATTTTCTCGGAAACGTGGGAGGCGTTATCACCGATCATCCAGGCGACACGTTTATTGCTAAAGGAAAAGAAGGAGAATTTAAGGCGCCGGTTTTTATCAATGGCGGTTTAGGTTATGGTGTAAGCAAAACCTTTTTGGGATTCTTTGACTGTATGACCTATGTAGCGGCTCAATGCGAAGTGTCATGGATGATAAATGAAAATTTCTTAGATACAAATTATGATAGCAAAAATACGGAATCACTAATGGCTTTTTCTTTGCGAGTTCCTATTGGTTTCCGTTTTAGCATCAATTTGAAATATCCCAAACGATTTTTTGTGGAAGGTGGCTACGCTTTTAAATTCGACTTTGAGGGAAAAGGTGACAAAGGTCAACATGCCGCCATTTCTTACATAAAAGACGCAATGGACATAATGGGCGTAAAGCGTGATGGTTTGTTTTTGGGAGCAGGTTTTATGTTCTAACATTAATAAAATGAAGAAACAATGAAAAAAATCGTAAACTTTATATTAGTCACTATCGCCTTCGTGGCTTTTTGTGGAACTTTCCAAAGTTGTGAGACCAACGATGAAGATTTATTGAGAACAATTTCCCAAAATAGTTCAATGACATTACACTTTGGAGATCGACCATATTTAAATGAATTTCTACTTGGAGACAGAATTATTACACGCAGTATGCCGGATATTTCTGCAGTTTCCGGAAATAAAGATCTTCTCAGCATTTCAGGGCAACAAATTATCACCCACAACATCGGTGAAACTTATCTTGAGTTTTGGAACAAAGATCATAAAAAACTCGGGAGAGTAGAGGTAAAAATCCTTCCACACGAAACGCAACAAACCTCGATTTCAGCATCTATTGGTAAATCTATCGACATTGAGGGGTTGGCACAGTCAGGCGAAATGATAAGCTATACGGTTTCGAATTCGGAAATGTTTGACGTTGTAACAGACGTGTTTGATAGGCAATATTTGCGACCAAAACGAGAAGGATCGGCTATAATCAAAGTGTTAGCACTGGATAGCTACAACCATTCAACCCTATACGAAGTGAATGTGAAAGTGGGTCCGAGAAACTTTGAAAAAAAATCTTTCACAATGAAAATGGGAGAAATCGCTGCTATCAACGAAGTGGACAACATCTTCAATCCTTATAAGGATTTTTACGAAATTTCATCATCTGATGCCTCGGTAGCGGAACTCAAGTACGACAACAAGAAGTGGAGTATTGAGGCCTACAAAGCCGGCACCACTTCCATAAAATTCCTCACCAAAAGTGAAGCCTACAGCCAGGATGAGAAAGGCTACATAATAGATGTAACGGTTAAGGAATCGGATTATGACGACTACAAAGTGAGCTTGAGAAAAGGAAACATGGAAAATTTGTCGGAACTACTACTCGGCAGATTTTTGTACTACAAAAATTTGATAAACAGTAATACCGCCTGCGTGAGTGCTGGCATATCGGAAAACGAGTTGACACTTCTCGGACTTAAAGCAGGAGAATCTACCATCACATTCCTGGCTCGTAACAATCCCTGGAGTGATTGGACTGTATGTCGTGTGAAGGTGAATGTGTTTGAAGACAATACCGCAGCCGCCACAAATTCCGGTAAGACGTTGACTGTCTATAATGGCTACAAAACTTATTTACCAAATGCATACTTTTTTATCGATCCGTCGTCTGTAACCGATGTTTGGATTGCCGATAATACGGTAGCTAAAGTGTCGGACAATTATCTGTATGGTGTATCGCCGGGCATTACCATCATTACATTTTATGCAAAACCACAGTCTACTTCTACTACATACGAGAAATATGAAGTTAGAGCCGTCGTAAGAAAATAGATCATATTGAAAAGAAGTTAATTCAAAACCTTTTATACAACAATCAGCTCCCGAAAGATGTAGCTTGGCGAACTATTTCGGGAGTTTTTCATTGGTAACCATCCGAAAAAGGCCGACTTTACCAAGTCGTTTTTGCTTTCGAACTTTGCAGGCAAAACGCTATGTTTAATCCCTAATTCGGCGAGGTGTTTACGTAATAGGGATTCCGAGGGTCTCGAGTTGGGCTCCCGACTTTGACACCAAATTTTGGGACGCTTCTCTTAACTTCTGATAATCAGAGTGGA
>JBJECV010000172.1:0-26120 GCA_051871435.1 Sodaliphilus sp. | reverse complement strand
TACACACATCGCATCCCTAACGGGATGCCAATCCTGCAAACTCGTTGACTATTTTCAATTGTGGAGAAGTGTAACCTATTCACCCCACTGTTTTTCTACTAAGCCAATTAGTGATGAAGATAAGGTTTGCACGGTTAGTTGGCGCCATAGTTGGTGGGGGCTACACCTTTGATGCGCTTAAACACTCTGTAGAAACTGATGCGGCTACCAAAGCCACATTCTTCGGCAAGCAGGTCGATGGTGTGCTCTTGCAGCCATCCTTCGGAAAGAAGGCGTGCCGCCTCATCGATTCTGAGCTTGTTGATATAGCTCTTAAAGTTCATGCCATAGCAGCGCATAATGGCGCCGGATAGGTTGCGATGCTTGGTTTGGAGTTTCACCTCCAGCATCGACACGGTGAGATTGGGTATTTTGTAGAGATGCTCGCTTAAAATCACCTTCTCAATTTCGCCCATCAGCTTATAGTCGTCCTCCGAAGGCGCTTCATCCATTCTGCTTTTCGCTTTATCTATCGAAGAAAACAAAAGGATGGGCGATTGGTCTTCATCGTTGCACTCTGCCACCACTTCTTCTATAGCTTCCTCGTAGGCGGAGAAGGTGAACGGATAATTGATAAACCGAATGGCAAAGTAGGTGTAGTACACCATCACCACCGAGATAAACACAAACGAAGTGAGGTGCATCGGAAAGAAGGAATACACCAAGGCAAACACACCCACACCCAACGAATAATAGAAGGAATGATTCACCCAAAGCAGGCGCTTACTCTCGTCGTCGGAAAAATAATTGTCCATACAGTTCTGATAGGCGGCGTAGCGGCGACGGAATATAAACACATATCTGATTAAGAGCAATATATAAAATGCCACTGAAGCATAGAGCACTGCATAGGAGAGCTGCTCCCACCGGTTGGCTACGTAGAACACCGCTATCATTATTGCCAAAAGCAGCAAGCCTTCGCCACCAATGCGCCGCTTGGTGAAATAGGAGATGTCGACCAGCGTAACCAAGGTGGAGGTGAATAGGAATGCCTGCGATATGGATATGTAAATGATGATGAGGCGAGCCATTGCTCCGGAGGTGTCTGCGCCCTTGTTCGCCATCTGCTCAAGCATCAATGCCAACCCGTAGACCACAAACGTGACGCCCATCAGCAAGCGCGAGCGCTTATAGCATTCCAGCGCCTGACACTGCGAAAAAGTGACAAAAAAGAAGCATAGCCCCAAGGAAATCATCATTCCCGGTGCTATATATATATTCATCAGCGCGTCAGCAATATCTGCAAAGAGAGTTAGCATCCAAAATTCCATTAGTAAGCAAAATCTTCACCACCAGCTATTAAGCATCGTGCAAAAGGCAACAGCAAAGGTGAAAAACTTCAATTTTACCTAACAAAATTACAACTTTTTTTACCACCAAGCAAATTTTTTTGACCAACAAGCCAACAAGTCAACGAGACAACGAGTCAACAAATCAACAAGTCAACAAGTCAACAAGTTTATGCCCCACACGGATTCCACAGATTAATTATTGACCACGAATTTCACTGAGGGAGGAAGTAGGCTTTTCCACCCACCGGTAGGGACATGCCTCCGGCATATAACGACTGCAACCAACTAAGCCCCAACAACTTAAACACCAACCGTAGGGGCGCAATACTTTGCGCCCGCCCAACAAATCCACTTCAAATATCCCACAAAATGGTTTTAGTTATCGTTATCGTTTTACCCCCCCCATCAGCCATTAGCTAAATTCGTTAAATTCGTGACTTTAAATCAAAAATTCGTGACTAACGTGATGCCTGGCGGCGATAGCGTGGGCGAATGATAAAGCGCTCCACCAAATAGGCCGCCACAAAGTAGAATGCCACGAGCAGCCACAGCATGTGGTAGGCGTGCGAAATTTGCCAAAGCGAGGCGCCGTTGGTTTTGATGGCGATATAGCCTTGTGCCGCCCACGTGGAGGGCACCACATTGCCCAAAGCCGTCCAAAGCGGACTCATCAAATAGCGAGGCCACGAAATGCCCGACAAAAACACGAACACCACCGAGGTGAAGGCTATCACCAAGAAGGTGGATTCGCGGTCGCCCACAAACACTTGTAGCACCTGACCGAACAGCGAACAAGCCAGCAGGAATGGCAAGATGAGCGCCACAATGTGGAGCACATTGCCATTTTGCGGAAAATCGAAAAATATAGGCACAAAGTGCAGTACATAGATGGCGGGAAGAATGTAGATAAACAGGTGGGAGAGCGTTTTGCCAATGATGGAGGCCCCCACGCCGGCATTGATGGCGAGCGGGTCGATGCCGCGATTGCGCACGCGGCGGTCGCGACTGCCGCCGTGCAGGGTGCAAATGCCCAATATCATACTCTGCTGGAGCACCATCAGCAAGATGCAAGGCAGCACTGCCGAGGCAATACCCATCGACACATTGCCCAAAGGCACATGTTCGTTTTCGATAACACCTCCGCCCGACGATGCCACATTATTCGACACTATCCCGATTTTAGCGCCTTGAATTTGGCTGCACACATGCTGCTGCACATTGGTGAGGGCGGTGAGCATTTGTTTGTAGCGCATCAGCACGCCCATATCGGCGTAGAGCGACACATGCCCTTGGGCACCGCCTAAGGCATTGCGGGTGAAATCGGCGGGAAAATACACAATGCCGTAGCACTCGTGCTCATGGAGCAGGCGCTGCGCATCTTGCATATTGCTCACATAATCCATCACGCACACCTCGGCAGTGGCATCCAATTGACGCACAAAATCGCGTGTAAGGTGGCTCCGATTGTGGTCCACCACCACCACCTTCATATCGGTGGCAACCTCGGTGTTGTAGATAAGAGCATAAAGCACGGGATACATGGCGCACACCACGATGAAAAATATCACCACTGCTTCATCGCAAAATGCGAGATACAATTCGCGTTTCCACACTCGGAACACGTCGTCGAGCCATCGGAATATGTTAGTAATCGGTCGCATATCAATCATTTTGCTAAGGCACATACACAGGGTGCATACATTCTTTTTTCAAACGCCACATAAGCGGCAAGGGTAGCAAACAGAAGCCTAACAGCGCAAGATAGTACATTCGGCTGAAATACAGGTCGATGCCATTGAGCGCTTGGTCGATGCTAATGAGGAAATAATATTTGATGGGCATCACATAGCCGATGGCATCCACCCAAGGATAGAGCGATTCTTGCGGCAAAGAAAAGCCACAAAACGAAAACGAGAGCATGCCGAAGAGGGTGCAAAGCATGGAGCCGTAACGGAAATTGGGCGTTACGGTCATGGCAAACACTGCCCAACTCTGATTGGCAAGCACGAACAAGAACATGGCGCTCATCATGTGCCACGGATGGCAATGGAGCGGATAATGGAAGTAGCCATACATCATCCATTGCACAGCCCAGCCCACTGCCGTGAATAGCAGCGTTTGCGGCAGCAATTTGCCTGCCAAGGCAATGAGCATACTATCGCCGGAGGTGCGTAGCCATTGGCGCGAGGTGCCCCATTTTAGCTCCATACCTATGCTATACGCCGTGATGAGCAAAATGAGCAACGCCAACAAGCACGGCACAAACGAGGCATTGAGATAGTAACCATAATTCACCCACGGATTATTGATGGGGTGCACATCGGTGAGCACAGGCTGAAGCGCGGCACTGATTTGCGGAGCAGGCACGCCGATAGTTTGCATAGCAGTACTCACGATTGCCCCATTGGCAAGCACCGAGATGGTTTTGAAGCCCTTATACATATTCGATGCGGGCGTATAGTAGGCGTAATTCACATAGTAGCTTACCTTCGGATTTTGCCCGCTGAGCGCCTTTTCAGAAAGATTGGCAGGGATGTAGAAAAAGCCCAACACATCGCCACGCTGCAGGGCATCGGCAGCCTCTTGATAATTGCGGAAATGATATTTCACATCCACACTGCTGAAAGCGCCCAAATTGCGCGTGAGCGAGCGCGAAAGCGCGGAATTATCGAGGTCCACAATGCCCACCGGCACACGTTCCACCACGCCGCTGTGCATCAAATCGAGCAAATACCACGCCAGCAGCAAAGGCGCCACCACCATCATCCAAAAGTAGATTTTGCGTCGCACCAAAGTCAAGGCGCCACGCTTAAGCGATTGTATGATGGAAGAAAATAGCATCGTTATTTCAAGAAGTTAAAAAAGTTTTAAGAAGTTAAAGAAGTTAAGACGAATGTCTTTTTGCTCCTAACGCTCTAAAAGCCAAGCAGCTAAAAGCTAAAGGCTAAAGGCTAAAAGTTATTCTCCCAAAATCACCGACATGCCAGGGCGGAAGCCTTTCACATCTTCGGTGGGACGGAGTTTGATGGCAAACGATTTGCTATCGTATTGGCCGTAGGCTTTGGAAGCATTCCACACAGCATACGCTCCCATATCTCGGATGTAGTATACCTTCATTTTTGTTGACTTGTTGTTGAGCGCGGGAATACTGACATTCACCACGGTGTCCATGGGAAATTGGGCGAGCATTTCTTCTCTCACATTAAATTCCACCCACATATCCTGAATCTTGGAAATAGTGAGAATGGGAGTGCCCAACGCCACGAGTTCGCCTTCGTGAGGGAAAATTTCGCTCACTTCGCCATCGCATGGCGCCACCAGCACTTGGTCTTCGAGCAGCGATTCCACTTCCATCACCGAAGCTCGCGCCACTTCTTCCATACCGCGCGATGCCTGTTTGTCCTCGGCTTGGGCGCCGTTTTGTGCCAACCGCGCCTGCGATTCAGCGGCTGCCACGGCAGCTGTGGCAGCATCATAGGCAGCCTTAGCCTCATCGCGCTTTTGCTCGGTCATTACTCCCTCTTGATAAAGGTTTTCGATGCGCTGATAGGTTTTGCGCGCTATTTCCTGTGCGGCTTTGGCTTGCTCCACCACACTGTTGGCGCCACTTTTAATCTCTTCGCGGGTGCCTTTCTCCACCTTTTGTGCCGATGAAGCCGCCACGCGCTGAGCGCTTCGCGCTTTGTAGAGCGCTGCATCGACGGTTTTGCTGCTAATCATCACCAGTGTGTCGCCTTGGTGCACATAGTCGCCCTCCTTCACACAGAATTTCACCACTCTGCCCGGCAATTTGCCCGACACGCGCACTTGCTCGCAATCGGCTTGTCCTTGGGTGATTTCTTTGGGAGGCTCTATCATGAGCATACCCATAGCAGCAATGCCGCCAATCACAAGGGTAAACACCAAGAGTGCTGCCACCAGTGCCTTTTCGCGCTTGTGCACCACGGCAGGCTGTGGCTCTGCTGCATTATCCAACGGCTGTTGAATCGCTTGATTCTTTTCTTTATTTTCTTGTTCCATAGCTTGAAAAAGTCTTAATCGTTTGTCAATATTTCATTTCGCCCATCACCTTCGACAAATACACATCGCAGAGCAAAATATCGATTTGAGCATCAATATTTTCGCTACACGCTTGCAGCCAAGCGGTTTGGGCGGCAATCACAGTTTCCAAATTTGCCACTCCTTCGCGGAAAGCAAGCTGCGAGCAACGCAGATTTTCGTTGGCTTCAACGAGGTTCGACTTGGTTTTGTCGTAAGTTTTCCACGCTTCTTCGTAGCGGAAGGTGGCTTGATTCACTTGCAAAGAAATTTTCTCGCGAGCATCTTCCAATTTCACCTTTTGCAGGCGCGATTCCGCTTGCGCCTCTTTGTATTTATTGCTCAACCCTCCCCAATGCCACAGCGGCACTTTCACCATTGCGCCCATCGAGAAGGCAAAGCCGAATTTATTTTCAAATCCATTATAGGAATTAGGGTTCATGGCGTGGTAGGCGGCAAAGGCAGCCACTTGGGGCAGCATCTCGCTCTTTGCCACTTTGGCTTTTTCGTCGTAGATTTTGGCAGCCAATTCCAGCGAACGGATTTCGTGGCGGCGGGCATACACCGAATCCATCACCACATGCGTGGCATGCAGCGTGCCCACTATTTCTTCTTTATTCTCGTCTTGAAGGGTAAACTGCGTCTGGATGGGCAAGCCACACAGCTGATTCAGCGCCATGCGCGAGAGTTCCACCCCGTTTTTCACCTTTGCCAGCGCCACATTGGCTTCGTTCACCTTCACATCCACGGTGAGCTTATTGGCGCGAGTAGCCACACCTTGGTTAATCATTTTCTGCACATCGCTATCGAGGTTTTTTACCAATTTCAGATAACTCTCTGCCAATTTCTGCTTTGCCACGAGCGACACCACGCGCCAATACGCCTCGTCCACACCGTACACCACATCTTGCACCTTGGTGCTATGCATGGAATGTGCCAGCTGCTCGGCATAGTGGGTGATATTGTTCATCGCACGAATTTTGCCTCCCATATAAATGGGCTGCGTGAGGGTGAGCGCAGCAGTAAACACATTGTGCACATCGTAGGTGAGGGCACTCTTCGGTAGCAGTGCCACCTGCGAGGGAACGGGCTGACCATTGTGCATAATGGGCATACCGGTGGCAGGATCGGTCACCAAATTAAAATCGTAGGTGCCGGTGGCGGGGTTAAACGATTTGGTGGGCAACAATTGGTCTTGGTCTACCAACGACAGTTTTTTCTGATTAAACACATAGCCGCCTTCAAAATCCAAATTGGGCAAATACGCCGCCTCAGCCTGCTTACGCTGATAGCCGGCTTGCTCTATTTTGATTTGCTGCTGAATGATTTCCTTGTTGTTGGCGATAGCCATACGGCGACACGAATCGAGCGATACTTGCGCCGAAGCAGCCCCCTGCCCTATCGCCAGCACTATCATACATATAATCAGTTTGCGCATCTTAGTCTAATTTTATAATAGGTGATTCATCACATTTCTTATAGTAAATTTTTTCTCACTATTGAACTCGTATGGCAAAATTAGCAATAAAATCCATTGGTTAGTACAAAAGGTGGATATTTCAACCACAATTGTTGGATATTCGGACAAAAAAAACCATCAGCCATCAGCCATTAGCTTAATGAATAATTCATATTTTGCTATCAGTGATAAAGGCTAATGGCTAACGGCTAACGGCTAACGGCTAATGGCTAAAAGCTAAAAATGTTTGTTATATTAAACAAATTTTATTACTTTTGCACAGCATAACATACAATTATGGGAAAAAGAACATTTGGAAAAGTGATGCCAAGGGCGCTGGAACAGCAGCTGGCACTCATGGGCGAGAGAATTAAATTGGCTCGCAAGCGCCGACATCTATCTATGCAAGACGTTGCCGACAGAGCCACCATTACGCGACTCACCGTTTCGAAGGTGGAGCACGGCGACCCAACTGTGTAAATGGGCATTTACGCACGCATGCTCTACGCGCTCAATTTGGAAAACGACTTTTCACTGCTGGCTGCCGACGACGCCCTCGGACGCCAACTCCAAGACGCCGAATTACTGAGGGGTAGAATCCGAAAACTCTGATTGATTTTTAACGACTAAAACGCCTACAAAAAAAGTGTGTGATAATAATGGGAGCGCTCTATGCGTCGAAAATTTCTCCTTTTCGACGCTTTTCTTGATATTTGCGCTCTTTTTCCATTTCCTCTTGTCGCTTGATTTCTTCTTTGGAGGGCTTGGCTGATTTTTGGATTTTTTGTTTTTTGGTTTCGTGGTTGGGCTTGCGGTTGGGATTTTCGGCAAAACTCTTCACCACATCTTCCACCATTTCGCGGTTGCCAAACAGATAGTTGACCACCACTTGCACCACCAAATCCGATTTCTTCGACACCAAATTCACCAGCAATCCGCGTGTGCCATCGGGCATAATGCCTTCCAAAGCATAGGTGTCAAAGTTCTTTACCTTTATTTTGGTGCTTTTCACTTCATACATATTAAATTCTGCGGCTTTGCGCTGCAAGGTGGTGGTGTAGATTTCTTTATTCTCGGTTTTATCCTTGGTGTAAAGGCGCACGGTGAGGAGCATATCCTCCCATTGATGCTCGTAGTAGATGGGAGTGTTCATAATTTCGTAGCCACCTTCGGGCACGGAGAAATTGAGGTTGTAGTTGCTCCATGTGAGGTCGCGAGCCATAGCAGGCAGCGCACTCACTGCCAAAAGAAAAATACAGAGGATATGTTTCATTGCTTTCATCTGCAAAAACCGAATAATTAGTAAGAAATCGCACAAAATTAGTAAAAAAGCGTGATTTACACGCTATTTTATAAAAAATTAAGAGGTGGCACCACGCATTTCGTGTAGCCACCTCTTAGATGATATCTCTTCGCTATGGATTAGCGATTCTTTTTGCCAGAGCGCTTTTGCTGTTCGCGCAAGGCGGCTTGCTGACGGCGTTGAGCTTCTTCCAAGCGTGCCATCCATCCGCTTTTCTTTTTCGGCTTTTTGTTGTATTCCGCCATTTTTGCTCTCACATCTTCTTCTTTCACGGTGGCACGCACGGCATACGTGGTGGCAATAGTGATTAAGAGCGAGAGGAAATAGTAGTAGCTCAAGCCAGATGCGTAGTGGTTGAAGAACACCAAGAAGAATATGGGCATTAAGTACATCATCCACTTCATGCTGGGCATGCCTTGGCTCTGAGTTTGCGACTGCATGGTCACGTAGGTGTAGAGGATGTTGGTGATGGTCATCAGCAAGCAAAAGAGGCTGATGTGGTTGCCGAAATAGGTGCTGATAATCGGAATTTGAGTGGTCCATTCCACAATGCTATCCGGGGCAGACAAGTCGGTTGCCCACAAGAATGACTGTCCGCGCAATTCAATGCACGAGGGGAAGAAGGCAAACACGGCAATGAGGATGGGCATTTGAAGCAACATGGGCAAGCAGCCGCCAAACATGCTGGCGCCGGCTGAGCGGTACAGCTCCATCGTTTTTTGCTGGCGCTTCATGGCGTCGGCTTGGTCGGGATACTTTTCGTTGATGGCTTTCACATCGGGCGCCAATATCTTCATCACGGCTTGTGAGCGATAGCTCTTGATGGTGAGTGGCGTGAGCACCAATTTAATAAAAATGGTGAGGATGAGAATGATGATGCCATAGCTGCTGATAACGGAGCCTAACCAGTTGAACACCGGTATCACTATCCAGGTGTTTATCCAGCGGAACAATGCCCAGCCTAATGGGATGAGGCGGGTGAGGTGAAGGTCGTCAGAACCCGACACTTCGCCGCCGGGATATTGATTAATCATGTCCTCTATATTGCTGAGCACTTTGTAACGGTTGGGACCCAAATAGAGGAAAAACGATGCCGGATTGGCGCTATCGGTTTGGTAATCAATTTCGGAATGTACGGTGAGCAATTTCAGATAGTCGGCAAAATCGGTGGAGTTTTTGTCGATGGGCACGCTGTTGAGGGTCATACCGCTGAATTGCTTTTGAGCAATAAACACCGAGGAGAAGTATTGGTTTTTGGCTGCCACCCACTTCATAGCATCGGTGAAATTCTCTTTTTCTTCCGAGCTTTCACTCAAATAGTCGGGATCGTCGTCGCCGAGGAATTTGTAGTAGAGGGTGCTGTTGCGCTCCTCAAACATGCCATCCACTTCGTGGCGACGCATTTTTTGCTTCCAATCAAAGTACATGGGGTTGTTGCTGTCGAGCACTCTGCCCATGTGCTTTTGCACCACTTCCATGTGCACCACATAGTTGTCGGGGCGCAAGGTGTAGCGAATACCAAACTGCGCGCCGTTGGCAAAATTCAGTGCCATCAGCACACTGGAATCCGTTTGCTCCATCGGCGTGAAATAGAAGTCTTGCGTGTTGTAGCGCTGGGTGCTGGTGTTGATCATAAAGCCGTATTCGTTTTCACCCGGCGAAAACACTTCCACCTTGTCGCCAAAAGTGGCGTGCTTGGTTTTGTGAGTGGATTTGTAGGCGGGAAGTGTGGCGCGCGTAATCATCGCACCTTTGCTCGAAATCACAATCTGAAGCGAGTCGTTTTTGAGCACCACCGAATCGGTGCGCGGCTTCATCATGGCGGAAAAGTCGCCATTGCGCGTGTAAGCGTCGTTGAGCTCGCCCAATGCCATCACACAGGCTTGCGACATTTTCTCGGTTTCCACATCGGCAATGGTGTCCACTTTGCCTTCATGGCGGAATGTGGCTTTCACTTTGCCATCCACCAATGCCACGTGCAGCTCTTCGTTGGCAAGGCAAGCTGAATCGCCGCCGTACTTTTGCAAATTTTCTTTCAGTCGCGCGAAATCGTTGGCCGACAACTGATTGTCGTTCTTTTCAGTCTTGTTGTCGTTGTCTTGCTTTTGCTTGTTGTTCTGCACTTGTTCAGCTTGGGCCACCTCTTGCTCCGACGGAGCGAAAATGTAGTTGAAGCCGAAAATCACTGCCAGCATCAAAAGCAGACCGATAATCGTGTTTTTGTCCATCGTTAATTTTTCATTGCCGGGAGAAATGAGCCTCCCCACCGACAATCTCCTTTTTATAAGTTACTAATTAATTAATTTTCAATCAAAAAAATTATGCATTATGAATCATGAATTATGCATTAATTGAGCATTATGAATTATGAATTATGCATTAATTGAGCATTATGAATTATTTTTATTCTCAATCGCAGCCTTCACAAATGCCATAAACAGCGGATGCGGGTTAAGCACCGTGCTGCTATATTCGGGGTGATACTGCGTGCCCACATACCATTTGAGCTTCGGAATCTCCACCACTTCCACCAAATGAGTTTCGGGATTCTCGCCCACACACATCATGCCGGCAGCCTCGAATTGAGCACGGAATTTTTCGTTAAACTCATAGCGATGGCGATGGCGCTCGGCTATATCGGTGCATCCGTATGCTTCAGCAACTTTCGTGCCACTCTTCAAATGGCAGGCATAGCTACCTAAGCGCATCGTACCGCCCATATAGGTGATACTCTTTTGCTCTTCCATCAAGTCGATCACATTGAAGGGAGTGTCGGGGTCCATTTCGGCACTATTGGCCGATTCCATACCGAGCACGTTGCGAGCAAATTCCACCACCATACTCTGCATACCTAAGCAAATGCCAAAGGTGGGCACATCGTGGGTGCGACACCATTTCAGCGCCACATATTTGCCTTCGGTGCCTCGCTGACCGAATCCCGGCGCCACTATCACGCCATCCATGCCGGCAAGTTTTTCGTCCACATTGCCATCGGTGAGGCGCTCGGAACTGATGTATTGAATCTTTACTTTATGGTCGCAATAAGTGGCGGCTTGCAAAAGGGCTTCGTCAATCGACTTGTACGCATCTTGCAATTCCACATATTTGCCCACCAAGCCAATGGTGAGTTGCTCTTTGGCGTTGCGCAAATGGTCGAGATATTTGTTCCACGCCCGCAAATCGGGTTCGCCGGTAAATGGGGTGTCGGTTTTTTGCAAAATAATGTTGTCGAGTTTCTGCTCGTGCATCATCAAGGGCACCTCGTAGATGGAGGGAGCATCCACACTTTGCACCACTGCGTCTTCCGACACATTACAGAATTGCGCCACCTTGCGAAGCATACCCTCGGGAATGTCCATCTCGGAACGAAGCACCAGCACATCAGGCTGAATACCCACCTGCTGAAGTTGCTTCACAGAGTGCTGAGTGGGCTTGGTTTTCAATTCTTTAGCCGCACGAATGTAGGGCACATAGGTGAGGTGCACACACACGCACTTCCTGCCAAGCTCCCAGCGCAATTGGCGCACGGCTTCCAAAAATGGCAGCGACTCAATATCACCCACCGTGCCACCTATTTCGGTAATCACGAAATCGTATTTCCCATTGCTGCCAAGGTGCTTCACCGAATTTTTAATCTCATCGGTGATATGAGGCACCACCTGCACGGTTTTGCCCAAATAATCACCACGACGCTCTTTATTAATCACACGCTGATAAATGCGCCCGGTGGTCACATTGCTGGCGCGCGAAGTGCGAATATTGGTGAAGCGCTCGTAATGACCGAGGTCGAGATCTGCCTCGTAGCCATCTTCGGTCACATAGCATTCGCCGTGTTCATACGGATTGAGCGTGCCGGGGTCGATATTAATATAGGGGTCGAATTTCTGGATCGTTACACTAAAACCGCGAGAGAGAAGCAATCTTGCTATTGACGAAGAAATAATACCTTTACCAAGGGATGAAACCACACCGCCGGTAACAAAAATGTAACGAGTATCCATAAATCGTAGCGTTTTTAATTAATTTTAAATTCAAACTACAAAATTAGCAATTATTTTCGAGCATCACCACATTTTCACCCCACTATTTTCCACCACCACCCAAAAATATCACATCAATCACTCCACAACATCAGAAAAAACAAGTATATTTGCATCCGGCATTTAAAACAAAAAATTATGACAGCATCTTTTGATATCGAATTATTTGACGGACATCTTATTTTCGCGAACAATGAGCAGCTAATTTTAGTGGACACCGGTAGCCCCGTGAGCATCAGCCGAAGCAGTGAACTCAATTTTATGGACCGGCAGCATCGTGTCACCAACAATTTGAATGGCAACACAATTGATTCCTTTTCCGAGTTTTTGCAAAAGGATATTGATGTGCTCTTGGGTATGGATATCATGGCTGCATACTCGGTGCGTGTGGATTATGCCGGCAAAAAGATATCGTTTTCCACAGAGGAATTTTCCACCGAAGGATTTTCAGCAATAAAAATGGGCAACCTACTCGGCTGCATATTCATCCCATTATCAGTGGGCCAAAAAGCGCTCAACTTCGCACTCGACACCGGAGCAAAAATCTCTTACATCGCACGAGCATACACCTCCGGCGAAACTGCAATTGAAACTCGCAACGATTTCAGTCCCCTCATCGGACGCTTCACCACACCCATCTACCAAACCACTGCCAACATCCATGGCACACCCTTCCCCGTGAAATTCGGCGAAATGCAACCCCTGTTTGAAAATCTACTGAGAATGATGAACGTGGAAGGCATCATCGGCTACGACCTTTTCGCCCAATTTACCATCATCCTAAATTTCCCCAAATCCACCCTCCACTTCCGTCCATCCCCACAATAAACCACCTCACGGGAACAAATCACCCGCCGGCACACAAATCTTTTAAGATAAGAATTTCTATGATAATGCCGGATTTAGTCAGCAGACATTCGTCGGTGTTGTAAAAACCAACTAAACTATATCTTTCTTGACAAAATGTTTTGATATTTGACAGAAAAGATATAATTTTGCAACAGCAAAAAGAGATATGACAGCAACGGAAGCTATATTAAACTATGCAGTGGAACAGAGTGGAACTTTCCATAGGAAAGACCTGCTGCATGAAGTTGCCCGCCGGAAGACTGGCATCAAGAGCAGTGCGTTAACCCTCCAGATAAACAGGATGCTTGCATCCGGCTCACTTTGTAGGATTGGCCATGGCGTGTATAAACTGACAACTGACTATCTGCCGCAATTCGTATATCAGCCATCACAGACGGAGAAGGATATCTACGTGAGGCTAAGGCTAAAGTTTCCACTCCTCGACATGTGTGTCTGGAGCCCACGAGCGCTTGCCGCGTTCATGCTCCACGTGCCAAACATCGGCTACGCTTTTGTAGATGTGGAAAAAGACGGTATGGAAACGGTATTCCACACCCTGCAAGAGATGAAACTTGGCAGAAACATCCTCCTATCACCATCACCTATAGAATGCGACCGCTATCTAACGGGTACTGACGCCATAGTGGTACGCCAACTGATTACTCAGTCTCCGTTAACCATCGTGGATGGCTGCCCGGTACCGCGCATAGAGAAAATACTTGTGGATGCTATTGACGACAACGAACTTCTGTTCGCCGGCGGTTCTGAGATATACAATATTTATGAATATGCACGTGAGAGAAACCGGGTCAATATGAGCAAACTGTTGAGATATGCCTCTCGCCGCAACCGAAAAGAGAAAGTTAAACAAATCATACAAGCAATCGAACAGGATCAATCCCAAGAGTAGAAGCCTTGAATGGATAACCGAAACAGCCCGCCAAATAGGTGTCCATGACATTGCATTGGTTGAGAAAACCATCCGTGCCTTTTCGCTGCTTGAAGCACTGGCTCGTTCAGGCTGTCCTTTTATCTTCAAGGGCGGCAGTTCGCTGATGCTTCACCTAAACACCGGCAAACGGCTGTCAATCGACATTGACATCATCTACCCTCCGGGAACTATCATAGAGGACTATCTCAGCCGATATGCCGAAGAATACGGCTTTGGTAAAGTGGAACTCGTAGAACGCATTTCGCGCACAGATGTACCAAAGCAACACGCCAAGTTCTACTACGAAGTGAGCTATCCCGCTAATGGTGGACAGGGAAAGATACTACTTGACGTGCTCTTTGAGGAAACACACTATTCGCAGATTGTGTCACTACCCATACAGAGTCCGTTGTTGATAACAGACGAACCTCTTGTCAGGGTCTGTCTGCCAAGCCTTGAGGATTTGTTGGGCGACAAACTGACGGCTTTCGCTCCACACACTACGGGCATCCCATTCTTCAAAGGCCTGAAGAATTGTACGATGGAGATTATCAAGCAACTTTTTGATATCGCCTCGTTGTTCGACATCACGAACGACCTAACTGTCACCCGTCAAACTTTCCTAAAATTTGCAAGAGTAGAACTAAAATATCGCAATCTACCATCAGATAACATCCAACAGGTGCTTGACGACATCTACCGGACAGCCATCACCATCTGTATGCGTGGTGTGGAGAATATAGAGGAATACAAACTCCTACAAGATGGTATTAGGCGTATCGGCAATTTCATTCACAGCGAGAAGTACACCTTGGATTGTGCCATCATTAATGCTGCAAAAGTGGCTTTCCTCAGCCGACTTTTGGAAAAGGGGATTAACCAGATACGACACTATACACCCAACGTTATGAGCACGTTAGCATCACAAACTCTCCAATCCCCAATGCCTACCAAACTCAACAAACTTAAAAAGACACATCCCGAGGCCTTCTTTTATTTAAATGAAATACAACTCATAGGATAAGCTATTACCATTTAATTTTCTCTTCCTACTAAACCCTCCGCCATACAAGAAAAGAAGGACATCGCAAAAAAAAACAGCGTTACATTGCAAAGGAACGGTTTTTTGCAAACCTCCGCCATACGGGACGGGCAGGGGGATTAGAGGTTGATGATTTGGTAGTGGCGGGAGCCGAGGCCTATTTTTTCTGCCCATTCCATGATGTGGGTGCCGTGCTGGCGGTAGATGCGCTCTAAGAGTGGGCGGGTGTTGTTGTGTTCGTCGTTGTGGATTTGGGTCACAATGTCGTAGCAGGCTTGGTCCACTGCCACGGGGTCGAGCGACGCCACGATGCCGTAGTCGGCAATGAGTGGTGGCTGCGGATTGGCATTACAGTCGCAATCAATCGACATTTTGTTCATCACGGCAATATACACAATGCGCTCACCATTGCCAAAGAATTGGTGCACAGCTTGTGCTGCGGCCGCCATCGATTCCACAAACCCGTCTTGGTCGTCAATATGATTCCACAGTTCCTCCACCTTTTCGGTGATGCCGGCGGTGTGAATATACGTCTTGCCCGATGCCGAAGCCACACCGATGGATGCGTTTTTGAGCACCCCTCCGAGTCCTCCCATTTGATGCCCTTTGAAGTGCGCCAAATTAATCATCCAGTCGTAGTATGCCAAATGCTTGCCCACAATGTTGTATTTCAGGTGGGTAGTGTCGCGCACCGGGATTTTCATATCGCCTTCTTCGTCCATAATGTCTACGGGTGCAATGCGCGTGAAGCCATGGCTGCGGATGGTTTTCCAATGCGCTTCTGAGGTGTTGCGCGAACCGCCGTAAGCGGTGTTACATTCCACGATGGTGCCGTGCACTTGGTCCACTAAGGGTTTGATGAAATCGGGACGGAGGTAGCCGGTTTTTTCGCTTTCTCCGGTGGAGATTTTCACTGCCACTCGTCCTTCGGGTTTCACGCCGAGGGCGTTAAAGATTCGCACAAGCGATTCGGGGGTGATTTCGCGAGTAACATACACTTTGCTCTGCGCCATGCCAAGCATAGCAATGGATGCAAAAACAATAATCAGTATCTTTTTCATATTCAAATATTTAAAACTACAAAATTATAACGCCTTGCGATATTGCGTGGGCGTGAGCCCGGTGTGGCGCTTGAAAAAACGGTTGAAGTGCTGCGGGTATTCAAATCCCAAGCGCTCGGCCACAATGGCGATGCTGAGCGAGTCATCGTTGAGCCACTGCTTGGCACGGGCGAGAATGTGGTCGGCAATAAAGTCTTGCGCGGTGCGTCCGGTTTCGGTTTTCACCATTTCGCCAAAATAACCCGGCGAAAAACAACATTTTTCGGCAAAATACGCCACTGTGGGCACACCTTCGTCGGCAGCTTGCGTGTCGAGGTAATGATTGAGCATGGTTTCAAACTTTTTCACTACAGAATGATTGATTTCTTCGCGGGTGATGAATTGACGGTCATAGAAGCGCAAACAATAGTTGAGTAGCAATTCTATGTTGCTCACCATCAATTCGCGAGTGTGCGTATCTATTTGATGATGAAGCTCTTGTTCTATCATATTCACCACTTGCCGAAACACCGCCACTTCCGATTCCGACAAATGCAATGCTTCGGTGCTCGAGTAGCTGAAAAACGCGTAGCGAGCTATGTTTTTCCCTAAATTGGTGCGCCGCAAAAAGTCGGGATGAAAAAACAAACCCACACACTTGGGCATAATCGTGGGGTCGGTGAGGCGCACATCCACCGTCTGCCCTGGCGCAAAACTGGTGACAGTCATTCCATCAAAATCGTAAGGTGTGCGGCCATAACTGATGGTGCACCCTTTGGTTTCTTTGAGCCAAACGGCATACACGCCGTAGTGATAACGCACGGCATCGGGTTGCTCAATGCGACGATTGAGATGCACCACGCTCACCAAAGGATGTAGCGTAGACACGCCATACAAGTCGTTGACTTGCTGTATGCTATTTAAAGAGATGTCATTCATATCAATTCAAAAGTAGAACGATTACACATTGCAAATTTACATGTTTTCATCCACATGGCATTACCATTATTCGTGACAAAATAACCTAAATCCCGGATTTCTGTCAAAAAATAAATATTTAACCTTTATTCACTTTATAGTGCACGGTTATGGCACATTTAGCCCGCTATCTTTGCAGCGTAATCAAACAACAAACTCGACAACAATTAAAATGCAAACGATATGAAAACGACCAACTCCCAACAAATGACCCTCGATTTTGAGCGTCCCGAAAATTGCATCCTCACAATGGAACAATTCAATGCACGCGAAGAAGCAAAAAAGAATCTTCAAGACAAGGTGTGCCGCAAATGGCTGCTTTTCGTGTCTATTCTGGTGCTGTTGGCTAATTTCATCTCTATGTAGCACCGCTTCACTATACTGAAAACACACAACTGAACACACACCGAAAGTAACGACCTTCCGCGCGATAGGTCGTTACTTTTTTCATCCACATCACCCACCACACAATAAATAATAAGAAAATGCGTTATCTATTATGATAAATTACACCCAAGGAGATGGTGTGTGCCCGCAAAGCCTACCTTTCATCTCCTGCCAACATATTAAACGAACTGACGATAATGAAGAATTCCAATTCCATTCACTCCAAAATATGCCTCCACACTTGGGTGGCTCTTATCGCCCTATTTTGCAGCGCTAAAGCCTTTGCTTTCAATGCCGACCACTACGCCGACACGTCGAAATTGGCTACCGGAAGATGGGTAAAAATCAAAGTGACCGACAGCGGATTGCACGCCATCACCGCTGCCGATGCCAAAAAGTGGGGCTTTTCCGACTTGAGCAAAGTGCACATCTTTGGCTTTGGCGGAGCGCCGATTTCCGAAAACCTTAATTCGTCGATTCCCGACGATTTACCTCAAATCCCCGTGGTGCGCAGTGCCGACAGAATCATTTTCTACGCACAAGGTCCCAACACTTGGAGCACCACCACCGGTAAGGTGAAATTCATACCCGTGCAGCACCCCTACGCCACCGCGGGCTACTATTTCGTGACCGACGACCCCAAATTCACCGACACTCCAATTGCCAAATCCTCCATCAGCCCTACCGGCGAAAAAATCACCACTTTCACCGAGCGCATCTTCGATGAAGATGAATTGGTCAACCCCGGCGAAACCGGGCGCATTCTGCTGGGCAAGGACTTCCGCTACACCAAATCGCAGTCCTTCAAATTCTCCCTTCCGGGATATGTGGCAGGCTCGAATGTGAATGTGGTCACCAATTTCGCATCAAAAACGATGGGCGGTAACGCACGCCTCACTTTTCAGCAAAATGGCAACAATATTGAAAGCACCAATGCCGACTACATTGCAGCCACCAACGATGTGGCGCACAGCCACTACACTATCGGAAATTTTGAAAAAAGTTTTCCGCTCGCATCGGGCGATGACCTTACGTTCACCATCAACTACAATCCCTCCGGCACCGTGTATTTGGCACGCCTCAACTATGTGACGGTCAATTATGAACGCCCCCTTGCCCTGAGCAATGGCACCATTGCTTGGAGCGTGAACGGCGGCGTGAGCAATGTGCAATATCAGCTGAGCGGCATCGGCAGCGAAACCCAAGTGTGGGATGTGACGGTGCCCCATCAGCCCACCCTTATGAATGTGGTCAACACCGATGGCGTGGGCACCTTTAGTCCCACCGGCGTGGGCAACCGTAGCTATGTGGCTTTCAACCCCTCTATCACCCTACCTTCGCCCACTATGGATGCCGTGGTGGCGAACCAAAACATCCACGCTGAGCCCACCCCCGATATGATTATCATCTCGCCCACCGAATATCTCGCACAAGCACAACGCATCGCCACTATGCACGAGGCTGTGGATTCAATGCGGGTGCTGGTGGTGGACCAAAAGTTGTTGTTCAACGAATTTTCAAGCGGCACGCCCGATGCCATGGCGTATCGCATGATGTGCAAAATGTTTTACGACCGCGGTGCCGACAGCGAGGGTCACAAATTGGGCTATTTGCTGCTCTTTGGTAGCGGCTCCTACGACAACCGCCAGCTTAGCAGCACGGTGAAAGCAGCTTCCTATCCAATGCTCCTCACCTGGCAAAGCGAAAATTCCAACAGCGAATACCTTTCCTACACCAGCGACGACCCGTTCGCCGTGCTCGCCGACAATTCCGGACCAACATTCGCAGCATTCGACCTCGACATCGCAGTGGGCAGATTTCCGGTGAAAAGCGTGAGCGAGGCTCGCACCACTGTCGACAAACTCATCAAATACGTCACCAACCCCAACAATGGCACCTGGAAAAACAATGTGATGGATGTGGCCGACGACGAAAACTATGCCATCCACATGAAGCAAGCCGACAACGCCATCGAAATCGGCAAAAACAATGGCGGCGATGCGCTTATTTATAATAAGGTGTATATGGACGCTTTCAATGCCACCAGCCAAGGCGGCGGACGCATCTACCCCGACGCGCGGACCAAAATGTTCCACTTGCTCAACGAGGGCTTGGTGTGGTGGAACTACACCGGCCACGCCAGCCCGAATGGTTGGACCGGTGAAGGACAACTCACCAACCCCGACATCAAAAACAATCTATTCTATAAGCATTTGCCCATCCTATATGCCGCCACTTGCGAATTTGCACGCTTCGACGCGCTCAATCAGTCGGGCGCCGAAACCATGTTCCTCAACGGGCAAGGCGGCGCCATTGCCGTGATTTCCACACCGCGATTGGTGTATATCAGCCAAAACGGCGAACTGCACAACCACGTGGCTAAATATGCCTTCAACAGCGACTCCAACGGACTTCCCTATCGCATTGGCGACATCCTTCGATGGGGCAAAAATTCCTATCGACAAACCACCTTCAGCAAGCAAGAAGACAACAACTCGCGCTACTGCCTCTTGGGCGACCCGGCTATGCGACCGGCTTATCCCTCGCTCAGAATTCAGATTGAAAGCATCAATGGCAAGGAGGTGAGCGAAACCAATAAACCCGAATTTCAAGCCCGACAAACCCTTACGTTTGCCGGAAAAGTGACCGACAAAAAGGGACAATTGATTGATTTCAACGGCCCGATTATCGCCACACTCTACGATTGCGAGCAGTCGGTGCTCACCCACGGATGGGGCACAGAAGGCGAAGAATATGCCTACCTCGACCGTGCCAATAAATTGGCAGTGAAGGTCGACACGGTGCAAAATGGCAAGTTTTCGTTTAAGGTAACTGTGCCGTCGGAAATCTTGGCTACGTTCGACAACTACAGCCCTTCGCTCATCAATCTCTACGCCTACGACAATTCTACCCCCGATGCCAACAAACTGAATGGCGGCTCGCGAGAAGCCATGGGCGCCAATAGCCAATTCTACATCTATGGCTACGACGACACCGTGGAAGCCGACACCATCGGACCCAACATTGAAATGCTGGTGCTCAATAGCACCGACTTTAAAGATGGCGACTTGGTGAACGAGTCACCGCTGATGATGGCGCGGGTGAGCGATGAAAGCGGTATCAATCTATCTTCAAGCGGCATCGGGCACGCCATTTCTATCACGCTCGACGACAAAACGTCTATCAATGATCTATCGGCTTATTTCACCCCGGTGAATACCAACACCGAAAACGGCTCGGCTGGCGATATCCTCTATCCGCTCTCCAATTTGGAACCGGGCGCACACTCGCTGAAGTTGAAGGTGTGGGATGTGTTCAACAATTCTTCCACTCGAAGCATCAATTTCACGGTGATTAATGGCTTGAAACCTGAGCTCTACGACATTTACTGCGATGCCAACCCGGCTTCCACAGCGGCAAACTTCTACGTGAAGCACAACCGCCCCGACGCTACAGTGACGGTGGGCATCGACATCTACGATTTGCTCGGTCGCTTGATCTGGACCGAAACACAAACCGGCAGAAGCGATTCGGGCACTTCGTTCCCCGTGACGTGGAACCTGACCGACAGGAATGGCACAAGAGTGCCTCGCGGCATCTACATTTACCGCGCCCGCATCTCCACCGATGGCATACAAGAAGCCACCAAGGCAAAGAAAATTGCCGTCACGGCACAATAAGTAGGCATCCACCGGAGAACAATTTTTCACCCCTATAAGAATAATAAAAAAAGTTAATTCGATGATATAAGGATTTTTTTCACTAATTTTGTGATTTGTAACACAGCAAAAGCAATTCCATCAAATTAATGAGCGAAAAAAAGAACATCCAAAAAATCCTACTCCCGGAGCCTACACTTCGCAGGCTACCTTGGTATTTGGCTTATGTAAAAATACTTGATAGTCAAAACATTGAATACGTTTCCTCTACTCAAATCGCGAAAGAAATCAATGTCGACGCTTCCCAAATTGCGAAAGACCTTTCTTTCCTGAATATCAAGGGAAAAACGCGCATCGGCTACGAAGTGCACTCGCTCGTGAAGGAATTAGTGGATTTCCTCGGCTTTAAGCGGAAGCATAGAGCCTTTATGATTGGCGTAGGTAGCTTGGGAGCTGCGCTGATGCAAGATGTGGGCCTGGCTCAATATGGATTAAATATTGTGGCGGGGTTCGACATCAATGAAAATATTTGCGGCAAAAGCATTTGCGGTGTGCCCATCTATCACATGAACGAACTCAAGCAGCGCCAAGAGGAATACGATGTGTCGATTGGCGTGCTGGCGGTGCCGGTAGAGAATGCACAAGAAGCTGCCAACCAAGCCATTGGCGGAGGCATGAAGGCTATCTGGAATTTTACTCCCTACAGAATTAAGGCGCCGGCTCACATCGTGATTCAAAACACTTCCATCTATTCGCATTTGGCTTTAATGTATAATCGAATGGATGAAATGAACGCTAAATAACATTATATATCAACCGCAAAACGAAAAATGAAGATTATAGTGGTCACACATAGCGAGCAAGGCATCGGCTATCATTTGATTGCCGACTCTGCTATGCTGACCTGCAATAAGCCGTTTTTCGTTCCGGATTTCGCTCCCGAGTTTAAGATGCACGCCGCCATTGCCGTGCGTATCGACCGATTGGGAAAAACCATTGCCGAGCGATTTGCACCACGCTACTATCAAGCGCTCGCTGCTTGTGCAGTGGTGGAAGCTGAAGGCGTGGAGGGAAACCCTTTCGATGCACGCCACACTGCTTTCGATGGAGCGTTCTTCCTCGGTGAATGGCTCCAAAAAGACACGCTCCACACCGAAGAGGGCATTAAAGTGGAAGCCGCAGCAGGCGATAATCCTGCCGATAGCTCTGAAACCATCACCTTCACCCATATCAATCAGGTGATTGCCCAAGCAAGCTCCTTTTTCACACTGAAAATGGGCGATATCTTGGTGTTGGGCGCCGACTCTGCCGGGCATCGGCTCTCCATCGGTGAGCACATCAGCGCCTCCATCTGTGGAGCGCAATCCTTAACGATAAGAATTAAATAAATAGTAGATAATCAAAACAACAACAGAGATATGATGCGCATCAATCGTTTTACTATCGTTCTTGTAATAGCGGCAATATGCTTTGCGATGTCGCCTTCGGCTTTCGCGTATTCTTCCACGCATTTTGCCACCAATTCTAAATTGGCCTCCGGAAAATGGGTGAAAATCAAAGTGGACCACACCGGTGTTCACGAAATCACCCACGAGGAACTCAGCGCTATGGGTTTCTCTAATCCGCAAAATGTGAAAGTGTATGGCTTTGGCGGGGAAATGCTGGGCGAGGTGCTCGACGCTTCCGCACCCGACGACCTGCCAATTGTGCCCGTGCTTCGCACCGAAGGTAAAATTTGCTTCTATGCGAAAGGACCGGTGAATTTCACTCTCTCAAACCCCACAGCAGAAAACCGATATTATAGTCGAACGATTAATCCCTACTCCACTTCGGGCTACTATTTCCTCACGGAAGGCGACGCCGACGATGCCATAAAATGTGTGGAGGTCAACTCTCCCGGCACCACGCAAAGAGCATCGAGCTTGGATTGCTTCTACCACGAAGCAGAAAAGGAAAGTATGGGCTACACCGGTAGGGATTTATTGGGCGAACAAATCACTTCTTCTAACAATGAATTCGATTTCGAAACACCGGGATTAGTGCCGGGCTCTATCATCACTTGCGCTCCTTGTGTGGCAGCTCGCATCACCCGCGCATCATCGGGCTACAGCGGATATGGCTACCTCCTTTCTGCATTGAACATGGGTGGCGCTTCCGACACGCTCACGTTCACCACTTCCACATCGTCCATTAAATATAGCGATAGCAGCCTTATGTTCTACAATTCTGCCAACCCGGTAGGGGGTGTAACTCCCACTAACCCTGACGAAAAGGGCAAATTAGCTATCGATTTCAACATCCCTACCGACTTGGCGCTGAGCTGGGCACGCATGGACTGGTTTACCATCACCTACGAGCATTACAATGATATGAAGCTCGCCGCCAACGGTCAGTTGAGAATGGGTTTCAACGCGTTAACAGCTTCCGACCGCATCGAAATGAAGGGACTCTCCAATGGAGCTGTGGTGTGGAATATCAACAACCCGGCACAACCAGTGGAATACAAATATGCCGACTATCAAGCCGACGATGCCTCTACCGTGAAGGCGTTCACCCCCGGAATAGCTCAAAATTGGAGCCAATTCGTGGTGTTCGACCCCAATGCCACTCTCTATAAAATCTCGGCTTTCGAACCCGTTGAAAATCAAAATCTTCACAGCCTAGCCACTCCCGATATGGTAATCGTTACCAATAAGATGCTGATGGAACAAGCGGAGCGTGTGGCTGAAATGCACCGTAGCATCGATGGTTTCACCGTGCATGTAGTGGACCAAGAACAGGTGTTCAACGAATTTTCGAGCGGCACGCCCGATGCTATGGCTATCCGATTGATGAACAAAATGCTCTACGACCGCAATCAAGCAAAATTCAAATATTTGCTGATGTTTGGATGTGGCTCGTTCGACAACCGGGGTATCACCACCAATAAAAAGAATCGCATCATCACCTATCAAAGCGTTTGCTCCAACGACGAAAACAATTCCTACGTGGCCGACGATTTCTTTGGTGTGCTTGCCGACAACACCGGTAAAAACATCACCAACGAAGCCCTCAAAATCGGCGTGGGACGCATCCCTTCGGCTGACCCTAATGAGGCAAGAAGCGATGTGGACAAATTGCTCAATTATGTAAATAATCCCGACTGGGGAGCTTGGCGCAACAATGCACTGGTCACCAGCGATGAAGGCGACAATAATAAACACCTTTTCCAAGCCATCGGCATTGAAGAAATGCTCAACACCGACCTCAAATCCGGTATGGTGGTCGATAAGGCTTGCGTGGATTTGTTCCCCAATGCTTCTGCCACCAGCGAAAGCGGCGTAGCGGAAGCTAATCGCACGGCTGTAGAAGCGCGTCGACACATTATCGAAGCACTGAAAAAGGGACAAAATTTCTACACCTATGTGGGTCATGCCGGCATCATTTCTTACACGAAAGTGCGCCACATGTGGACCATGACAGAAGCGCAAACCACAGAATACGAACACTTGCCTATCTTCACCACTGCTTGCTGCGATGTGGCGCGCTACGATAGCCACGAGCGTGGCATCGCTGAAGTGCAATTCCACAAAAAGAATGGTGGAGCTATCGCTATTTTCACCACCAGCCGATCGGTGTTTGCCGACAACAACGACAAACTCAACCGCGCGTGGGTGAATGCAATGTATAGCTATCTGAACAAAAAAACACAACCGCGCTTGGGCGACATCTACCTCACTGCGAAGCAAGTGTTTGGCACTTCGTCGGTGCCCGACAAGGTGAAATGGCTGCTGCTCGGCGACCCGGCTATGACGGTGTATCTGCCTAAGCCGCTTTTCAATATCACGGAAATCAACAACACGCCTATCACTGAATCCACTACCGTTACCGTGCGCCCGATGCAAAAACTCACCGTGAAGGCGGAAGTGAAAACGCTCGAAGGCGCTCTCGATGAGGCTTTCAATGGCGATGCCGTGCTCACACTCTACGACCACGCTCGATTCTACAAAGACATCACCAGCACTTTCAACAACAAGGCCGTGACACGCTCCGTTTACTATCCGCGCAATCAAATCGCTCAAGTGAAAGGACGAGTGGTGGCTGGCAAATTCGAAGGCTCGGTGATCGTTCCGCGCTTCGTGGAGGCTTTGTGGGAAAAGGGATTGGTGAGTGTGTATGCACACAAAGACAATTCTACACAAATGGTGAATGGCATCACCACCCAAGTTTCCATCTCGCCCTACAATGCTGCCAATGGCGCTACCATCACCGACACCAATGCCCCGGTGATTGAGCACATGTACTTCAATGAGCCAAACTCGTTTGCCGAGGGTGGCTACATCCCGGCTAATTCCACACTCTACATCAAGGCGTCCGACGATGTGGCACTGAGCAATATGTCGGTGGGCATTGGTAATGCAATGACGCTCAAACTCGACAACGGTAAAGAAACCTATTCCGAAATCACAAGCTTTGCATCTTTGGACGGTGATGGCAAGCAAATGGAAATTGCCTTCCCCATGAAGGGACTCTCGCTCGGACAACACTCGCTCACCTACACCGTGCACGATGTGGCTGGCAACGAAACAAGCCACACCATTAAATTCTTCGTGGGCTCCAACAATGCCGTAACACTCTCCACTGCCGAAATACCGGCTATCGATAAGGCGACATTCGTCCTTGACTCTTCCACACAAAACACCCCCACAGTGCACCTGAAAGTGACCGACGCTGCCGGTAATTTGGTGTGGACGAAGAAAACAAGCTCATTCCCCTACACTTGGGATTTGAAGGACAAAAACGGCAAAAAACTCGCTCCGGGACTCTACCGATATTTCGGAACTTACGAAACGTCAAACGAATACGGTGGCACACCCATCGAAAAACTCATCGTTATCGACCACTACAATCAAGCACAAGAATAAAGAGCCCTACAGCCCCCCACCACATCATCCCCCGGCGCCGCCCCCAAAAGCCCGCCGGGGGATGCTAATTTCAAAGCAATGACACATATAGCAAATAGATAGCAATAATTAGGGATATTCGCAAAATAGCTAACTAATTATTTGTCAGAAAGATAAATT
>JBJECV010000171.1:0-6527 GCA_051871435.1 Sodaliphilus sp. | reverse complement strand
ATTTATCTTTCTGACAAATAATTAGTTAGCTATTTTGCGAATATCCCTAAATAAATGCCGAATTTCACTTAAAAACGACCGGTTTCTGAGCTATAAGTCGAAAAAAAATCGAGTTATAGCTCAAAAAGTGACAAAAATCGGTGAAATTTGATAGAAGTCAGGCTTGCTCGGCAAGGTGGGTGGCGAAGATGCGGCAGGCACATTCCACAAGTGCCGGGCATGGGCGGGCACGATAGTAGTCGGCAGTACGTTCGCCCGGGCGCGGTGGTTCAATCTTGCCGGTGCGCAATCCTAACAGTGTGGCGCAAATCATAGAATCGTTTTCACGAGTGAAGGCTTGCCCCAATTGCTGCACGAGGGCATAGTTGCGCGTGCGCGCCTCCATATCGCCCGGCTCGGGATTGCCATTTTCCAATCCGGCGAGCATAAACATACCCGTCACGGCGCCGCACGTCATTCGCAAGCGTCCCATACCGCCACCAAACGATGCCGCAATGCGCAGCAAAGTGTCGGCATCGTGTTCGGGAAAAAGGTCGGCAAATGCTGCCACCACAGCCTGTGCACAGTTGTAGCCTTTCATAAAAAATTGCTTGCCGGCTTGCGCACGAGCTTCAATATCTATTTCAGAAAATTTGGATGCCATAGCGTTTTATTTTCCTAATTTATTTGCTCTCACTTCGCGATAGAGCGTTTCCAATTCATGTGCTAAGCGCTCAAAGGTGAATTTTTGCTTTTGCTTTTGAGCGGCAACGAGCAGGGATTGACAAGCAGAGCCTAAGGCTTGGTCCAAGGCTTGCGCCAACTCTTGGGCGGAGTCGGGATGGAAATAGAGGGCAGCATCGGCGCCAAATTCTTCCATACACGAACCGGTGGCTGCCACCACCGGCACGCCGGTTTCAAAGCTGCGCAAAATGGAAAGCGAGGCACACTCGTAGCGCGATGGCACACACACAGCGCTTGCCAATCGATACACCGCAGGCATGGCAATGGGGTTGATGGTCTTGATGCGCACAATGCGATCTTTCACGCCCAAACTTTCCGCCAAGTGCATAATATGGGCAAAATACTCATTTTTGTGACCCACCACCACCAAGTGGATATCGTGCTGCGCAAGCAGCGGCAAGGCTTCCACCACCTTTTCTAAATTGTGACGCGAATCGAAATTGCCTGTGGCAAGGATAAATTTTTCTGGCAAATTGTTTGCCACGCGCTGTGCTTCAAGCATTTGCTCCGACACATCCGCAGAATAATAGTCCTCACACACCGGCATAATCACTCTCACCTTATGCTGAGGCACACCATACAGCCGGCAAATCTCGCTTTTGCTAAATTCACTCATCACCACCACGGCATCGGCATGCTTCAAATCGTGCCGCAGCCGAGAATTGATGCGGTGCCGCCGGAAAAAGGAATAGTGCTTGGGATAATGGTGATGGAGCTGTGTGCCTAAAGTAATCACCGATGCCATGCCGGAACGCTGAATGCCTTTGGGCAGCGTGCCAAACATGCCATGAAACACCTGAACACCATGTTTTTTGCAACTCCTGTACACCATGCGCGAAGGCCAAATTCTATCCAAAAGCGATTTGCAATGATACGATTTTCGGTGCACCGATGGCTGCACAAGCAGTTTATTCACACTCATTCCATTATTTTTGAAATGAGAGGTGTAGATAATATAGTGATTTTGCGGATAGCATTGAGTGAGCGCTTCAAGCGACAGACTTGCATAATGCGACAAGCCTCCCACATGCTCAAACATATATTTTGCGTCGTAACCTATTACCATGATTGTGTGGTCGATTTTTCTCGGTTTAATTTTTATGGCGTGCAAATTTACAAAAAAAATTAAAACACGAGCACAATCTTTCGTGCTAATTTTTAAACAAATGCGTAAAAAAAGCACTTCTCACGCATCACTGCGGAAGAAGTGGAAAATGAAAAATCACTCTTACAAACTTTGTGTGGTCTTTTTGCAATGTATTGCCTTAATTAGGATAGAGCAGAGATAATAAATTTTCTCATCTTATACCTTATCAATAAAAATTTCTCTTAACACATCAATTTTCAATCACAAAGTTAGTATCATTTACATATTATCACAAACAAAGTAGACCAATCGTGCAATTTTCACGCCAAATCGGCAATTTCACCGACGAATCGCCCACCATATTTGTGCTCAAATTGTGGTGATAGATAAGGCAAGATATAATCCTCTATCCATATATAATAACGAAGCAGTAGCGGAATTATTGTATAAAAATTCTAAAGAAATATTGCAAAATATAAGCGCAGTTACTACTTTTGCAAAAAAGACTTCGCAACAAACTATCAGCAACATACAACTACATTCATCCATACATTTTCCTCATCAATTAATTTTCAGTGTTATGATCGCTACAGAATTCCTCAACCTCCTCAATAAATATAGATATGTGATTAGCAGAATCAAAAGTTTAGCGTATGAACTTCACGAGAGAGTGAATCAAACCTACGACGAGCGTCCCTACGGTGTGCATTTGGAGATGGCGGCAGAGTATGTGAGAAAATACGGACACTTAGTGTGCGCCACAGAGTCTGACTTAGTGCCGATGGTGTTTGCTGCATATTTTCACGATAGCATGGAAGATGCCCGCCTCACTTACAACAATGTGATGCAAATTGCAAAGGATTGTATGACCGATGAGCAGGCCTTGATGGCTGCGGAAATAGTGTATGCCCTCACCAACAACAAAGGGCGCACGCGAGCCGAGCGCGCCAACGACGCTTACTACGAAGGCATCCGCACCACGCCCTATGCGCCATTCACCAAAATGGCTGACCGATTGGCAAATGTGAGCTACTCGTTTTCGCACGACAACGAAGCAAACATACACATGCGAGAGGTGTACGCCTCGGAATATGAACACTTCGTGAACAGCATCACAGCCGAATCAGCCGACCCCCGCTGCACCATTCCTCAAGAAATGACCGCCGAGTTGGGCAGGATTACCACAAAGCCAAATGGCGTGGCAAAAGAACTGTGAGCATACCTCCATAGCAAAAAATTTGTGGGCATTAAGCGCGAATGGACAAGTCATGGCGGCGGGATGACAGTGGTATGGGAAGCCATTGGCGATTGGAATAAACCACGCTTCTTGCTCAATAACAAAACCCAATGCGCCTACGAATTTATGAACTCTAACGTATTGCTCACGACCATAACCCATGAAGATATCGTTTGGGATTCAATTTCAGGCGTGGAAGAATATGTTAAGGAGAAGGCTGAGGGGCTAAGTGCCTACTATCCCACACGCATCAATCACTTTAAAAATGGCGTGGCAGTGGTGAAGTGGGAACTGAACCCCGACGGCTACTATTATATGGATATCGATGGCTTTGGAATGACCAACGATGTGGAAATTAGTTTGTATGGCATTATCGACAAAAAAGGTAGAGTGGTAGAAAAATTTAGGAAAATCCGCAATTGGGACGAACTCGAAGAGATGAAAGCGCAAGCCCAAAGCAAGCTAAAAGGCAAACACCCCACACAATGAATTGCACAGCTCATTCATCTAAAATGCCATCAAAGGGACGGTTCTTCTTTGATGGCATTTTTCACACCCACCGGTTGAGACAATGCATAATTCATAATGCATAATTCATAATTCATAATTCATAATGCATAATGCATAATTCATAATCACTTTTTGCCCCATGGCTAAAAGCCAACTAAAGGCTAAAGACTAAAGGCTGATGGCTAAAGGCTAATGAGGAATTGCGGATTTTTGCGGCAATGAGGGTGGAATATCGTGGATTTTGAGTAACTTTGCACAATTAATGATTTAATGAGATATTAAAATGGCTGTTGAGATACGCAAACTTGAGCCCACTAAGAAAGAATTGCTTAAGTTTATCCATTTTCCTATAGATGTGCTCTACAAAGATAGCGCATGCTATGTACCTGACCTCGTGAGCGATATGCTCACCACGTTTCTTCCTTCGGAAAACCCTGCCTACGAATTTTGCGAAAGTGCCTTCTTTATGGCTTATCGCAATGGGAAACCGGTGGGGCGCATTGCCGGCATCATCAATTCTCTGGTAAACAAGCGCGAGCAAAAGGAGGAGGGCCGATTCGGCTTTGTCGACTTTATCGACGATGAAGAAGTGGTGGATGCCTTGATACACGCAGTGGAGCAATGGGCAAAAGAGAAAGGTATGACTTGCCTCACCGGGCCTTTGGGCTTCACCGACATGGACCCGGAGGGATGCTTGATTGAGGGCTTCGACCAATTGGGCACGCAAGCCACCATCTACAATTACCCCTACTATCAAAAGCATTTCGAGCGATTGGGATTCGTGAAAGATGTGGATTGGGTGGAATTTAAGGTGATGGTGCCGGAGCAGATTCCCGAAAAAATGGTAAAAATCGGCAACATTGTGCAGCATCGCTTCAATCTGCATTTGGTGAAAATGAATAGCATCAAAGAGGTGGTGAAGAAATATGGCGACGCCATTTTTGCGCTCATCAATGAGTCGTACGATAGCCTGTTCGGCTATTCTCCGCTATCCGAAAAGCAAGTGAAGCATTATATTAATGTGTATTTGCCTTTCTTGCCGCTCGACCACATTTCGCTCGTGGCGGATGCCAACGACAAGTTGGTGGGTGTGGGCATCTCGGTACCGTCGCTTTCGCGTGCATTGATTAAGGGCAGGGGCAGGATGCTGCCTTTCGGATGGTATCATTTGCTCAAAGCCATTAAGCGCGAAGGCCGCATCGTGGATTTGCTGCTCATTGCCGTGGCGCCCGAATATCAGAGCAAAGGCGTGAACTCGCTGTTTTTCATCGATTTGATTCCCGCATTCCAAAAGCGTGGATATGAATGGGCGGAAACCAATATTGAATTGGAAAACAATGAAAATGTGCAAAAGCAATGGCAATACTTCGACTTGGAGCAACACAAACGCCGCAGAGCTTTCACCAAAGAGATTTAGAACTTAACATTAATAGTATTACAAAATAATTCCAACACAACTATGGTAGAAAAAATTCAAGTAGCAAATTTTGCCGCATTCACACCGGAAGTCGACCAAACTAAGGTCGACGCATTGCGCCCCGCCGCAGTAGCAGCGGCCGAAACGCTCGAAAAGGGTACGGGCGAAGGTAACGATTTTCTCGGTTGGCTTCACCTGCCGAGCAGCATCACCGAAGCCGAACTTGCAGATATTGAAGCCACTGCCGCAGGGCTTCGCAACTCTTGCGAATATGTGGTGACTATCGGTATTGGTGGCAGTTACCTCGGTGCTAAGGCAGTGATTGAAGCATTGAGCAGCAGTTTTGATGCCTACGAAGGCGGCAAATGCAAGGTGCTCTTTGCAGGTAACAATATTGGCGAAGACTATATCGCAGAACTCATGGGCTTGCTGAAAGGCAAGAAGTTCGGTATTGTGGTGATTTCGAAATCGGGCACCACCACTGAGCCGGCTATCTCTTTCCGCCTGCTCAAAGATATGCTCGAAAAGCAAGAAGGTAAGGAAGAGGCTGCTAAGCGCATTGTGGCCATCACCGATGCCAAAAGAGGTGCACTGCGCTCGCTCGCCACACAAGAAGGCTACAAAACATACGTTATTCCCGACAATGTGGGCGGACGCTTCTCCGTGCTCACCCCGGTGGGATTGCTCCCCATTGCCGTGGCCGGCTTCGATATCAAGGCTTTGGTGGCTGGCGCTGTGGAAATTGAAAATGATGACAATGAAAATGTTTTCACCTACGCTCAAACCCGCAATGCGCTCTACCAAGCCGGCAAGAAGATTGAAATTTTGGTGAACTTCTGCCCTCGCTTGCACTACTTTGCAGAATGGTGGAAACAGCTCTATGGCGAAAGCGAAGGCAAAGACCACCTGGGCATTTTCCCGGCATCGGTAGATTTTACCACCGACCTCCACTCTATGGGACAATGGATTCAAGACGGCGAACGCACCATCTTCGAAACAGTGCTCTCGGTGGGCGACCAAACCCACAGCGTGGTAATTCCTCACGATGATGCCAACCTCGACGGATTGAACTTCCTCGCCGGAAAGCGCGTGGACGAAGTGAACAAAATGGCTGAACTCGGCACGCGATTGGCTCACGTAGACGGCGGCGTGCCCAATTTGCTCATCACCATTCCGACACTGAGCGAAAAATATTTGGGGCAACTCATCTATTTCTTCGAAAAAGCGTGCGGTGTGAGCGGCTACATGCTCGGCGTGAATCCTTTCAACCAACCTGGTGTGGAAGCCTACAAGAAAAATATGTTCGCACTGCTCAATAAGCCCGGCTACGAAGCCGAAAGCAAAGCCATCCAAGAAAAATTAAAAAAATAATTCCGAAAATATCCTTCTCAAGGAATTAAGCAACACCTTTTATTTCTAAATTTTTTGTCATGCGCCCAAGGCGGCTTTATGCCGCCAAGGGCGTTTTCTATTAGCCAACACACGCGCCTAAAGGCGTATCAGTAGAAAATTAGTGGGGGCAACCACACTAAAGCCGGCGAAAACGCCAACCG
>JBJECV010000170.1:0-6564 GCA_051871435.1 Sodaliphilus sp. | reverse complement strand
GAAAGTGGGAGAGTAGGTAACCGCCCCCTAACGAGAGCGACTGGATTCAACCCCCAGCCGCTCTCTTTCTTTTATATATCCACCATATCCGAATTATCATCCACTCTCCGGACTTTCTCAATTCCGGATTTTTTGCTATTTTTGTAGATAAAATTTTATACCTATTATGATGATGCGATTTCGTTTCCTTTTCTTGAGCCTTTTGTGCTTTGCCTTTGCGGCCGTTGCACAATCGTCAAAACCCGATATCAAGGTGGTGGTTACCCCTGTAGCAACCCAAAATCTCACGTTGGGACTTCCCATCCCTGATTCCTTGCATTTCGCCATCGGCACACCGGTGCATTTCACCATCACCGCCACGCTCAACGGCGAATCCATTACGCCCTCTTCGGTGCGCTACAGCTTCAATGAAGACAAAATGACGCCCACGCCGCTCAAGGCGCTCCCCATCCATAATGGCGCGGCTACCACACCCTCTTCCACCATGCGAAAATCCGGATTTTTGCGCTGCAATGCCGAAGTGGTGTATAAGGGTAAAACCTACAAAGGCCACTCCATGGTGGGCTTTGATGTGAAAGATTTGAAACCCACCGTGCAAATGCCTGCCGATTTCTCTACATGGTGGGCGAAGCAAATAGATGCTGCTGCCAAAATTCCGATGAATCCCGAAATGCAACTTCTGCCCGACCTTTGCACCGACACGATCGACGTGTACGAGGTGTCAATTCAAGCCGTGGAGCCGGGATTTCGCGTACATGGCATTTTGGCAATGCCCAAGGCTGAAGGCAAGTATCCGGTGGTGATGCGTGTGCCCGGTGCCGGTGTGCACAAAATCGGCGGTCTGCTCGATGAAGCAAAGCAGGGCATCATCACCCTCGATATGGGTATCCACGGACTGTCGCTCACCCGCCCCGACAGCTACTATGCCAATCTCACCAAAGGTGCCCTCAAAGATTATCCCTTCCAAGGCATCGAATCGCGCCACACCTACTATTATCGTCGCGTGTATCTCTCCGCTCTGCGGATGATCGACTACCTGAGCACGCTGCCTCAATTTGATGGCGTCAACCTCTACGTGTGTGGCGGTAGCCAGGGCGGCGCTCTGAGCATCGTGTGCGCTGCAATGTCGCCAAAGGTCACTGCTATAGAATGTTTCTTCCCGGCATTAGCCGACCAAGAAGCCTATCTCCACGGCCGTGCCGGCGGCTGGCCTCACTATTTCTATGCCCATCGCTCCGACCCGAATATCCGTGCCGTAGCGCGTGAAGTGGCATATTTCGATGTTGCCAATTTTGCGCGCTTGGTCACCAAACCCGTGTTTATGTCGTTTGGACTCGCCGACGTTACCTGCGCCCCCACCTGCACCTATTCCACTTGGAATGTGATTTCCGCAGCCGACAAATGCCTCGTTGTCACCCCGCAAATCGGGCATTGGCGCAACCTCAAAGTGTGGGCACAAGGTTGGCAATGGATGCTCAACCACAAACAATAACAAATCGCCACTATAGTTTATGGAACATTTAGATATCAATTTGCTCATCTCCGACCTTGCCTTTATCTTGGTGCTGGCAGCCATTTCGTCGTTAGTGTTCAAGCTGCTCAAGCAGCCTGCCGTGCTGGGCTACATCGTGGCGGGTTTTTTGGCAAGTCCGCATTTTTCCCTCCTGCCCGATGTGGCATCGCACGATAATATTGAATTTTGGGCGCAAATCGGCATCATCGTCTTGCTATTTTCGCTCGGATTGGAATTCAGTTTTAAAAAGTTGCTCAAAGTGGGCGGCTCGGCGGTGGTTACGGCACTCATCATAGTGGTGGGCATGATGGCTTCCGGCTTTTTAGTGGGCAAAATGCTTGGCTTCAATGCCATCAATAGCATCTTCCTTGGCGGCATGATTTCCATGTCGTCCACCACCATCATCATCAAAGCCCTCTCCGATCTGAATTTGAGCCAACACCGTTTCGTGCCCGGCGTGTTTGCCGTGCTGGTGGTGGAAGACTTGTTTGCCGTGGTGATGATGGTGATGCTTTCCTCCATTGCCGTTCACCAAAGTGTTTCGGGCGAAGAAATGCTGCAAACAGTGCTCTTGCTCGTACTTTTCTTGGTGATATGGTTCACGGTGGGCGTGTTTCTCATTCCGTCCATTTTCCGCCGTTGGCGAAAATACATCACCGACGAGTTGATGCTCATCATAGCCATGGGCTTATGCTTTTTGATGGCGGTGTTTGCCCTCAAGGCAGGTTATTCGTTGGCATTAGGTGCCTTTGTGATGGGCTCCATTTTGGCGGGCACCACCGAAGCCGAGCGCATTGAGCACATTGTTACCCCGGTGAAAAACCTATTCGGTGCTGTGTTCTTCATATCGGTGGGTATGCTGGTCGATCCCGTGGTGATGAGCGAAAACGCCCTCACCATCACCATCCTTGCCGTGGTGGTGATTGTGGGCATGATTTTGTTTGGCACTTTTGGTATGCTGGTGATGGGGCAACCGCTTCGCATCGCCATGCAGTCGGGTTTTTGCCTCACCCAAATCGGTGAATTTTCCTTCATCATCGCCACCACAGGTATGGCGTTGGGTGTGCTCGATGCCAAACTCTATCCCATCATTGTGGCTGTATCGGTGGTCACCACTTTTTTCACCCCGTTTTTCATCAAAGGTGCCATCCCGTGCTACAATTGGCTCGAACGCATCTTGCCCAAAAAGTGGAATGTGCTCCTCACCGGCTATAGTCAAAAAGCCACCACCAGCGAGCAAAGCGAAAACCGCAAATTGTGGAGCAATGTGATGCGCCGCAAAGTGGTGAGCACCATCGTGTATTCCGCTGTGATTTTGATGCTGATTTATTTGTTTAAAGCCTTCATCCAGCCTCGCATCTTCGATTGGGTGCCCGGCACCCACTACGACCGCTTCGCCAGCGCACTCGCAATCACCATCATCATCTTGCCTTTCGTCTACGGCATGCTGCGCCCGCGCATCAAGCGCACCGAAAAAGAAGCCCTCGTGGAGCAATCCGGCAAAATTTCCTACGTGCCCATCGTGGTAATATATGTGGTGAATTTCTTGCTGAGCAATGTGTTTTTCCTCGTGGCGCTCTACGGGCTTTATTCTTCCCACACTTCGCTCATCATCGCTTGGTGTGTGACTATCGGCATCGGATTGGTGTTCGCTCCGCTGCTCCATAAGCAGGTGGTGCGCGCCGAAAAGCATTTCTTGAGCAATATGAACCAGCGCGAAAATATCCGCACCGGCAAAGAGCGTGTGCTGGTGAGCGACCTCCACTTGGCACACATGCGTGTGGGATACGGATGCCCCTTCGTGGGCGAAAAACTCAAAAATGCCCACATCCGCTCATCGTATGGCATTCAGGTGGTGAGCATTTATCGCAATTCGGTGGAATATGCCGTGCCCGATGGCGAAATGCGCATCTATCCCGGCGACTTGCTCGGTGTGATAGGCACCGATGAGCAAATCCTGCGCGTGCTGCCCATCGTGGAAGCCTCCCTACAAGCCGCACAGCCCACCGATGCCTCGAATGTGAAATTCCTCCATTTCACGCTCAAAGCCGATGCCCCCATCGTGGGCAAATCGCTGCGCGATGCACGTTTGCGCGAAGACTACTCCGCCCTATTAGTGAGCGTGGAGCGCAAGGGCCGCCACCTTTCGCCTGCCCTCAATTTGGTGTTTCAGCCCGCCGATATCCTCTGGATAGTGGGCGAAGAAGCCGCCCTCAGCCCGCTCCACGAATAAGATTTCTTCGTTTGCCGAATATTTCGTAACTTTGCAGTTTCAAAAAAGTGACAAAAACATTCAGCCTATGCATTCACGTAACGATAAAGAATTGGAGGGCGTAACCCTCCTCGGCAATCAAGGCACCCAATATGCGTTCGATTACACGCCCAACGTGCTCGAGGCGTTCGTCAATAAGCATCCCGAAAACGAATATCTCGTCACCTTGGATTGCCCCGAATTCACCTCGCTCTGCCCCAAAACAGGGCAACCCGACTTCGGACATATCGTCATCAACTACATTCCGCGTATCAAAATGGTGGAATCCAAGAGTCTGAAGCTCTATCTCTTTAGTTTTCGCAACCGCGGCGATTTTCACGAAGACTGCGTGAATATCATCATGAAGGACCTCGTTCGCCTCATGGATCCCAAGTACATTGAGGTGAAGGGCTACTTCAATCCACGCGGCGGCATCTCTATCATCCCGTTTGCTAACTATGGCGACGCCGACCACCAAGATTTGGTGCGCTCGCGCATGCTCGCCGCCTTTCAAGAACGAAAAAAATGAAAGATTCGGTAATTATCATTTCCGGTGGTATGGATTCCACCACCATGCTCTATGAGTTTCACGACCGCATCGCCCTCGCCATCACTTTTGACTATGGCTCCACGCAAAACGGCCGCGAACGCGTGTGCGCCGTCACCCACTGCCAGCGCTTGGGCATTAAGCACATCATCATTCCCCTCGAATTTATGCACCGCTATTTCAAAAGCGCGCTCCTCGGCACCGCCGACGATATCCCCGACGGCAATTACAATGACGAAAATATGAAATCCACCGTGGTGCCGTTCCGCAATGGCATTATGCTTGCCATAGCCTGTGGCATAGCCGAAAGCAACGGACTGAAGCGGGTGATGATTGCCAACCACGCAGGCGACCACACCATCTATCCCGACTGTCGTCCCGACTTCGTCAATGCCATGTCGGCTGCCATGAAAGCGGGCACCTACGAGGGCATTGAGGTGTGCTCGCCCTACTGCAATATCGACAAAACAGAAATTGCACGCCACGGTAAGCGTCTCGGCATCGACTACACCGAAACCTATTCTTGCTACAAAGGACGTGAGCACCACTGCGGCACCTGCGGCACCTGCACCGAACGCCGAGAAGCCCTCCGCCTCGCCGGCATCGACGACCGCACCATCTACGACAGTATTTAGAGTCAACAAGTCAACGAGTCAACAAGTCATTCTTTAAGAAGTTAAAGAAGTTAAGACGATAGCAAAAGCTCCGGAAAGCCCCCCACAAAAAAATCGTCCAAACTTCCAACAACAAGACATTCGTCTTAACTTCCAACGAGCGAAGCGAGTGATAACTTCTTTAACTTCTTAACTTCCCAAAAAAATTAACGTCTCAAAATAAACTCCTTATAATAATGTTCTACGTAAAAAAAACAATCGAAATATCCGCTTGCCACCAGCTCCATCTCAACTATGAGAGCAAGTGCGAAAACCTACACGGACACAACTGGAACATCGTGATCTACTGCAAGGCTAAAGAATTGGACGCCAACGGTATGGTCTACGATTTCTCTAAAATCAAAGCCCTTATTTCCGACAAACTCGACCATAAAAATATCAACGAGGTGCTGCCTTTCAACCCCACCGCCGAAAATATGGCACGATGGATTGTGGACAGCATCCCCGAATGTTATCGCGCCGACGTGCAGGAGTCGATCAACAATGTGGCTTCTTACATCGACGACGCCATGGCACCCAACGTAAGCATCTAAACACCTATGCGCTATCGTATCAACGAAATATTCTATTCCCTTCAGGGCGAGGGCTTTCACACGGGCATACCATCGGTGTTTGTCCGTTTTTCCGGCTGCAATTTGGAGTGCCGCTTCTGCGACACGCTCCACGCACCCGGTACCATGCTCACCCTCGAAGAAATTGCCGAAGCGGTGAACCGACACCCCGAAGCGCCATGGGTGGTGCTCACCGGCGGTGAACCATCGCTCTTTATCGATGCCGACTTCGTGCAGCGTCTCAAAGACGCCACAGGCAAACAAATCGCCATCGAAACCAATGGCACACGCCCCCTGCCCGACTGCCTCGACTGGGTTACACTTTCGCCCAAAACCGGATTCCGTGGCGGCGATGTCCATCCCTGCGTGCTCACCCGCTGCGATGAACTCAAAGTGGTGTACCTCCGCCAAAAACTCGATGCCTACGCACACATCCAAGCCTCCCACCGCTTCCTCCAGCCATGCTTCGTGACCGACCCCAAAAAATGCGCCGCCAACGTGAACGCCTGCGTAATCGCCGTCCTCACCCATCCCGGCTGGCGACTCTCCCTCCAAACCCACCGCCTCCTCCACATCAAATAAAAGAAAAGCCTCCCCCCATCCCCTCCCTGAAGAAGAAAGCCTACCCCCATCCCCTCCCTGAAGAAGAAAGCCTACCCCCATCCCCTCCCTGAAGGGAAGGGAGACGTGTCCCAACGTTCCAAATTTCGGATCAGTAGAAAATTAGTGGGGGCAAGCGTAAATTCTAGTGAGCCTGAAATCCCTACCGCTAACACCATCTTGCTTTATTGGGCTTGACCTCACCCCGCCACCCACCTTATCTTTGTGGTCGAGTTCTTTGAAATTATGATCAGCAGCGAGTAGTACCACGGTGTTTCAAATGTTTTACAAATGGGTTTTGGTTTTCGTTTTGGTTTTCGTTCGATTGGTGTTTCAGGTGTTTCAAGTGTTTCACGCGTTCCCCCTCAAGAAACCCTAACCAAGCGCGAAGCGCGACTAACCAAGCGAGCCTGCGAGTGGCTAACCAA
>JBJECV010000169.1:0-6677 GCA_051871435.1 Sodaliphilus sp. | reverse complement strand
ACGCCGATGGCTCCGTGAATGTGAGCGATGTGACCGCCCTTGTGAATCAAATTATAGGCTCCGGCTCATATTCCGCTCAAGCATGTGATGTGAATGGCGACGGCTCCGTGAATGTGAGCGACGTGACCGCTTTGGTGAATTTAATTATTAATGGTGGTGACGAGAGTGAATTTAAAAACCGAACCTTCACCGTAAACGGCGTGAGTTTTGAAATGATAGCCGTGGAAGGCGGCACTTTCACTATGGGAGCCACCTCAGAGCAAGGCAGCGATGCATATAGCAATGAAAGCCCAACTCATCAAGTGACGCTATCTTCTTACTACATTGCTAAAACCGAAGTGACGCAGGAATTGTGGCAAGCCGTGATGGGCTCCAACCCAAGCAATTTTTCTGGCACGAATTTGCCGGTGGAAACTGTGTCGTGGAACAATTGCCAAGAGTTTATCACCAAACTAAACGAACTCACCGGCAAGAATTTCCGCCTACCCACTGAGGCAGAATGGGAATATGCTGCTCGTGGTGGCAACAAGAGCCAAGGCTATAAGTATAGTGGTAGCAACACTATTGACGATGTGGCTTGGTATTATGATAACAATAGTGACACCACTCATCCCGTAGGCACCAAGGCGCCCAACGAGTTAGGTATCTACGATATGAGTGGTAATGTGCGGGAATGGTGTAGCGACAGGTATGGCAGTTACACCAGTTCGGCTCAAACCAATCCCACAGGCGCCAATAGTGGGTCGGATCGCGTGTACCGTGGCGGTTGCTGGTACAATTCCGCGAGGGAATGCCGCGTATCGTACCGTGACTGCCTTATCCAAACGTACCGCAACCGCATCATCGGGTTCCGCCTTGCCCTCTGAGGTTGAAATTGAAATAAATAATGTGAGCTGATGGATGCTGGCCTACACACATCCCATCCCTAATTAAAACCTACCCCCGCCCCTCCCTAAAGGGAAGGGGTGGGGCAGTTTTTTCGGCGAAGCCTCTTTTTTTGTTCGTTTCATGCCACAGATGGAAATTTTGCCGGGCAACTAATCAAACCGTAATTTGTAAACAACTGTGGGGAAAATGGCTATTTTTTACCATAAAATTGAAGAAATATGTTACAAAACGTGCAAATTGTAACATAAAGTTGAAAAATTACGCCTTCATTTCCATTTTTATTACTTACTTTTGCAAGCAGTAAACTCTTTTTCTAATCAATAAAAATTTCTTCATTATGCTAAAAAGAACTGTTTCGCTGATGCTGCTATTATTGGTGACGATGGCAAGCATGGCACAACAAAAAAAAGAAGATGTAAATGGCGATAGGCAAGTAAATCTTTCCGATGTTACGTCACTGATTAATCACATTCTTAGTCCGACCCCATCGCCAATTTCTAATCAAACCTTCACCGTGAAGGGTGTAACTTTTAGAATGATTGCGGTGGAAGGCGGTTCATTCTCAATGGGGGCTACTTCCGAGCAAGTGGCAGATGCCAACAACAATGAATACCCTGCACATCCGGTCACATTATCATCTTTCTATATAGGCGAAACAGAAGTTACACAAGCATTGTGGGAAGCGGTAATGGGAAGCAACCCCAGCTATAATAAGGGAGCAGATCTGCCTGTGGAGCAAGTGTCGTGGGACGATTGCCAAACCTTTATCGCCAAATTGAATCAACTCACCGGGCAAAACTTCAGCCTTCCTACCGAAGCACAATGGGAATTTGCAGCGCGTGGCGGAAATGAGAGCAAAGGCTACAAGTTCAGCGGGAGCAACTCCCTCACCGAAGTGGGTTGGTACTCTGATAATGTTGAGGGCGACAACGACCCCTATTTTAGCCGAACCCACCCGGTAGGCACCAAGCAGGCCAACGAGCTGGGTATCTACGATATGAGTGGAAATGTAACGGAATGGTGTAGCGACATATTTAGCGACACCTACTACAGCAAATCCGTATACTGGAATCCTACCGGACCCTCAGAAGGCGATGCGCGCGTGGTGCGCGACGGAAGTTTCTGGAATTTTGAAAAATACTGCCGCGTGTCGCGAAGGAGTGGTGGCACCCCTTCAAATTCTACTTCCATACTTGGACTGAGATTGTGCCTCTCACCCACCGATAATGTCGTGATTTCCAAACAGCAAGCCGATGCCAATGAAGATGGGGTGGCAAATTTATCCGATGTAACCCACATTATCAACTATATCCTCAACTACAATCCTTACACCTATCAAACCTTCTCCGCAAATGGCGTGAGCTTTATTATGGCTGAGGTGAAAGGCGGCACCTTCTTTATGGGTAGTCCTTCCGAAGGATGGGGCAACGAGCGACCTGTGCATCAAGTCACATTAGATTCTTATTTGATTGGACAAACGGAAGTTACACAAGAATTGTGGAAGGCTGTGATGGGGAGCGACGTACCCAGGGATTATATTGAAGGTAGCAATTACCCTGTGCACAGTGTCACTTGGAAAGAATGTGATCAGTTTATCAACAAATTAAATCTGATTACCGGCAAAAACTTCCGGCTCCCCACCGAAGCCGAATGGGAATTTGCAGCACGAGGCGGGAACAATTCAAATGGCTATAATTATAGCGGTAGTGACAATATCGATGAGGTGGCCTGGTATAGTGCGAACAGCGGTGGGGCATATCAACCCGTTGCCACCAAGGCTCCAAACGAACTTGGGCTCTACGATATGAGTGGTAATGTATGGGAATGGTGTAGTGACTGGTATGGCAGTTACAGCAGTTCGGCTCAAACCAATCCCACCGGTCCGGAAAGTGGACAATGCCGCGTGTATCGAGGAGGTTATTGTAATTCTTCGGCAAGTGATTGTCGCGTGTCGTGTCGGGATTATAGCTACCCAAGCGGGTACGGACCGGGCTTACGCCTCTGTCTCACTAAATAATTCGAGCACCATTCACCGAGAGCCATTAGCCACATCATCCATCATCGCTAATGGCTCTTGGCTATTTTTTTGCTACAGAGGGTATACTTTATGCCCTCTTTTTGCGTTATAATAAATAATGTGTGCCCTTTGGGCGCATGATTTCCTATTTTTTTTAACGACTTTCATAACGATGAAACATATCCTCACCTCGCTCCTGCTTGCCTCTCTGCTTTTGCTCACAGCCGCTTCGGCTGCTGCACAAGTGAAAATCACCGGTATTGTGGTGGATGAAAAGGGACAACCCATAGAGTTTGCTTCCGTGAAAATTGCCGGCACTGCCATTGGCGTGAACACCGACACCAAGGGCCGCTACGAAATCAGCGCTCCCACGCGCGACACCGTGATGGTGGTGTTTTCCTGCTTGGGCTACAGCACCGTGAAGCGTCAATTGCTCAAGCCTTCGGGCACCGTGAGCATCAATCCCAAGCTCTACAGCTCTTCGATAGAGCTGGAAGGAGTGCAAGTCACTGAATTTAAAAAGCAAACCAACACCATGCAGGCGATGGATGCCGAAACCTTCAAGATGGCGCCCAGCGCTTCGGGCAACAGTGTGGAAGCCATTATCGCCACGCAAGCCGGTGTGAGCTCAAAAAATGAAATGAGTTCGCAATACATGGTGCGCGGCGGTAGTTACGATGAAAACAGTGTGTATATCAATGGCATAGAAGTGCATCGCCCGCAATTAATCAGTTCGGGTCAGCAAGAAGGATTGAGCGTCATCAACCCCGATATGGTGCGCTCGGTGGCTTTCTCCACCGGTGGCTTTAATGCCGAATACAGCGACAAAATGTCGTCGGTGCTCGACATCACCTACAAAGAGCCGGAAGCATTTGAAGGCGCCGTGTCGGCAAGTATGCAAGGCGGAAGCCTGGCGCTTGGCACCTCCACCAAGCATTTTTCCATGCTCCACGGCGTGCGCTACAAGCGCAATTCGTCGCTACTTGGCAGCACCGACACCAAAGGCGAATACGACCCGCAATACTTCGACTATCAAACCCACATCGTGCTGAAGCCCTCCTCCAAATTCAAGGTATCGTTTTTGGGCAATATTGCGCTCAATGACTATAAATTCGTACCCAAAAACCGGGAAACGAGTTTCGGTACGTCGACCGATGCCAAAACCTTCTTGGTGTATTTCGATGGCCAGGAGCACGATAAATTCCAAACCTTTTTCGGCGCTGCCACCCTCAATTATAAGCCCAACAAAGGCAACGATTTCTCGCTCATTGCATCGGCTTACCAAACCAACGAACTGGTGGCATACGACATTCACGGCGAATACTGGCTCGACCAAGCCGGAGGCGATAGCGAAGGCAATCGCGGCGAGCTGGGCGTGGGCAAATATCACGAACACGCACGCAATCGCCTGCGCATCAATGTGTGGGAATTAGGCGTGAAGGGCAACACTGCCATCAGCCACAATAATTTCAGTTATGGCTTCAATTTCCGCCGCGACGACATCTACGAGCGTAGCCGAGAATGGCAATGGCGCGATTCGGCAGGCTACTCGCTCCCCCACATCCCAGAAGAGGTGAATGTGATTTATAGTATGGCGTCGAAAAATGATATCAAAACGTCGCGCTTCGCCGGCTATCTGCAAGACACCTACAAGCTCTATATGGGTGCCGGGGTGCTGTCGGTGAACGCAGGCATCAGGGTATCGCATTGGGATTTTAATAAAGAAACGCTGTTCTCGCCGCGCTTCAGCATCGGCTACGTGCCGGCGCACAATTCGCGCCTCACCCTGCGCCTCGCCGGTGGCATCTACTATCAAGCACCATTCTATAAGGAATATCGCATCCAAAAAATCGACTCGGTGGGCAATAGCTACATTGCGCTCAACCACGACATTAAGTCGCAACGTAGCACCCAAGTGATTATGGGCGGCGACTACACTTTCCGCGCCATGAATCGCCCCTTTAAATTCACCACCGAAATCTATTACAAAAATATCAGTAACCTCAATTCTTACGAGGTCGACAATCTGAAAGTGGTGTATGCCGGAAACAACGACGGCAAGGGCTACATTGCCGGCATTGATATGAAGCTCTTCGGGCAATTTGTGGAAGGAACCGACTCGTGGATTAGTTTTTCGCTGATGAAAACCAACGAAAAGCAGCACGGCATCAATGTGCCGATGCCCACCGACCAAGCCTACAGTTTTGCCCTGTTTTTCACCGACTATTTCCCCAAAATTCCACGCCTGAAATTCAGCCTCAAGGGTGTGCTCAGTGGCGGACTGCCCACCTCGGCACCCAATCGCACACGCTCCGAAGGCTACTTCCGGCAGCCGGCCTACAAGCGCGTGGACGTGGGGATGAGTTACGAATTGGTGGGGCGCGAACACCGCCCGGCTTCGGGTTTGCTGAGCAAATTTAAAAGCATTTGGCTCGGAGTGGATGTGTTCAACCTCCTCGACATCTCCAACGTGAGCAGCTACTATTGGATTACCGACATCCACAATGTGCAGTATGCCGTACCCAATTATCTTACCCGGCGCCAAATCTCGGCACGCATCTCAATGACGTTCTAATCTGTGGCTTGCCCGCTTATATGGGCTGATATTTGCCTTTTTCGTAGGCCAAGGCAGCACCGAGCGCGGTGAGAAACACCGCATTTTCGGGAATGTGGAAACGCACATTATAGAGGTCTTCCATCACCGAGAACACTTCGCGACATTCTTCCATGCGCGTGAGGTTGCCTATCATACAGAAATCTTTGATGCCGCTATTGAGCGTGGAGAGCACGGCAGCCGAGCCAATGGTTTCAATCACCATCATAATGATGCCCTTGGCAATATCTTCGTCGCTCACCTGATTGTTCACCGCCTTGCCAAAGAGCGAAGCTGTGGCATGCATAGGCAAGCCCTCGAGCACTTCCTTACTGATGTCTTTAATTTGCAGATTCACTTTCGAAGCATCGCCTTGGGCTGCCATCGCCACTAAGTTGGGGATATTGCGTATGTTGAGCATCAATCTCGAAAGCCCTTGCAGGGTGCCGCCGCCCATACTGATGCCGCCGGCATGGCTGATTTCGTCGCCCTTCACTTGCACCAAAGTGGTGCCGGTGCCCATCGACACCACCATCAGCGGGTCGATGTCTACGGCGAATTTTGCGCCCAAGCCATCGCAATCAAATTCGGCGGCACGGCTGGTGGGCAAGCCATAAATGGGAGTAGTCACCCCCGAAGCCCCCACTCCGGTGAGCATCACATGTTCGATATCGGAAAGAGAGATATGATTGTCGTAAACATATTTTCCAAAAGCGCCAAAGAGCGAGGTGATGGGGTCGGCTGCCGTGATATACATGGGTGATTGCACTTTGCCATGGTCCAAGCCGATAATTTTGGTGGTGCTTCCACCCACATCAATTCCTATTACAAGTCCCATTTTAGAAGGAGATTTTAAAGTTGTTGATAATTTATGTGCAGTAAAATTAGTGCTTTTATCGAAATGCACAAAATTATTCGTACATTTGTACACGTTTTTCTACTAATAACATCGAAAAATTGGAAATTTCTATCATTATAGTCAGCTATCGCGTAAAGCATTTCTTGGAACAAACCATCCGTTCCGCCCAAGAAGCGCTCCAAGGCAGAGAGGGAGAAATTTGGGTGGTGGACAACAATTCCGCCGACGATACGATGCCGTTTGTAAAGCCCAAATTCCCCAACGTGCGGTTTGTGGAAAATGACCAAAATGTAGGTTTTGCTCGCGCCAACAATCAAGCC
>JBJECV010000168.1:0-6821 GCA_051871435.1 Sodaliphilus sp. | reverse complement strand
TTCAGGGAGGGGCCGGGGGTAGGCTTTTTTTCAGGGAGGGGCCGGGGGTAGGCTTCTCCAACTGCCATCGGAGATGGCGGTGGGGTGAAATGAGCCGTCCCTTTGTTAATGCTTATTGGATATGGTGGCTGTTGGGGTCGATCAAAAATTGCATCAATCCGATGGTGAGAATGCCATTTTCATCGCGCCACGGCTTCACGTTTTCTTTCACGATAATGATTTTTTGAAAAGCATCCTTAATGCGCAGTAGCGAGTTGGTTACTTGAGCACGCTTCTCAGCGTCGGGCAAAGCGAGCGCCGATTGGATATAGCACATCCGATTGCCATCGTTCACCACAAAATCCACTTCCAACTGTTTGCGCAACCATTTTCCATTGGCGTCGACTTCTCGATGCTCCACCATCCCCACATTCACCTTGCAGCCGCGTCGGCGCAACTCATTGTATATCACATTCTCCATAATGTGGGATTCCTCCTGCTGACGCAAACCCAAAATGGCATTTCGCAACCCCAAATCGGTGAAATAATACTTGGCAAGGCTACCGATGTGTTTCTTGCCTTTCACATCATACCTTCCCGCCTTTTCCACGATAAAAGCATCTTGCATATAGCCGAGATATTTATCAATGGTGGAGGAGTCAATGTTCACTTTTTTCACGCTTTTAAATGTGTGCTCCAGCTTGGTAGGATTCACCGGCGCACCGATTGCCGATGCAATCACCCTCATCAACTCCTCGAACTCTGCCGTATGCTTCACCCTATGCCGCTCAACGATATCCTTCAAATACACGCTCTCAAACAAATGAGTGAGATAATCCAGTTTTTTTTGGTCGGTTTTAAGCGAGAGCACATGGGGGAGTCCGCCAAAGGTGTAATAGTCGAGCCAAGCATCTTCCGCCCTTTGTCCGGTTCCCTCACAGTATTCCGCCAAAGAAAGAGGATAGAGGCGGATTTGGTCGCCACGTCCGCGAAACTCCGTCACAATGTCGCTTGAGAGAAATTTTGAATTGCTTCCGGTCACATACACATCTGCATTAGAGATGTGGAGCAGGCTGTTGAGCACATCCTCAAATTGGGGCACAAGTTGCACCTCATCGAGCAAAATATAGTACAATTCATCGTCCTCTATCTTCTGCTTGATGTGATGGTATAAAGCAATCGGGTCGCGCAAAGCTCTGTTTTCAATATCATCGAGGGCAATTTCAATAATATGGTCGAAGGGCACACCGGATTGAAGCAAATGTTGCTTCATCAATTTAAAAAGAAGATACGACTTGCCACAGCGGCGAACGCCGGTAACAATCTTTATCAAGCCGTTTTGCTTGCCGTCGATCAGTTGTTGAAGATAGAAATCTCTTTTGATTTGCATCGCATTGAATGTTTACGCGGAATTTTTGGCAATATTGCCATTTTTTCCGTGCAAATATGCGGTAGGACAGCGGATATTGCGGAGTGGTCGGAACTTCCACTCTGCGTGGGGAATTCGTCAGAAATGCGGTGGGAGGAAGTTGCAATTTTGGTGGGTGGTGGTTTGGATAAGGCGCGGATTTTTTGTTATCTTTGCAGTGAAAAAAGCCTAAATATCCATTTAATTACCTACTATAGAAGTGATATGAGAAAAATCGTAATTATTATCGCGCTCTGCCTGATGTGTGCATCGGCGGCTGTGGCTCAGAAAGCCAAATATGTGTTTTATTTCATTGGCGACGGTATGGGGCTTAACCCGCTTAACACCACTGAACTCTATCTTGCCAGCCTCGAAGGCAATGTGGGCATCAAGCATTTGCCCTTTATGGATTTCCCCTACTCCACTTTTGCCACTTCGTATTCGGCAAGCAGCGACGTGACCGATTCTGCTGCTGCCGGCACCGCTTTAGCCACCGGTCATAAAACCAAAAACAGTATGCTGGGCATGAACGCCGACTCTGTGGCGGTGAACAGCATAGCCGTGTGGGCAAAAAATAGCGGAAAGAAGGTGGGTGTGTGCACCAATGTGTGTATCGACGATGCCACTCCGGCGGCTTTTTATGCACATCAAGTGAATCGGAAATATTACCACGCCATCGGCAAACAGTTGGCGGCTTCGGGCTTCGACTATTTTGCCGGCAGCGATTTCCGCAAACCGGAAGAAAATGGCGTGGAACTGCATGAACTGTGTGCTCAAAATGGTTACACTTGGGCTTACGGCTACCAAGATGCAATGGAGAAAGTGAAAAGGGCAAACAAATTGATGATGGTGCAACGCAAAGACCGTCCCGCTCACATTCCTTACACCATCGACCGCACGCCCGACGACCTTACGCTGCCGCAAATTGTGGAAACAGGCATCAAAATGCTCACAAAAAACAATAAAAACGGGTTCTTCTTTATGGTGGAAGGTGGCGCCATCGACCATGCTTGCCACGGCAAAGATGCCCGCACGGCTATCGATGATATTCTCGACTTTAACGCTGCCATTCAATTGGCAATTGACTTCTACAAACAGCACCCCAACGAAACCCTCATTGTGGTCACCGCCGACCACGACACGGGCGGCATGGTGCCGGGCAACGGGCGCTATGCGCTGAATTTGGAATGGCTGCAATACCAAACTTGCAGCACCGATGCCGTGACGGCACGACTGAATGCGCTCAAGAAAAACAAGATGAAGCACTCGTGGGACGATGTGAAGCAGGTGCTGAGCGAATGTTATGGCCTTTTCACGAAGGTAAAGGTGAATTGGCGTGAAGAATACGAGCTACACGAAGCCTACGAAGCCGCATTCGAAGGCAACGCTTCGGAAGAGAACCTCTACAGCATGAATTCGGCACTTGCCGCAAAAGCACGCGACATTCTCAACCGCGCCGTGGGTATTTCGTGGGCAAGCCGGTCGCACTCGGGCAGCTATGTGCCGGTGTTTACCATGGGTGTGGGCGCCAACCAATTCCACGGCCGCCTCAACAACACCGACCTGCCCGGCATCACGGCAAAAATTGCAGGCTATCGCAAATGAAAAATTTTCACTCGCCTATGTAGTAAAATGGCATAGGCGTGCGTCTATAAAGTAGCAACTGCCGATGAATAGCGCATTTGCTACTTATTTTGTATCATCCATTAATTATTTTTTACACGAATGGCTTTTATTGAAATCAACGATGTGGTGAAGCAGTATAAAGGGCACGTGGCACTCAACCATGTGAACTTGAGTGTGCCGCAGGGGTGCATCTACGGCTTGCTCGGACCGAACGGCGCCGGCAAAACCACCCTCATCCGCATCATCAACATGATTACGGCGCCCGATAGCGGCACCGTGATGCTCGATGGCAAACCCATCACTGCAGAAGATGTGGCAAAAATCGGGTATCTGCCCGAAGAACGCGGACTTTACAAGAAAATGAAAGTGGGCGAAGAAATCGTTTATTTGGGGCGGCTGAAGGGAATGACCAAGGCAGATGCCACCGAAAAAATGAAGTTTTGGCTCAATCGCTTCAACCTCACCGAGTGGCGCGACAAGAAGGTGGAAACCCTATCGAAGGGTATGCAGCAAAAGGTGCAATTCATTGCCACGGTGATTCACGAACCTAAATTGCTCATTTTTGATGAACCGTTTTCGGGTTTCGACCCGGTGAATGCCGACCAGCTGAAGCAAGAAATCCTGGAATTGCAAAAGCAAGGCGCCACCATTCTGTTCTCCACCCACAATATGGAAAGTGTGGAGGAGGTGTGCGAGCAAATCACGCTCATCAATCATTCGCAAGTGGTGCTGGAAGGCAATGTGGCGGATATTAAGCAGCGCTACAAAAAGCACCTCTATGAAATCAATCTCGCTGCCGGCGAAATGCTACAGCCCTATCCGGAACTCTACACCATTGAGCAGGCACAAGGCGCCGGCACGCTTATTCGCTTGGCTCCGGAAGTGGCTATTCGCGATGTGATTGCCCACCTCAATCAGCAATACAGCCTCCAGGGCTTCCACGAACTATTGCCGGGCATGCACGAAATATTTATTGAAACGGTAAAAACATCTTCTCACAATGAATAAATTATTGCTAATCATACAGCGCGAATACACCACCTTGGTGGCGCGCAAATCGTTTATCGTGATCACACTGCTCATTCCGTTTTTGTTTGTGGCCATTGCAGCCATTCCGACGCTTATTTCGGAGTGGAACCATTCCGGCTCGGCTGAAGCCGTGACCGTGATTGATGAAACCGGACGCTTGGCTGGCGTGATACCCGACACAGAATCGTTTCGCTTTATTCCCCTCAAAGGCGAACCGGGAAGCACCAACGTGAAAGCCTTTTTCGACCAGGCCGGCGATAGCATGAGTGCACTGGTGGTGATTCCCGCCAATGTGCTCGATTCGGCACGGGTGAACATCTATAGCAAGAGCACCGCTAATATGGCGCTTGTGAGCCACGTGACGGAAAGCCTCAACGACACGCTCACGGCTGTGAAAATTGCCTCGATGGGAGTGCCCAACCTCGACAAGATGGTGAAAGAAGCGCAAGTGGACATTGATGTGAACAGTGTGAAACTGAGCGACGATGGCACCGAATCGGAAGCATCCACCACTGCCGCTATGGTGTTGGGCATGGTGCTGGCGTTTATCACCTATATGTTTGTGCTCACCTACGGGGCTATGATTATGAACAGTGTGATTGAGGAAAAAACCAACCGCATTGTGGAAGTGATTGTGAGCAGTTGCAAGCCTTTCCAATTGATGATGGGAAAAATCATAGGCGTAGCTTTAGTGGGGCTCACTCAATTCTTGATTTGGGCGATTCTGATATCTTTGGCTGTGGGCGGATTGGGACTTAGCCTTGCCGGCGACCCGATGTCGGACCTCTCGGGGGTGTTCCATGCCATTCAGAGTGTGAATTTGGTGGGCATCTTCAGCTGCTTTGTGGTATATTTCTTGGGCGGCTATCTGCTCTACGCATCGCTCTTTGCCGGCTTCGGCTCGGCTGTGGACCAAGCCAGCGATGCCTCGCAATTCACCTCGCCCATCATCATCGTGATGGTGGTGGCGCTCTACGCCGGCATCGGCTGTATGGAAAACCCCAACGGCTCTATGGCGATGTGGTGCTCAATGATACCCTTCACCTCGCCTATCGTGATGATGGTGCGCTTGCCCTACGATGTGCCTTTCTGGCAAATAGCCGCAAGTGTGGCTTTGCTCTACGGCACCGCCTTTGCCTTAGTGTGGGTGAGCAGCCGCATCTACCGCATCGGCATCTTGCGCTATGGCAAGAAATTCACGTTTAAAGAAATTATGGGTTGGGTGAAAATGTAAGTTCACGCACATATAAAAGTCATCCCCTTGGAATCGATTGCTAATTCACCATCCGACTCTGAGGGGATTTTTTTGCCGGGCGAATTTTACTTTTTCAAATTCGGGCGGTCGTAGATAATGAAAACAGAAGCAAAACGAATGATTCACGACACCAACATCCTCCAAGCAATGCGCCGCGTTCCGGAAAACGGTTTCCGGATGCTTTTGGCTAAATACAAAGAGCCCATTTATTGGCACATTCGCCGAATGGTGGTGAATCACGACGATGCGCAAGATGCCACTCAAGAAACATTTGTGCGCGCATTTCGCTACTGTAATCAATGCCAAAGCAGCGACAAATTGCGCGGCTGGCTCTTCACCATTGCCACGCGTGAGGCACTGCGCCTGCTCGACAAGCGCAACACCGATACCGTCTCGCTCGACGATGGCATCACTCAATTCGCCGATGAATATTTCGACCATGCCGACCAAGTGGCGGTGCTGCTGCAAAAAGCCATCTTGTCGCTGCCGCGCAAGCAGCAATTGGCGTTCAACCTGCGCTACTACGACGATTTGAGTTATGCCGAAATCGCTTCCGTGGCAGATTGCTCCGAAGCAGCTGCCAAAACCAACTACCACATTGCCAAAGAAAAAATTGTGAAATATATTCAATCTAATGATTTATAACACGATGAATAAAGATTTTGATTTCAGCCAAGTGGGCAAACGAATGCCTTACCGCACGCCCGAGAGATTTTTCCAAGAACTGGAAGATGATGTGATGGGCCAAGTGGCTACCATCGAGCCCCTACCCAAGCCATCGCCCTGGCGCAAACGCATAGCATGGGGCACTTGCATCAGCGCTGCCGCTGCAGTGGCACTCTTGGTGACGGTGAATTTGAAATCGCAACAAACGGCCGACGATGTATCGGAAGAAGCGGTGAATGTGGCATTCGCCCGGCTCGCGCCGGAAGACCAAGCGTTTCTGCTCGAGGTGTGGGACGAAGATGTGTTGATCGACGAAGAAACCGAATTATATTAACTTTTAAATGATATTGAGCTTTATGAAACACATGATGAAAATTGTGCTGGTGGCGATTTTGAGCATCGCATCGTGCACCATGGCAATGGCACAAAAGCAAGATGCCGACAAAAAACGCCTCTCGCGCGAACAATTGGCGGAAAAGATGGCAAAGCGTATCGCCCATCAATTGGCGTTTAGCGAATCGCAAACCCAAAAATTTGTGGATGCTTACTGCCGGCAACAGAAAGAAATTTGGGCTTTGGGCGAAAACCGAAACCCAAAGAATGTGCAAGAACGCTTCGATAGAAGTGAAAAAATTCTCTCCATTCGCAAAAAATACTACAAGGAATACGCCACCTTCCTTAGCCAAGAGCAAATCAATCGCGTGTATGAACTGGACCAACGCCAAATGAAGCAAATGCTGCAACGAAACAAAAAGCAAGCCAAAGAACAACGCAAAAAGGCGCAAAAAGAACGAGCTAAGGCGCAGAAAGAACGAGCTAAAGCACAGAAAGAACGAGCTAAAGCACAGAAAGAACGAG
>JBJECV010000167.1:0-1695 GCA_051871435.1 Sodaliphilus sp. | reverse complement strand
CGCTGATTTTCAGCGTATAAAAATTTCACGCCAAAAAAGTGACGAAAACAGGAAATAAAAAAGGATGCGCCCATCAAGCTGAAAATAGGCGCATCTTTTATGTTGCGGTATCTGTCGTCAGAATGTGTATTCCAAGCAGGCGTCGAGCAAGCGGGTGATTTCGGCTTTGTCGAGGTTACGGCCGATAAACACAATTTTTTGCATACGGTCGCCGTAGGTTTCGTCCCAATCGCGGCGAAGTGTGGGGTCGGTGTCAAGCATACGTTGGAGCTCGTTTTCGGGCATAGTAGCATAGAAATTGCCGGCTTGACGGATAGATTTTTGTTGTCCGGCTTGCTCAAAGAGGTAGCACATATCGGGCTCATCGCTGAAGTAGCACACGCCTTTAGCACGAATCACATTTTCGGGCCATTGAGTAGCCACAAAGTGGTCGAAGCTCACCAAATTGAGTGCCGGCCGTCGATAGTAAACGAAAGTGCCGATGCCATATTCCTCCGCCTCTCCCTCATCATGATGATGGTGGTGGTGATGATGCCCATGATGCTCATGCTCACCCTCATGATGATGCCCATGCTCGTGTTCATGCTCATCATGATGGTGGTTTTCGTTTTCGTTTTCGTTTTCGTTTTCGTCGTCCTCCTCCCCGTGTCCTTCGAGTTCGCGAATCCAAGTGGCGGAAGTGACCACTTTTTCAAAATCAAAAAGGCGGGTGTTGAGAATTTTAGAAAAATCCACATCGCCGTAATTGCATTCCACAATCTCCGCCTTAGGCTGGAGTGCGCGCACTATTTTCTTAATGCGGTCCAGCTCTTCCGGCTTCACTTCAGCGGCCTTATTGAGCAGAATCATATTGCAGAATTCCACCTGCTGAATCACCAAGTTTTCGATATCTTCCTCACCGATGTGGCGTTTCATCAAATCGTCGCCGCAGCCAAATTCGTCGCGCATACGCAAGGCATCAACCACCGTTACGATGCAATCGAGGCGCGCCAACCCGTTTTCCACATATTTTCTGCCCATTTGCGGAATGGAGCAAATGGTTTGGGCAATGGGTTCGGGTTCGCAAATACCGCTGGCTTCAATCACGATGTAGTCGAATTTGCCCATCGAGGTAATATCGTGAATTTGCTCAATCAAGTCCATTTTCAGCGTGCAGCAAATGCAACCATTTTGCAGCGCCACCAGGCTCTCATCTTTTTGCCCCACCACGCCGCCTTTTTCAATGAGGGAGGCATCAATGTTCACCTCACCGATATCGTTCACAATCACGGCAAACTTAATGCCTTGATTATTATTAAGAATTCTATTGAGTAGGGTAGTTTTGCCGCTACCGAGATACCCGGTAATGAGTAGCACCGGAATTTGATTAATCATCATCATTGCTAATGCGTTTTTAAAGAATCGAAGTTCGTTTTTATTTTCCACCACAAAATTACAAAAACTATCCCATAGAGCGTATCATTTTTCCCCACTTTCCGCCACTCCTCTTTAAAAAGATGGCACATCTATGCAAGTAGCCGTATTGAGCTTGCAAACCCCACCCCATCACAGTTATCTTTGCACCCAAAAAATCCAAATTAAGCAACCACGATGACTCAAAAAAAATCTTCCCCACAACTCAGGTATTTCACGCGTTCCAAGTGTAACTATTCAGCTATGCAATAATATGGGCGCACTGATTGTGGGGATGCTGTT
>JBJECV010000166.1:0-28124 GCA_051871435.1 Sodaliphilus sp. | reverse complement strand
ATTGACTCAAAAATTCAAAGAACTCGGGAGCAAAGATACGGTGGAAGGTGGGGTGAGGTCAATCCCAATACGGCAAGATGGCATCGGGAGAATTTTTGTGTTGATGAGAAAATGGCATCCACCTGAAGCGCGCTTCAAGAGTTATGGCTTTGGCATATTGCCCCCACACTATTTCTACTACAGTCTTTCCCGTGAACGAAAGGGAGAGGGTGAAGGATGATGCAATAATGGCTGTGCAGCGGGGAGGCTACACAGCCATTATTATATGGGGATTTATTTTGGGTGATTATTTGATTTGGGCGCCGGCGGCATTGTAGGTTTTGCCATTGTGTTCGATTACCACTTGGCCGTTTTGAATCTTCTTCACAGCGTGTGCGCGGCTAACGGTCAAATCGTTGATGCCGGTGGGTTCTGTTAAGATTTCAATTTTGAATTTGGCACCGGATTTGGTGGGGAAATCGAAGTTGGAGAGGTTGAGCTGGAGGTGAACACCAACGCCATCGGGCACAGTGAACTCGATTTCACCACCTTCGTAAGTGGCATCACAAACTTCGCCGAAAGCGGTAAAAGAGCCGCCAAAGTTGTGTGTCCAAGAGCCATTGAGGGCAAATTTCACGTGATAAGTGCCGGCAGCCATATCAGAGTAAGTGATGTCGTACACACCGGTGCTTGTTTCGGTCATTTTATTGACTTCAGCTGCGGGATTCCAACTTGCGCCATTGAGCCAATTGCCGTTGCCATCGCCCACTGCCACCACTTGGTTGACTTCAAAAGTCGAAAACACCACGCCACTACCGGACACGGTAATCGCATAGTCGGAGGGATTGAAAGAGATGGTTACATCACAAACCGAAGTTACGGAGAACACCACATTTGAGCCATCGCTGTTACCAATCCATTCCTCTCCGCCGTTTTTTACCACTTTAAAAGCATAGTCGGTGTCAACAGCCACATTGGTAAAGGTTTTGGCATAAGTGCCATCTGATTGGAGTGTCATCTGATTGTCGGGGTCGGTGGTGTTCCAGATTGAACCACACAGTTCGGCACAGCCTGCCACCACATACACGTCTTGCGCCATAGCCGCTGTAGCAGAAACCACAAGCATAGCAAGCATTAAGTAAATCTTTTTCATCATGTTTGGAATGATTTTGGTTAGTAAAAATGTATATTTATTCAAAAAGAGGTTAGAAATTAGAAATTGGAGATTAGAAATTGGAAATTAGAAATTAGAAATTAGAGATTAGAAATTAGAGGGTTAGGAGCAATAATACATTCGTCTTAACTTCTTAACTTCCTTAACTTCTTAACTTCTAAAAAACCTTCTTCCTTAACTTCTAAAAAACCATCTTCTTAACTTCTAAAAAATCTTCTTTCAAAAAAATCTCCTCACTTGTTCATTTTCTTTCTGAGCTTTTCGAGCATATCGCGGGTCATGGCGTCGAGGTCGTATTGCGGGCACCAGTCCCATTCCATTCGTGCGCAAGTGTCGTCGAGCTTGTTGGGCCAAGAATCGGCGATGCGTTGTCGCAAGGGGTCGACTTCATACACCATTTTAAAATCGGGCACATATTCCCTGATTTTAGCATAAATCACCTCCGGGTCGAAGCTCATAGAAGCGATGTTAAACGAATTGCGGTGGCGCAATCGCGAGGGGTCGGCTTCCATAATTTCGATGGCGGCTCGCAAGGCATCGGGCATGTACATCATATCCATAAACGTGCCGGCTGCCACGGGACACTTGAAGGTTTCACCCTTCACGGCAGAATAGTAGATGTCCACGGCATAGTCGGTGGTGCCGCCTCCTGGCGGGGTGACGTAGGATATCAGCCCCGGGAAGCGCACCGAGCGGGTGTCGACGCCGTACTTGAGCGCATAATAATTGCTCAGCAATTCGCCGCTCACCTTCGTTACGCCATACATGGTGCGTGGCTGCTGAATGGTGTCTTGCGGCGTGCCATCTTTGGGCGCATTCGGTCCGAACGAGCCGATGGAGCTCGGCGTAAACACGGCGCAATGCTTTTCGCGCGCCACTTCCAACACATTCATCAAGCCATCGATGCCAATGTGCCATGCCAATTGCGGCTTTGCCTCCGCCACTGCACTAAGCAGCGCGGCGAGGTTGTATATGGTGTCGATGTGGTATTTGTCCACCACATCTGCTATTTGCTGTGCATTGGTGATATCCACCACCTCCGATGGGCCGCTTTCCAGCAGTTCGCCCTTGGGAGGGGCACTGGGGATATAACCTGCCACTATTTCTCCACTCTTATAAATTGATCTTAGTTTCATCGTAAGCTCCGAGCCAATCTGGCCGGTGGAGCCGATAATCAACACATTTTTCATCAATAATAGTTGTTTGTTTTTAAGATATTGATATCCGGACCACAAAAATATACAAAATTGCACAATAATCAAATAATCATACAGCTTTTTTTTCGTTAAGTCAACTTTTTTTTATTACTTTGTGATTGCTATAGCAATAGCAATACTACCAATTATTCTATCCTTTCACAACTAACTGTTTTGAACCATGTACGGTAAAATTAAAGCGTTCCTGAATCAGGAACTTGCCGACATTAAAGAAGCCGGCCTCTATAAAGAAGAGAGAATTATCACCACGCCGCAAAAGGCTGATATTGAAGTGGAACCGGGGCAAGAAGTGCTCAATTTTTGCGCCAACAATTATTTGGGATTGAGCAATAATCGGCAGCTCATCGACGGCGCTGTGAAAACTATGACCGACAGAGGCTACGGTATGAGCTCGGTGCGATTTATTTGCGGCACGCAAGACATCCACAAGCAACTTGAGGCTGCCATCAGCGACTATTTCCACACCGACGACACCATCCTCTATTCCAGCTGCTTCGATGCCAATGGCGGCTTGTTTGAACCGCTCTTGGGCGAAAACGATGCCATCATCAGCGATGCGCTCAACCACGCTTCCATCATCGATGGCGTGCGCCTTTGCAAAGCCAAACGCTATCGCTATGCCAACGCCAATATGGAAGAATTGGAAAAATGCTTGCAAGAAGCACAAGCACAGCGCTTCCGCATCATTGCCACCGATGGCGTGTTCTCGATGGATGGTAATGTGGCGCCAATGGACAAAATTTGCGACCTCGCTGAAAAATACGATGCACTGGTGATGGTGGACGAAAGCCACTCTGCCGGCGTGGTGGGACCCACCGGACACGGCGTGGCAGAGCAATTCGACCTCTACGGACGCATCGACATCTTCACCGGCACTTTGGGCAAAGCCTTCGGCGGCGCAATGGGCGGTTTCACCACCGGACGAAAAGAAATCATCGATATGCTGCGTCAGCGCTCGCGTCCCTACCTGTTTAGCAACAGCCTGGCACCCGGCATCATCGGCGCCAGCCTCGAAATGTTCCGTATCCTGAAAGAAAGCAACGCCTTGCACGACAAATTAGCAGAAAATGTGACCTACTTCCGCACCAAAATGATGGAAGCCGGTTTCGACATCAAGCCCACACAAAGTGCCATCTGCGCCGTGATGCTCTACGATGCTCGCCTCTCGCAAGAATTTGCAGCCGCTATGCAGAAAGAAGGTATCTACGTGACCGGATTCTACTATCCCGTGGTGCCCAAAGGGCAAGCCCGCATCCGTGTGCAACTTTCTGCCGGACACCAACGCGAGCACCTCGACAAGTGCATTGCCGCCTTCATTAAAGTGGGTAAGCAATTGGGCGTGATAAAATAACGCACGTTTCGAGAGTGTTACTCTTTGGAAGTTAAGAAGTTGAAGAAATTATCACTCGCTTCGCTCGCTGGAAGTGAACACGAATGTGATTGCCGGGTTATAAACTTGGCAGTGATTGATCCATCGTTTTTCTACTGAGCCCTAACGAGTGCGCGAGAAAATAGATAACGAGCGCGGGAAAATAGCTTACGAGTGCGCGGGATTGGCATCCCGATAGGGATGCGATGTGTGTAGGCCGGTATGAGATGAACACGAAGCGAAGCGGAGGGCTCATCTCATGCCGGCAACCGATGCCACCCACCTTGATGCATGCCGTAGGTATGCAACCCCATTCACGGAGGTGCGGGAACAAAGAACCGTCCCTTTGTTCTCAGTGGGGCGGGCGCAAAGTATTGCGCCCCTACGATTGGATTGTAATTGTCTGTGTTTTGGAAATTTGCGCCCATTACATGCCAGAGGCATGTCCCCTACCGGTGGGTGAAATTTTTGCCGACTTATTTTCTGCTGAGTCCAAATTTAAAGTGCCACTTTATATTTGGCAAAGTTAGCGCATATTGTTCTGGAAACCAAACAAATAAGTGACTGTTTTTTACGGGGGGGGGATGTATCGGTGGTTGCTAATGATTGCGGCGGAGTAGCCAGTCGGTGGCCTTCACGATGCGCACCGTTTTTCCGGCGAGGGCTATGGTATCGGTTTGGTCGGCAGTTATGAGTATCAAGTTGTCGCATCCGAATTTCTCCGATGCTTTCACCAACCCTCGCAGCTCACGCTTAAGGGTCTTTTCGGCTGAAATATTGTAGCACACTTGCATCAATGAAACAACCTTACTTCCCTGTGTCACAACGAAATCGACCTCCCATTGAGCGCAGCGGTAATAAAATACATCCATAAATTGTGGTCGGCATCGACGCAGCAATTCGATGTAGACCATATTCTCTAAGCGCCATCCGAGGCTTTGAGTGGAAAAAGTGTTGTCGCGATGCTGAATAAAAGCGGTGTCGACCACATACACTTTCTCATTACGGATTCGTTCGCGACTCTTAAAAGAGAATTTGTGTATGCCTAATAGTAGGAAAGCCTCTTTAAGATAAGAATAGTAGGTGGAAATGGTGGGGGCCGACACTCCGAAAGCCTCGGCAATATCTTTAGGGCGAAACTCTTGGCAGAAGTTGTCGACAAGATGGTTGGCGAGATTTGTTAACACATCTACATGCCTCACTTTGAATCGCTTGGCAATGTCGTCTTTAATGATTGCATTGAGCAAAGTGCCGATATAAGGGCGCTTAAGAGTGGTGTGTAGCAACTCCGGAAAGCCTCCGTTAAGAAGATAATCACCAAGTGCTTTTTGGCGAAGAGCTTCTGCTTTAGTAGTTAGGGACCGGGTGTCGACACCAACAGCGGCGGAGTATTCTGCAAATGAGAAGGGGAACAACTCAACACGAATATGGCGACCGGTGAGGTGCGTGGTTAGCTCGTTGCTCAGCAGCTTTGAATTCGAGCCTGTAACGAAGACGTGAATGTGCTGCCGCAACAATCGATTGACAAATAATTGCCAACCATCCACATTTTGAATCTCGTCGATAAATATATATTTGAAATCACCATACACTTGATACAATGCGCTCAGAATATCGTTGAGATTCTCTGTTACAACATGGTGCAAACGGTCGTCGTCGAAGTTTACGTAAGCGAAGTCGACGCCTTTTTCGTACAAAAATTTTAAACAAAGGGTGGACTTGCCACTTCGGCGTACGCCAATTACGACCTGTGCCATCGGGGATGGAAGTTCTAACTGAGCCTCCTCGGCACGGGAACAAAGAGGTGATGCCATCATGGCTCTGATTTCGTCTCTTTGGTCGTATAATATGGCTACAAAATCCAAAATTGTCATAATCTGCCGATTCTCTGCCACAAAGGTAAACTCTATTTTCTTATTTTGCAACTTTTTAGCGTTTTTATTTTCTTATTTTTCAATTTTTCACGGTTTTTATTTTCTTATTTTTCAAAAATTGAACTGTGCAGAGAAGAATTATTCTATGAAGAAATAACCGATAGAAAGAGGTAATGGATGGGCATATATCACTAAAATTCAATTATTTAAGCTACGAAACATTGCAAAACCGTCCCTTTGCAATCCTGTCTCAAGTTTCGGAAGTGAAAAATAGGGGAAGAAGATTGCTGTCACTGCTTAGTTCATCACAAAGCAATGACTATCGTCGTTAACTTCTAACGAGCGAAGCGAGTGACAACTTCTTAACTTCCAAAGGTGAATACTTACGAAACTTGAATAGTTTTATTTTTTGGGGAGCGGGCCTATGAAGTGCTCATACATGAGGGTGATGGAGTGCTGGAGCACTTTGATGTTGCCCCAACTGTTGGCGAGCACCACAAAACCATATTTCTTTTCGGGATTGAAAAACATTGCGCCAATCATACCGTAGGCGCCACCGGTATGGCCCACTAAGTCAACACCAGGGGTCATTTCGTCGGTGCGCACAAGACCCAATCCGGCGCGTTCTTTCAAGCGACCCACATTGGCGTTGGCATCGTCGGTGATGACGGTTTGCATGCGGCGAGCGGAGGCAGTGGAGAGCACTCGGCGAGCCGAAAGGGGCGATTTGCCATAGTTCATGTGCATGAGCATATATTTAGCCAAATCGGGAGCGGAAATTTTCACACCGCCGGCACCGGAGAAGCAAACGGTGCTTTCGCCCATTTGGTAGTGGTGGAGCGCGGCGGGACGCTTATATGCCTGTGGTTGAGGCACAAACACGCCATCTTTCATCTGATAGAGCGTCACGAAGCGTGTGGAATCGAAGTCCTCCACATTGTGGCTACCCTTCAAGCCGAGCGGTTTCATGATGTGCTTCACCACATAGCGGTCGAAGCGTTCGCCACTCACATTTTCCACCACCGCAGCCAGGATATTGATGCCATAGTTGCAATACGAATAGCCGGTGCCTGGTTTGTAATCGTTGTAGCACTTGGCATAATCGGGATTTTTGGAGGGGTCCACCGAATCGAAGCTCTCCCAGTAGCCCTGGGTGTCGTTGAGGCTCGAGGTGTGGCTCATCAGCATTTCGGGTGTGATCACCACATCGGGATATTTGGGGTTGCGCACTTTGAATTTCAGATATTGGCTCACATCGCCTTGTAGGTCGATTTTTCCTTTTTCAGCCAATTGCATAATGGCAGTGGCGGCAAACGATTTGGAGATGCTGGCGATGCGGAAAATGGCATCCGGGGTCATATCTTCGCCCAGTTCGCGGCTTTTCAAGCCAAAACTGTGTGTATAGGCAATTTTATTGTCTTTCACCACCACCACGTTGGCACCCACCACTTTCAGGGAGTCCATCATAGCGGAGAAATCGGCCACGAACGCCGAATCGTTGATAGCCTTCGCCTTCTTGAGCTGTTTGCGTGGTTTGGCGCTTGCAGCGGCAGCCACCAGCATAAGGCACATCAGAAGAGTTGTTAGTTTTTTCATTCGTTTAAGTCGTTAATTTAGTGATTAAAAGGAATTCTTGGGTAAAGATACTGCTTTTGCGCCAATCCAGCAATTAAAAAGAGGGAGAAATTATGCTTCGCCACGGGCTTCGGCTTCGGCTTGGCGTTGTGCTCGTTCGGCTTTGGTGAGCGCATCGTCGGGGTCCGACACCACTTGAAAGTCTTCGTTCTCGTCGATAAAATCTTCCTCCCAATATTCGTCGCTCCATTGGCGTTCGGTTTCTTCCCACGTCATTTTGCCACCGGCGTTGGGGTCGTCGTCGGAGCGTGCGGGGCGTTCGGCTTCGAAAATAAAGTCGTCTTCCTCCTTCACGCGGTGAGTGTCGGCGAGGTCGCGCTGTGTGAGCGATTCGGGAATGCGGTTTCGCTCATCGTTGATGGTGCGCCACAGCAAGTCCTTCAGCTCGGTAAGCCCGCGTTGCGCCACTGCCGAGATGAAAAGCGTGGGCACGCCTTCCGGCAAATGTTCGCGTAGCATATCTTGGAGCTCGTCGTCGATTAAATCACACTTGGTGATGGCAAGCACCCGCGGCTTGTCGGCAAGGTCGGGGTTAAATGTGCTCACCTCGTGGGCGAGAATATTGTATTCTTTGATGATATCGTCGGTGTCGGCAGGAATCATAAAGAGCAGCACGGCATTGCGCTCAATGTGTCGCAAAAATCTAAAACCAAGTCCCTTACCTTCGCTTGCGCCCTCTATGATGCCCGGAATATCCGCCATCACAAACGATTGCAATCCGCGATAACTCACAATGCCCAAATTGGGCTCAAGCGTGGTGAACGGATAGTTGGCTATCTTGGGTTTGGCTGCTGAAATCACCGATAGGAGCGTACTTTTTCCGGCGTTGGGAAATCCCACAAGTCCCACATCTGCAAGCACTTTCAGTTCCAAAATCACGGCTTTTTCCACGCCGGGCTCGCCACGCTGCGCAAAGCGAGGCGTTTGATGAGTGGCAGTTTTGAAATGGGTGTTGCCCCATCCGCCACGGCCGCCGCGCAAGAGTTTCACCACCTGCCCGTCTTCGTTCACATCGCAGAGAAATTGCCCGGTTTCGGCATCGTACACCGCCGTGCCGCAAGGCACCTCAATGGTGCGGTCTTCGCCATCTTTGCCGTGGCATTGGTTCTCGTAGCCGGCGCTGCCGTCGGTGGCAAAAATGTGGCGCGAAAATTTGAGGTGAATCAGCGTCCAAAGGTTGCGGTTGCCTTTCAGGTAAATGTGGCCGCCTCTGCCGCCATCGCCGCCATCCGGTCCGCCCTTCGGCATATATTTGCCACGGTGTAGGTGTGCAGAGCCATTGCCTCCGCGCCCACTGCGGCACATAATTTTCACATAGTCGATAAAATTTGATTCGGGCATAATTCTTGAGTCGTTTTAAAAAAATGTTTGAAAATAATGATTGATAATGCCTTATTGGCACGGATTTGTGGTTTGGCACCGCAAAGTTACGAAATTTATTTCACCCCAAGCAACATTACAGCAAAATATAAGCCCCACCCCACAGCAAAACTGCCATAGAGGGGGGGGGGCTTTAGGGGAGAGGAGATGAAGGAGACTAAGGTCTCTAAGGTCATTAAGGACTTTAAGGACCTTACCAAATTCCCTACTTTGCTAAGATTTTATCACTATTAGCGCGTTTTGGCAATGCCTGTTCCGCGGCAAGTGGGGCAAGTCACTCGCCCGGTACCATCTGAAATAGCATCATAACCATATCCACCACCATGTGGCATAATCATACGTCCACCACATCGCATACAACCTAAGGGAAGTCTAAACCCTGCAGTTCCGCCTATCACTATATTGTATCCACGGCCGTTACAAGCCTTACATCTCACCTTTCCGGTGCCGCCACATGTTTTGCACAAATTTCCTTTCACCTTCACGGTGATGGTGGCGGAAAGGCTGTCGGCTTTGAGCACGATATTTTCGTTGATGGTGCCGGCATCGTTGCGGTCGGCGGTAATCACGAGTTCGCCGTTTTGATACACCGCCTTCACCTTTTTGGGAGCATCGAATTTCACTTCGCCATCAGTTTCAATTTTCACGGTTTTTGTGCCGCCTTCCTTTTCAAATTCCACCTTCGTGGTGTCGGGATTCAGTTTGGTGGCCATATAAATTTGACGGATGGGCAATTTCACACTTGCACCGCGCACCGAGATTTCCACTTCGCCCAAGCGCTCAGTTTGCAAAGTGTTTTCGGCAAATTTCAAAATCAAAGTGGAGTCCACCACTTCCGCCTCCACCCACTCGGGAGCCGCCTCTACATCAAAGCCTTCCACATCACTGTGCATCGCAATTGAATCCACACCACCGCTGCGGGGCACAGTCACTTCTTTTTTATCAAGGTAGAAATACGATGCTTTCTTGCATCCTGTGGCACAAATCATGAGCGCCACCAGCATCAAAATCACTTTTTTCATGATTCTTCGTTTTTCAAAATTTTTGCAACACTCCAACTTTAATTTTTTGCAATAGGCTGAGTAATCGCTTCAGCGCAACGCCATACCGGAATTTGCCAATGCCTCGGTGCTGCATTCAAAACAAACCAAACTCACAGTATCGCAATAACAAAGGTAATGACAAAAAGTTAAAATCCATCCATTTTTGTGAATGATTTAAAAATTTGGCACAATTTGAATCGATTTGAACGAGCCGATTATCCCTCCTCTCACCCTCCTTCTTCCCGTTATTCCTCTCGGTTTTGTCAATTTTTACCCCGTTATTCCTCTCGGTTTTGTCATTTTTCACCCCGTTATTCCTCTCGGTTTTGTCATTTTTCACCCCGTTATTCCTCTCGGTTTTGTCATTTTTAACGGCTAAACGGTTGATTATTTGTTGAAAATGATTAAATTTGCAACCGAAATAATTTTTCTGCGCTATGTATATCAAAAGAAGCATCGATAAGCACCTGCTTGAGTGGAAAGAAAGCCGTGGCAGAAAACCACTCCTTTTGCGAGGTGCACGCCAGGTGGGGAAGTCATCTGCCATCAAGCATTTGGGAGAATCGTTTGATTATTTTATAGAAGTAAACTTTGAAAAGCGCCCGGATATAGCGGCTCTCTTTGAGCAAATCACCGATGTGCATGAGTTGGCGATGCGCATTGGTTTACTTTTTGGCACTCCCATTATTCCGGGGCGTACCTTGCTATTTCTTGACGAAATTCAGGGGTGCGAGCCTGCTATCAAAAGCCTCTGGTTTTTCAAAGAAGATTTCCCGGAGTTGCATGTGGTGGCGGCGGGTTCATTGCTTGAATTCACCTTAAAGGGGCTATCTTCATTTGGCGTGGGGCGCATTCGTTCGCTATTTATGTATCCATTGTCGTTTGACGAATTTTTGGAAGCTATTGGGAAATCGATGTGGGTGGATGCCAAACGAAAAGCCGATGCCGCTCACCCGCTATTTGATGCTTTGCATCACGATATAGTTCAGCAATTTCGCACCTACCTGCTGGTGGGTGGCATGCCGGCAAGTGTGGCAGCATGGATTGAAACGCATGATTTCGGTGCGTGCCAAGCCGAACTCGATGATATTCAATTCACCTACTACGATGATTTTCCCAAATATGCCAAGCTCTCCGACCCCACCCTATTGCACAACACCTTGCAGAGTGTGGCTTTGCAGATTGGCAACAAATTTACCTATAGCAAGGTGAGCGGGGGCTATCGTGCGAAAGCAGTGAAAAAGGCTTTGGATTTGCTCTGCGATGCAGGCATTATCAAGCGAGTGAGCCACACTGCTGCCAACGGGCTACCACTCGGTGCGCAGGTGAATGATAAATTCCGCAAATATCTCTATCTCGATTCGGGATTGCTCTTAAGGGTGCTGGACCTTGATTTGGGCAGTGCAAAAGCACTCACCGAATTGATTATCGCCGGTGCTGCCAACGACCTCGTGAATAAAGGTGGCGTGGCAGAAATGGTGCTGGGTTGGGAACTCACAAAATATAGTTCACCGCGTAGCCGCAATGATTTATACTATTGGGAAAATACGGTAGAGGGGAGCTCGTCGGAGGTGGACTATGTCATCAGTCGCGAGAGAAATGTGCTACCCATTGAATGTAAAGCAGGTGTGAGCGGAAAGATGAAAAGTCTCCGCCTATTTATGCGCAATAAGCATCTCACCCACGCACTGCGGTGCTCTCTCGAAAATTTCGGAAAGATTGACGCCGTGGATAGTTCCGACCACGATGCGCCGCGCCACATCTCCATCGTTCCCCTCTACGCTATTTCCAATATCTCACTGCCGGAGTGAGGGTGGTTATTTGGTGGGGAGGATGTAGCGCGGATGCCCGGCGTAGGATGGTGCGGCGATGGGGTCGGGCTCGTTGCTGAGCAGGCGGTGCAGTTCGGGCGACTGGAGGATGGTGGGGATGTCCATCACCTTGCCATCCACGGTGCATTGCTTGCCCACCAAGCGCACGCCGTGGCTATAGTCCACATAATAGTTCACGTGCTTCACGTGCACGGGTTGCACCGGGGTGCCATTGAAGCGATACCAGCCATAAATTGCCACATTTTTCTCGTAGCGCGGATTGTTCATCAATTTTCCGGTGACCACGATGTCTTTTTTCAATCCCGAAATGAATTGCCCGAAGTGATAGCCTGAGGCGCGCATCAGGGCGTTGATAGCATTGTTGCTATCCTCAAACACCATGGGTTTGCAATTGCGGTCGCTCACGGGGCGGAAGGGGAAAAATTCGATGATGCCTTGCGAAGCATCGTGAATGCGGTCCACCATCAGCGGAGTGGGCAACACGCAATCGAGCGCGTCGGCTATTTCTTGCGCAGCGAGCGGACCCATGGGCATACGCAGGAATTTTTCATTATCACCAATCGACACATAGTCGCAAGCCACCCAAAGGCTGATGGTGTGAGGCTTGCGAAGGATGGGCACGGAATCCACCACTGGAGTGGTGAACGTGATTTCGTGGAGATAGCGCAGCGAATCGGGCACATTGCCGCTGAGCACTTGCTTCACAATCAAATCTTCACGGGTCCAAAACTCGGTGGTGTCGCACTGGCGCATCCACTTATCGTAGGGTGTGGCATCGGCACAGCGCTGTGGCAAATTGGCAATGGGTTTCACCCTCCCGGTGAGCATCGCCTTTTGGGAAAAAGCCGACATGCCACACATCACCGCCACCATCAGTGGCAACACAGTTCTCAGAAAAGGAAAGTTTCTCATATCAAAAATGAATTAAAAAAAGGTTTATGAATGAATTAGTGCATACAAAGATAGCCATTATCGCGCACATACCCAAACCACAAATAAAGATTTTAGAAATCGCGATTTCCAAATCTCACATAAACAATTGTGCATATCATGCAGTCAGGGCTTTTCCACTGCGGTGAAAAAGCCCTGATTGATATGATGCTGCTCGAACCTACTTTGCGATGAGGAGGAAGTAATTTTTTTTGCCGCGCTGTGCGAGGATGTATTTGTCGTTGAGCAGATGTGCTGTGGTGATGAGGGTGTTTTGGTCGGTGAGTTTTTCTTTATTGATGCTCACGCCTCCGCCCTGTGTCATTTTCTTCATTTCACCCTTCGAGGGGAACACGGCAGCTTCGTCGGTGAGCAGTGCAATGGCGGGCACGCCCTCTTCCAGTTTTGCCTTGCTAATTTCGAATTGCGGCACGCCTTCAAACACGCTCAGCAACGTTTCTTCATCAATTTTGTGCAAAATTTCATTCGCCTTATTGCTGAAAAGGATTTGCGATGCTTCCACCGCCATTTCGTAGTCGGCGGCAGAGTGCACCATGGTGGTGATTTCTTTCGCCAAACGCTTTTGCAATGGGCGCAAACCCGGGTCGGCGGCTTGTTGCTGTTCCAATTCGGCGATTTCTTCTTGGTTGAGGTCGGTGAAGATTTTGATGTATTTCGCTGCATCGGCGTCGCTCACATTGAGCCAGAATTGGTAGAATTTGTAGGGCGAAGTGCGCTTCGGATCGAGCCACACATTGCCACCTTCGGTTTTTCCGAATTTGGTGCCGTCGGCTTTGGTGATGAGCGGGCAAGTGATGGCAAACGCTTCGCCACCATTCATGCGGCGAATGAGTTCGGTGCCGGTGGTGATGTTGCCCCATTGGTCGCTACCGCCCATTTGCAAGCGGCATCCTTCGTGCTCGTAGAGGTAGAGGAAATCGTAGCCCTGGAGCAATTGGTAGGAAAATTCGGTGAACGACATACCGTGGTCGGCATTGGCAGAGAGACGTTTTTTCACCGAGTCTTTCGCCATCATATAGTTGACGGTGATGTGCTTACCCACATCGCGGATAAACTGGAGGAAACTGTAGTTTTTCATCCAGTCGTAGTTGTTGACCAAAATGGCGGCATTGGGTGCATCGCTGTCGAAGTCGAGGAATTTCTCCAATTGCTTGCGCAAGCATTCCTGGTTGTGACGCAGCGTCACTTCATCGATAAGCACGCGCTCTTGGCTCTTCATCGAAGGGTCGCCAATCATACCGGTGGCGCCGCCAATCAGAGCGATGGGGCGGTGTCCGGCACGCTGAAAGTGCTTCAGCATCATAATGCCCACCAAGTGGCCGATATGCAGAGAGTCGGCAGTGGGGTCGATGCCCACGTAAGCCGAGGTCATTTCTTTGTTGAGTTGTTCTTCTGTGCCGGGCATCATATTGTTGATCATCCCGCGCCATTCCAGTTCTTTTACGAAATTAATTTTACTCATCGGTAATGGATTAATTATCTATGAATTGATAAATGTTTGTTTTTTGTGAATTTGCACACAAAGTTACTACATTTTTCTAAAAGAGTGAAATTTTGTGTGCTATACGAGTTTTTTAAGGGTGTAGATATAGGTTACACCCACGTCGCTCACCTTTTTGAGGCGCACGTAATTGCTGCGCTTTTCCAAGATGGTGAAGCGATTATCTTGTTCTATTCCTGGTAGCGGAGGCATCGACCACGTTTCGCTACCGAAGCGCCACTGCATTTGGTCGGCTTCTTCGGTCCAATTGCCATAAATCGTCTTATAGAGGTCGTAGCGATCGGTCACTTGGAGCAATTCCACGATTTGTGATTGAAAATTCACCGAAAAGTGGTAGCCTTCGGGCTGCGGCAATTCCACGCCGTCCACTTCCACTGCGGTGATATTCCAGGTGCCAAACCAGATGCCGATGTCGCCGCCATTGTGCACACACGAGGATAAGAGCATCAGTAGCGGAAGCATTAGTGCCATGCCAAGGCGCTGCTTTGCGGAGGAGATATAGTTGTTGTGTTTCATCATTTTCCAATATTAAAATTACCACTATAGCGAATCGATACGAGCCAGCCGGTGTTGTTGCCCAATAGCGAACCGCGGTCGAAGGCAAACTGGGTGCGGAGGTCGAAACCCTCAAGCCAGTGGAGCCGTGCATTGGCTTCCACCAAGAAGCAAGTGGCGCTCACGCCCTTCATTCGCGGCATTTCGGCAGTGCCCCACCCTTTACGATAGGAGAAGAGGAGGCGATAATTGATTTCATCGGTCACATCGCCTTTAAGCCCGATGTGGAAACCGCGGAGCAGATTGTCGGTGTAGCGCAAATAGCCGTCGGTGTTGTAAATCACACCTCTAAGAAAGGGCGAACCAATGCTCATACCGCGATTGTGGTAGCCATTGTAGCAATAATTGTTGTAGTAATTATCGTAGCCGGTGGCATTGCCTTCAATGCCCGACGCATCTCCCATTTCTTTGGAGAAGTGGATGCGCCCGCTTTGGTTGGTGAAATCGAGGTATTCCACCACTGCACCGCTCACGATTGACTTCCCCGGCGCTTTCCACTCAATGCCCCACAATCCGTCGAAGCCATTTTGCAATCCAATGCCGGAGCCATCTTCCCAAATGGTTTGGTGATAGGCACGCATTTTACCGATAGTGGGGTGCTTGTATTCGAGCATCATGTCCCAACTGCCCACATGGTTGCCTTCCACAAATATTTGGTCGCCGGGGTTGTCGCCGCCGGAGCCCGCCACTATGGCGCGAAAAAAACTCTTGAAATTGGCGGGCATTTTCACGGAATTGACCAAAATGCCGTTTTCGTAGGAGTCCCATGTGCCGCCAAATTGGCAAGCCGCTTGTGCGCCGATGGTGAGCACCACGGGCCGGTCGGGGCGGGTGCGCAAGTGCATCTGCTTATAGTGGAACCAATAGCCGGTGGTGATGAAATTATTGTAGTAGTTGTAATGATTTTTGAGCCAATCGCCGTCGGAAAGGCGTTCGTAGCTGATTTCGCCACTAATTTGTAACCATCCTTTGGTGTAGGGGATGGTTTGATAATTGATAAATCCTGCCGCCACACCTGCCCCGGGGCGTGCATTGCCACTCATCACCAAATCGCCGGAAGAGAGTTCGGCGTCCACCACTTCGGAATGGCGTGCTTTCGCGCCGAGAGTGGCAAAAAGGCTGCGATATTTCACATCGGCATAGAGTTGCTGCACCCAGCAGTAGGCGGGGCGCTCGTCGTGGGGGATGAAAGCATCTTTGTCGAGGTGGTATTTTTCGTAGGGCAGCGCACTCGAAAGTCCTGCCCACAGTTCGGCGCCAAAGCCGTAGGAAAAGCGCTCGGTGGTGTCCACGTTATGCTTCATGGCTGCACTCACTAAGGCGGAATGTTGCTGTGTGACGGTGCCGCCTCTATTGGCATTGATATAATAGGGTGCCAAGTCGCCTTTACCAAAATTTGCGGTAAAGGTCCCTTCGTAGTCCACATCCACTTCAGCGAAGGCCCGGTACGTGCCGACAAACAGCACAAAGCACACCATCAGATATTTAATTACACATTTCATTCGTTTCGTTTATTTTTCAAAAGTGTCGATATGTCGGCTCTTTTTTTGCTCGGTAATTTCATTAATATTGATAAAAATGCCACTCTCTTCCACCTCGCCGAATTCGTGGTTGATGGCGGTGCCGAAAAAGCGCATGGTGGGCGACAGATTCATGTAGGCGTTCACCAACGGGGGAATGTTGATGCCGTGGGCACGCACAAATTGGTTGAGCCGCTTGTAATCTGCCTTGAAATCATTGCCTGCGAAGAGCGCTTTGGCTTGCGCTGTGCAATCGGTGTGGGCGAGGGGCTCGATGGGTGTAACGAGCGAATCGGGGTCGGGAAAATAATGGCGCAAGAAGTGGAGCAGCATATCGCGGCACTCGCGGTGATACGACGGATACATCGTCATTTTGCCAAACAAATATTGCGCTTCGGGGTGTAGCACGGTGAGGGCCCCAAGTCCGTCCCACAAGTTGTCGAGGGCGAAAATCGACTTCACACCCATGCGCGTGGACTGGTATTCCGGGCGCACAAAGGAGCGACCTAATTCTATGGTGCGCGGCAAATAATCCCGCATAAATTCGGGCGAAAAAGCAAACATGTGGCTCATGGCTATGTGAGGTGTGCCGTCGGGAAGGATTTCCACATCGTTGCCGAGAATATAGCGGTAGGCGCCGATAATTTCGCGCTCTTGCGGATTCCACACCAGCAATTGGCGGCAGGGCACGCGCATGGTGTCGAATTCGTCGATGTCGCACGCTTTGCCGGTGCCTCCGCCGCCTGCGCGGAACGAAATTTCGCGCAGGCGACCTATTTCACGCATAGTGTGGGGTGCACTGTGAGCATCCACCACATAAATTTCATTGCCGCCTTTATTGGTGCGGCGTAGCAAGCGTGCCGGGGTGAGTTCGCTTTCTATGAGCGAAAGTTCTACGGGGGGTATGATGGGTTGTTGATTCATGCTGTTCATCTTTCAGTTGATATTCTATTTGTGCTTTTCTTCCTCTTTGAGCGAATAGCAAATGCCACATAGGCGCTCCGCCTCTTGCTGCGGATGGGTGGCATCGAGCGTTTCCCACGAGATGGGTTTGCCCACATATATTCGATACCGGCTACCGGTGCTTTTTATCATTTCACCAGGGAGCAAAATCATTTCGGCATTGAATTTGATGCCTAAGCGCTTTCGCCATTGCGCCATTCGGTAGAAAAATGGCGAATTTTCCGCCTCAAAAAATAGGGGCACAATGTGGCGACGGGTGCGGATGGCTTGGGTGATGACCATCTTTTTCCACCGCAAATCGTGGATGGTGCCATCGGCGCTTCTACGTGAGCACAAGCCTGCCGGGAAGGTAATCATTTGGTTTGGGCTATGGTATTGTGCTTCTATTTCGCTGACACTTTCGCGCGACTGTGCACCGAATTTGTTTACGGGCAAAAACACCTTTCGCAGGGGTTTTACTGCCAGCAGCAAGTCGTTGACTATAAATCGGATATTGCCTTGATAGCGCTTGCCAAGCCATGCTATGAGCGCCAGCCCGTCGAGACCTCCCAAGGGGTGATTCGACACAAAAATGAAGCGCCCCTCGCTCGGGATATGCTCTTCGCCCACCACTTCGATGCCGATTTGCAGGCGCCGGAGCACGGCTTCGGCAGCATCTTCGGGCTCCTTACCCGCCATCAGGCGAAGCAATTCGTTGAGCTCGCGCTGGCGTATTACCCTTGCAAGCCAGCGTGTTACAAACCCCGGGATATAGCGATAGTGGCGAGGCATGCGCTGCTTCACCAATGCGTCCACATCTATGACCATGGGTTCGCTGTTCATTTGTTTTAAGGTCGGCATTTGTAAGTTATCATTCCCTATTAGGGGCTCAATAAAAAGCAAAGTTAGAAAAACTTTGGAAAATAATCAAAATATGATTGTGGGAATATTTTGCTACTGTGGGAATAAATGCCTACTTTTGCAAAAAAGCACTGCATTTGATGACCATATTCCACACTCATCTTCGATTGCCTGCTCACACCCAAACGGGTGTGAATGTGGTGGCTGTGTGCGCGCTGATGGCTGCGGCCGTGTGGGCGTTTGGCGCCGAAGGCATCGGGGTGGCGTGCGCTCTGTCGGTGGCTATGCTGGTGCCGCAATGGCTTTATGCACATATGAGCCGGGGCGAGCGCTCCGGAGGGGAGTTGCTGGCTGTGGTGGGAGCACTATTGGCGGTGTGGGCGTTTTTCAACATCTACCAATGGACCGCTGCCGTGGGACACTCGCTGAGCGAACCGAAATTGGTGAGCGATGCGGTGGGCTATTTTCGGTGGGCACACAATCTCTATCACGATTTGCCACAAGATTGCGACACGAAGTTTACCGGTTTTCCGCTAATGATTGCCCTTTCGTGGGCGCTGCTGGGGCAAAGCATTGCTTGGCCTATCGCCCTGAATGTGATGCTCACTCTGCTGTGTATCGTGGTCACGGGGCAAATGGCGTGCCGCGTGTTGGAAACAAGGGTTGCCGCAGGGCGGGAGCGCATCGCTTTGCTCACTATGGGTGGCACGTCGATGCTGCTCTATTTTTTGAGCCACGCCACCCTATTGCTCAAAGAACCGCTCACCTATTTTGCAGTGGCATTGGCGGCCTTTGCCATTGCGCGAATGAAGCAAAGTGCGCCGCAAGGAAGGGCTTGGAAGGATATTGCTATTTTTGTGGGTGCCATCACCATTTTGGCGATAGCGCGCACCGGCGTGATTTATTTTATGATAGCGGGGGTGCTGTTGGCAGTTGCCGACTGCCGAAAAATGTGGCGCTATGCTTTCACCCTAATCGGCATTGCGCTGATAGGGCTGGGAATAGGCATCTATTTCTCCAACGGATTTAGCACCGAAGTGCAGATGCGCATCATTGCCGGGGCATACAATGGCGCCGACATTATGGGCAAGGTGTATGAAGCGCAAGATGCCTACACACAATTCATTAGCCAATACCACAGTCTACCGGTGTGGCAAAAAATTCTGTTACTGCCCGCCACCTGCACGGTGCAAATATTCATCCCCTTCCCCTGGGCAGGAGCGGAGCAAATGAGCATTGCCACTATTGCCACCCGATTTCAATGGGGATGGTATGCCATAGCCGGGATGGCGCTGTTCTACTTATTTGTGTGCTCTTGGCGGAAGCACACTTTAGGATGGTGGGGGTTGTGGCCCTTTATCTGCTTTGCGGCAGCAGCATTTTCGGCAGGTGGTGCAGTGAGCCGCTATGCCCTACCCTACCAACCCCTGATAGTGGTGGTGGCAGTGTGGGTGGTGTGCCAAGTGCGCCAAAGCACCTGGCGCCGCACCTTCATCGCATGGTGCCTCGCCTACGCCATAGTGGTGGCATCCATCCTCGCCTACTGCTACGTCCAAACACATTAAGAGCCTGAGAGCCTTTAGCCTTTAGCTTTTAGCTCTCATACACAAGTGTGCCGCAAGGCTCGCCGGTGAGCACTTTTCTGAGATTGCCCTTCACGTCCATATTAAATACGTGGATGGGCAGTTTGTTTTCCTTGCACATAATGGTGGCTGTCATGTCCATCACCTTGAGATTGCGAGCGTAGATTTCGTCGTAAGTAATTTTATCGAATTTAGTGGCAGTGGGGTCTTTCTCGGGGTCGGCGGTGTAGATACCGTCCACACGAGTGCCCTTGAGCATCACCTCGGCTTCCACTTCTATGCCACGGAGTGCCGAACCGGTGTCGGTGGTGAAAAACGGATTACCGGTACCGCACGACATAATCGCCACTTTGCCTTGCTCCATAGCTTCAATGGCGCGCCATTTGCTATATTGCTCGCCAATGGGAAACATATTGATGGCGGTGAGCACTTGCGAGGGCTGACCCACAGCATCGAGGCCGGAACTGAGCGCGATGGAATTAATCACGGTGGCGAGCATACCCATTTGGTCGCCTTTCACACGGTCGAAACCTTGCGCTGCGCCTTTAAGCCCGCGAAAAATATTGCCACCGCCAATCACGATAGCCACTTGCACGCCGGCGTCCACCAGCTCTTTAATTTGTTCGCAATAATCAGCCACGCGCTTGGGGTCGATGCCGTAGCCTTGCTCGCCTTGGAGCGATTCTCCACTGAGTTTGAGCAATACTCGTTTGTAAATTGCTTTCATATTTATTGGGTTGCTTATAATGTTGGATAATTGTAGTATGTACAAAAATAGTGACTTTTTGGCGAATGCGCAAAAAAAGGTTGGACAATCACATTCGATTAGTCCAACCTCTACCTATCTTTTTAAGAAATATGAATCGTTGATTCTTACTTTGAGGCTTTAGCGCGCTCAACGAATTTGTCGATGTTCATTTGCAAAGCCGATTTCGGATACTTGCTCTTCATTTCTTCGTACAAAGCGAGCTCTTCATCGTATTTTTTAGTGGCGTGGAGCACGGTGGCTTTCTTCTTCATCAGTAGCGGAGTGAGCGATTCGTTGTCGCCGGCTTTTTTGATGGCTTGATCGAAAGCTGAAAGCGCCTTGTCGTAGCTTTTCTTATTCACGTAGCAGTCGGCAAGCAGCGAAAGGGCCGACGGACCCAAAATCTTGCCATTGAATGAAGAGCCTTCCAACATCTGGATAGCTTCATCATATTTGCCTTGCTTATACAGAATAGATGCTGCCATTTGAGCGGCACGATTGGCGGGAGCATACGATTCGTTGGCTGCCTTCTTGTAAGCCACCAAACCGGCTGAATCGCCCTTGGTCATATATTCCATATCGGCTTTATTCACCATTTTTTGAGCATCTTGCACTCCATTGTTGCGCACCATCACAAAGATGGCCACGGCAGCAATCACCACCACCACTGCGCCCACAATGTAGTAGATGAGCTTTTTGTTGTTTTCAAGTCGTTGTTCAAACGAGGTGAGCTTTTCGTTCACATCGTCTACGGTCGTACGGGTTTGTCTAATGTCTTGTTTAGCCATGTTTATATTTGTAACTAAAATAAAATTCGTATGTTTCAGCGTGCAAAATTAATAGTAATTCTTGAAGTTTAAAAGAATTCCACTGATTTTTTTCAAAAAAGGGCAAAAAACTTGCCTCTTACGTGGATAAAAATGCCTAATTTTGTAGTGAAATTGAGCGGCAAGCAGCAAAAAGCGCGCCGCATGTGTGAGTGTAATTTATTATCGACAGACTATCGCTTTTTCTAAATCGTGAAAAAAATTTTATTTCTATTGGCTATCATCCCTCTACTGCTTTGCTGCCAAGGGAGCGGAACTAACACCACCGATGGTAACAACCAAGCGCACAACTCAGGTAGTGGACCGGGATCGCTCTCCGACAGCCAGCGAGTGGCAACACTTGAACAAGAAGTGCAAATGCTCATAGCACAATACGACATCGACCACAACCCACAACTCATAGCCCAAGCTATGCAACTCAACGATAGCATCCAAAAAATCGACACCACACAGCAAGGACAATTCAATGCCGCTTTCACTCGAGCACAATTACTCGCAAAAAGCGGACACATGCGAGAAGCAATGGCAATTCAAGAACAACTGCTCAACAATTCCTCCGACGAATTCGTGCGCCTGCAATTCTACGCCGGTAAATACCGAATGGAAGGTAAATTAGACTCTATGCACATCTGCGCCAACGAAGCAATCTCCAAATGCGACAAAATCATTGCCGACTCCACGCAAGCGCCCGAAGCCATCGACCAAGCGCTCATGAACAAAATGTATATCTACCAAATTGTCGACAACCGAGCAAAAGCTAAGGAAGCTAACGACCAACTCGCCGGCCGACACAAAGACGACCCCGAATACCAAATCAGCGAAGCACAATTCAACGAAGAATTCAACGCCGCCAGAGCAGCACTCAACCAATCCGCCGAAGAATACCGCAACTCCCCCAAAAAATAACCCCAAGGTCTTCCATACCTTTTTTTCGGTCCCTGTCTTCGTTATCGAGTGCTCCACAATGGCTCTTCCAGCCAATTGCCTGATGGGAAACCCAGTGCGCCGAGGTCAACTTCGGGATATTCAGCGAAAAGTGCCCGCATCTTACCCAACATGTCATTTCCCGGAGATATAATATTGAGAAAGTATTTGATGATGCACATATCAAAATAAATCCTGAGCGTATCTGTTGGCAGGTTTATCCATGGTTTCACTATGATATTAGGTATCATGGGGCGTAGTGTGTTCTGTTTGTTCCAAACGCGTGCATGGTGACAACAAAGATTTCTCGTCAGTGTAACAATGGTCATCCACGACTCGAATGGGGCTATTTGTAGATGAAAGGACTGGGACACCCTTTTCTTAATCTTCTTATTCTTGATATTGGAGTATATATTTGTCATTACTCCTAACGGCAGTATCTCTGACAACATCCATGCAGGAGGAAAGGGGTCGGAGTAGGTTTCCTTGAAATGGGTAATAAATTCTTCCCTTGAGTGATTCAGCACATCCTCAATCAGGCGAATAGTCTTGTTGAACTTGATAGGGTTGGAGAAGTTGTTTGGATTGGTCATCCAGAAAGGGTCGCCGGTTACCTCACAACCATGTTTGACAATGGCACTGCGCACTGCCACCTCTATCTTCTCTATTTCGTTGAACAACAGCAAACGGAGCTTCTTATCGAAACGATAAAGCATCATGACCTTGCTGAAGGTTGCTCCCGGCTTGTATAAGTGTTGTTCTTTGGGAACTCGAAGTAAAGGGTACATATAGGCGGACAAACGATAATAGCCGATATGAGTAAGGTAGTGGTTAGCTTTGTTCACATCGGTTATCGACAATCCCCTTGATTGAAGAAGAGTGATAAGACTCTGTCCTTCTGTATAATGTTTGCCAAATGGTATTCTTTCTGTCATGTGCATATAAAAAAACGACCCGCTCATTTGAGCATCGTTGAGAGGCTTGGCGGGTTCTGGTGTTGCAAAGGTACGACTTTTATTTGTGTTGAGCAAGAATTTGGGAAGAAAAGTGATGATTTGACGGATGTTTTTAACAGTTGTTCGACGTTTGGAGATAATAAATGCGGTAGGTTACAAACCGGATTGGGCGGATGGTGCTAACTTTGTTAACGCTTTGGGTGGTGTTAGAGGGGGAGGGAGGTGAGGCGGTCGTTGACGATGGTTTCTTGGGGGGTGCCGCAGTGGTTGCGGTCTTGGAGCATGCTGCGGAGTATGTTGCGCAGCTGTGGCATCAGGTTTTCCTGCACAAATTCGTGTATAAAATTGGCGGAATCGTCGGGAAGGATGGTGGCTAACACTTGCTTCATCCCATTTTCCATATCGGCTATGATTTGCTCGGATTGCGGATTGGCGCCTTCGTTGCCTTCGTAGAGTGCCACCATTGCGGCTTGAGCCAACGGTAGCAGATGCTTTCTGCTGAGGGCGAGGATTTCTTCTCGGCGGTTGAGCACGTTGAATTCCGCCGGTCCGCCCATCTGTGTCATTATGCCGGCATACTTTTTCAAAATTCCATCTATTTTTTGCAATCCGCGATTCAGCATTCCTGTCATCAACCCCTCCACGGCATTCTCCACATGGGCTTTGCCGGCGGCAAGCAGTATGGGATTCGATGGCACGGCGCTCACTTGCCGGGTATCCACGTCCATACGGTGGCCGTCGACGGTGGCGATGCGATAGTGAAACGGATAAGCGGAAAGCGACGAGGTGGCTACATCGGTGATGGAATCGCCATTATTATAGTCGCGCGCGATGTCGGTGATGTGTAAATGCCCGGTAAAAATCACATGCACGCCGGCGTGGATGAGGGCATTGCGCACTTCTTCCCAATCTTCCACCACATATTCTCGAAGCATCCGCGCTTCGCCATCGAAGTGCTCCACGCAGTGGTGGTGCATCATTGCCACCACTTGTTTGCCCCGGGCGCGCGCCTCGCGGGCTTGTGCCGACACCCACTGCAGGGTGGAGGGCTTCACACGCCCTGCGGTATGGTAAAGTGTGATGCTGTCGCCACGGCTTTTGAGCAAATTTTCCTCATCTCTATTGCTGTCGATGCCTATCACCACCAAGCCCTCCACCGGCTCTGCCACGTAGGAGAGCGAGGCATCGTCGGCAACAGAGTTGGCACCGTAGCCAAACGACTCATACAGTCGGCGAAATTCGGCGCGAGTGATGGTGGCAGCTTCAGTGGCGTGGAGGGCGTGAAATGCCTTAGCGTAGGGGTTGCTGATATCGTGGTTGCCGGGCACCACAAGCACTTGGATGCCGTGGCGCTGCAAAACATTGAATTGCGACACCACCCACTCATGGCTCAGGCGCTCGCCATTATTGGTAAGGTCGCCCGCCACGAGCACCACATCGGGATGCTCCTCCAGGAGTTGCGCAATTGCGGCCGACAAAATCTCGCTACTTTCTTTCACCATACGCATATTGGCATCGGCATATTTCAAAAATGCGCCGCTTTCAGGCTCCACCAAGCGGGGACTCAATGCGTGAATATCACTTAGCACGGCAATTTTGGTGGCACCGCTCATCTGCAAAGCGCCCAACAGCAAGAGAAAAAGAAGGATGCGTTTCATCTGTTATTGTTCAATTGATGGATTTATGCCACAAAATTACTCATTTTCATATCAAGATTGCGCAAAATTATGCTATTTTATGGCAAATTGACCGCAAAATATACCCCAAAAAGTTAATAAAGGTTAAATAACGGCAAAAACTTGCTGAAAAATTATGTTGTATAACATAAATCATCTAATTTTGCATTGGTTTTTCATGGTATTAGTTTTTAAGGTTATGAAATTCTAAGCGTCGTGACGACGGTTTTTGTTTCATTATTGTTTAAGGTTTATGTTAATGGTATTAGAAGGTTAATTAGTTAAGCAATCCCTGATAGTGATATCCGGGATTTTTTTTGCCCCTATTATCAAAGTCTACAAGTCAACGAGTCAACGCGGCGAGGGGGCACACATTGAATATCTGAAGATAAAAATCAAAAAAAATGGCGGGTGAATTTGGAAATATTGTTGAAAATTTTATAACTTTGTGACAACTTGACTAATTAGCGGGAAAAACAGACTTAAAATTTTGAGCAGATGTCGTGCTCACATTTTAGTGAAAAAACTCCCACTTAAGCATCGAATCATTAACATTAACAAATAATCTTAACGATGAAACATTTCTTTCAAATCCCCAAAGCAATTACGCTGTGTGCACTTTGCGCCGCTCTGCTTGCTCCTGTGGCAAGGGCGCAGAAGTTTGAGGTCACACAAGTGAAGCAAGTGCCCACCGCCTCCAAGGTGTACCACCCCATCTTCGTTCCGGGGTCGAACCAAATCCTCGTTAGTGGAGAAGACTATTCCGGATTGGGCGTGATTAATCTCGCCGACAATTCCTATAAATCGCTCATCGAAGGCAGAGCCGCAGGCTATATGCCTGCCATCACCGACGACGGGCAAACCGTGGTGTGCCGCACGCTCAACGATGCCACCATGGAGCTCTCGCTGCATGCCATCAACATCCAATCGGGAGAAGCGAGCACCGTGGCTGAGCATCTCGACCACTTTAATCACATCAATCTCTCCGACGACCAAGCCCAGATGGGCATGGAAGGCGAGCAAGTGAGCCGCCGTGCCGTGAAGCGCCAAAAAGCCAACAATATTTTCGTAACGGAAGAAGACCTGAAACTGGTGCTCTACAACAATGGCACGCGCACCGTGGTCGACCCGCTGTCCACTCCCGAACGCGATGTGAACTACTGCTGGAGTAGCATTTCACCCGACAAAACCCATCTGCTCTTTGTGGCGGGAAATGACGCCTACGTGAGCAACCTTGATGGCTCCGGATTGGTGAACCTCGGTCCGCTTCACGCTCCCGTGTGGCGTGGCAACGACTACATCGTGGCAATGGAAGACCACGACGATGGCACGGTGTACACCTCCTCCGAAATCGTGATTGTGGGCGCCGATGGCACCAATCGCCAGCAGCTCTCCACCACGTCCTCCGAGATTAAAATGTTTCCGGCTGTGAGCGAAGATGGCACACAAGTGGCATACCACAGCACGGAAGGCAATATTTATGTAATGACCATTCAAGAAAAATAAGCCATGATGAAAAAATTTGTTTCTACCCTCGTTTTCGCTATGGCTTTGTCGCTCTCGGCAAGTGCCGCCAGCAGTTCGTCGAAATGCTACATCAACCCCGGTCACGGTGGCCACGATAGCAACGACCGACCCACCGACCTCCCCTCGGAATTAGGCTTCACTTCTTCGCAACGCTTCTATGAAAGTGATGGCAACTTGGTGCGTGGTCAGAAACTGAGCGCGTTCCTCAATGCCCTCGGCATTAGCACCAAAATGTCGCGCACCACCAACACCAGCGCCGACGACTTGGCACTCAGTACCATCGCTTCGCAATCCAATAGTTATGGCGGCTATTTCATCTCGCTCCACTCCAACGGTGCCAACAATAGCGCCAACTATGTGATTTCGGAATACCGTGGCACTGCCTCCACCAATTCCACCGAAGCTGTGTCGGGCTCTAAAAAATTCGCTTTAACCGCTGCCCAACAGCACGATGTGAACAAACTCACCGACGTAACCTACAGCACTCCACGTGCACTCAACGACTATTCGTTCAACGGCTGGAACCTCGGTGTGCTCCGCACCAACACTCAAGTGGGCTACTTGGTGGAAACTTGGTTCCACGACTATCGCCCCGAAACACTGCGTATGAAGAGCGACGTGTACAACCGTTTCCTCGCTTGGCAGCTCGCTCGCGCCTATATGGAATATCCGAAGGGCAACTCCACCGGCATCAAGGGCTGTGTGATTGGCGATATTCGCAACACTTCCAAAACCTGCGGCTACAGTAGCTACACCCACCGCAATCGCGACAACTACCTCGCCGTTAATGGCGCTAAGGTGGAATTGCTCAATTCGTCGGGCACCGTGGTGCAATCCATGACCACCGACAATTACCACAATGGTGTGTATGGCTTCTTCGATGTGACTGCCGGCACCTATACCGTGCGCGTGAGCAAAACCGGCTACAAAACCCAAACCGCCAGTGTAACGGTGAGCAACGGTAACTCCACACTCAAGAAATTCAACCTCAGCGAGGGCACCGATTCGGGCATCTCGTCGAATGTAACAAGCGTGTCGTTTGGCGCTGTATATCTGGATGAATCAAGCACCAAAACCGCTACCATCACCACCACCGGCGTCACTGCCAATATCTCCGTGGCTGTGAGCGGCACCGGATTTAGCGTGAGCCCCACTTCGCTGCCTTCTTCGGGCGGCACACTGTCGATTACCTATAAACCCACCGTCACCGGTAGCCACTCGGGCACTGTAACCCTCACTTCGGGTTCGTATTCTAAAGTGATTTCGCTCAGCGGCGAAGGAAAGAACCCGCCACTCACTTTCACCGAAGTGTGGAACTATAGCGAAAATAGCGGAAAAACCAACTCCACTTGGCTCTCCTCTTTCAGCAAGGCAAGAAATATGGATTTCGGAGCCGGCAAACTCTATGTGGTGAATGCCGAAGATGGCAAAATCTCGGTGGTGAACGCACAAACCGGCGAATTTGTGAAAGAACTCGATATGACCGACGTGACCGAAGGCACGCTGAAGGTGATTGACGTGAAATACTTCGACGGCAAAATCGTGGCTTGCAACCTTGCCACCGCCACCACCGACAATGTGAAACCCCTCAAAGTGTATGTATGGGACAACGACAACGCTAAACCCAGAACGCTCCTCTCCACCACCAACTACGATGGCAAAGCGCGCGTGGGCGATTGCCTCGGACTCTCGGGCAACCTCACCAATGGCTACATCTTCTTCGCTGCCGGTGCTTCCGGAGAGCAAAGCGAGGTGCTGCGCTACACCATCTCTAATGGCGTGTGCGAAACCACCCCAAGTTATGTGAAACCCCTCCAAGAAGACGATGCCGGCGTGGCTGTGAAACTCGGTCTGTCGCCGCGCGTGGTACCGGAATCGGGCACCGACTTCTGGGCTATCGGTCAGCAATACTATCCCACATTATTTAAAGATGGCACCATGTATTGCTCTATGAACACCGCTTCGCTCAATAGCGTGGTGCATGGCAATGCATTTAAATCGTTCTCCTATCGTGGCACCGAATATGGTGTGGCAACCACCTACCAAAACC